>JAZNPV010000073.1:0-30054 GCA_045589835.1 Faecousia sp.
GTGTTATGGTATGCGCAACTTCAATAATTTTAGAAAGCGAATTCTGTTCTGTAATACATAAAATCGTGCCGGAGCTAAAGCTCCGACACGATCCGAAAAATTATTCTATTTTGGCTCTACCCCAACTATTGACATAGAACCATTTTTTCATGGAGCCGACAGCATTTGCTGTCGGTTCTTTTTTGCATATCACACCGCCTGTCACATAGACTTAAGCAGGAGTGATGCAAATGAGGTGTGCATGGCAGGCGTATTTAAATTTGCTGCCGATCTGGATGCGTTATAAAGTGGACAACTTGGGGAAAGACAGTCTGCAGGAACTACGATTGCGGCTTAACGCACCGCCGGAACTGGTAACTGCCACAGGAAGTATATGGCTGGAACAGGCAATAACGAAGGATGATCTGGCATTTTCAATCAATGCCGCATCCCGTTATTCTCCCTGGGCCGCCGCTTCTGCAGCCCGGGGTTTTATTACTGCACCCGGTGGACACAGACTGGGACTTTGCGGAACTGCAACTGTACTAAATGGAATAATGTCTGGCATATCCGTTCCAACTTCACTGTGTATTCGTGTGGCCAGAGATTTTCCGGGAATTTCCCAAACTGCAGCTGCAATCAAAGGATCCATACTGATACTCGGAAAACCGGGCAGTGGCAAAACCACACTGCTTCGTGACCTGATTCGTCAAAAATCCGATCATGGGACTGGAAGCATCTCAGTTGTGGACGAGCGGGGAGAGCTGTTTCCATATTCGGAAAATAAGATCTGCTTTCCACCGGGGAAACGAACAGATATACTCTCCGGCTGCAGTAAATCACAGGGGATTGAAGCAGTACTCAGAAATATGAGTCCCGAGATCATTGCGGTGGATGAAATCACAGCAGAGGAGGATTGCCGGGCATTGATTCAAGCCGGTTGGTGCGGTGTACAGCTCTTAGCAAGCGCACATGCCGGAAACCGTATGGATCTTCAAACACGACCTGTGTACAAGCCTATCGTAAACAGCGGTTTATTTCAAACATTGCTAGTGATGCAAGCAGACAAATCCTGGCGTGTAGAAAGGATGAACATATGAATTTAAAACTGATTGGTGCCATACTTATTATCTCCGGCTGCGGCGGTTTGGGCTTCAAGATATCTGCCGCTCATGTCAGGCAGGAACGTACACTTCGGAAGCTGATCGGTATTTTAGATTATATGGAGTGTGAGCTTCAGTACCGACTGACCCCGCTGCCTGCGCTGTGCAGACAAGCTGCCATAGAGTCTGATGGAATTATGCGCAGTATATTTCTTGCACTTACCCATGAATTGGAAGATCAGATATCGCCGGATGTGGACCGCTGCATGACCGCAGCTTTAAGTAAAATTAAAAATATCCCCCACATTACCCTGGATGCTTTGACGGCATTGGGCCGTTCTCTTGGCCGTTATGATCTGGAAGGGCAGCTGAAAGGCTTGGATGCGGTGCGGCAGGAATGCAGACGAGATCTGGAAGAACTTAACAATAACCGTGATGTACGTTTACGAAGTTATCAGACACTGGGACTGTGTGCAGGAGCAGCGATCGCAATTCTGTTTATTTAACATATGGAAATTGACTTAATATTTAAAATTGCCGCTATTGGAATCATTGTATCTATATTAAATCAGGTTTTGTCCAGATCCGGCCGGGAAGAGCAAGCCACGATGACTACATTAACAGGACTTGTAGTGGTGCTTATAATGGTTGCGCAAAAGATCTCTGAGTTGTTTGAACTGGTCAAAACCTTATTCGGTCTCTAATGGATGTATTTTTAAAAGCGTCAGCAGGGATATTTATTGCGGTGATTCTTGGTCTTACTCTTGCAAAACAAGGAAAAGATCTGTCCCTGCTGCTGACAGTTGTAGTATGCTGCATGGTGGTGACAGCGGCAGTCACATACCTGCAGCCAGTTATTGATTTTTTGCAACGACTGCAATCAATTGGACAGTTAGATCCTGAGATGTTTCAAACACTTATGAAATCGGTTGGCATAGGACTGCTGGCAGAGATCATGAGTATGATCTGTGCGGATGCAGGCAATGCATCTTTGGGAAAGACACTGCAGATACTGTCCACCGCAGTGATTTTATGGATGTCATTACCTATGCTGAATGCGCTTATGGAATTGGTCAATAATATACTGGGGGCTGTATGAGAAAAATCGTAATAACAGCAGTATTACTTTTTCTAATGGTCGTTCCTGTTTCCGCTGCTGAATTTACCGCACCGTCAGCACCCGAGACGGCACAGGAATACATGCCTGAGACAATACAAACCTTTGGCGAGGGATTGTGGTATGTGATTAAAACCGCAATCAGCAAGCTGCAGCCCAGTATTGTTGAGGCTACAGGAATATGCATATCAATGATCGGCATATGCTTACTTGTATCTTTATTGCAAAATTTTTCAGGCAGCACAAAGAGAATTACAGAAATTGCGGGAACAGTTGCAATCGGTGTATTGCTGCTGCAGCCTGTCAACACAATGATAAAGCTGGGGACCGAGACAATAGTATCCCTGAGTGAATACGCGAAACTGCTTTTACCGGTAATGACGGCTGCAATGGCTGCGCAAGGTGGCACATCAACGTCTGCTGCCCTTTATACAGGAACGGTTATATTTGATGCACTGCTGTCATCTGTAATTGCAAAGTTGATCGTACCTATGCTGTATGTCTACATGTGCTTGTGTGTTGCAAACAGCGCAATAGGGGAGTCTTTACTCAAAAGTGTCAGTGATTTCGTAAAATGGGCCATGACCTGGTGCCTGAAAATCGTACTGTATGTATTCACCGGCTATATTGGAATCACCGGAGCTGTCAGCGGCACAGCAGACGCAGCCGCAGTCAAAGCAGCCAAGCTGGCAATTTCCGGTGCTGTGCCGGTAGTGGGCGGCATCATTTCAGATGCGTCAGAAACCATATTGGTAAGTGCAGGAGTTATGAAAAGTGCGGCTGGCATTTACGGCGTTTTAGCAATTCTGGCTGTCTGGATCGGCCCTTTTCTAAGGATCGGCGCACAGTACATTATTTTGAAAATCACAGCAGCAGTTTGCAGTGTGATCGGTACAAAACAAACCTGTACCCTTGTGCGGGATTTTTCCGGCGCTATGGGTCTTGTACTGGCGATGACCAGTACGGTATGTCTGTTACTGCTTATCAGCATTGTTTGTTTTATGAAAGGTGTCCGGTAATGGATGAGATCAGACAATATATTATTTCAGTAACCGCTGCCGCGCTGCTATGCGGAATTATTACAAGCTTACTGAATAAAAAGGAATCCAATTTTACGATCATCAAATTATTATCCGGCTTATTTCTGGCATACACTGTAATCGCGCCGCTGACGAAGATCAAACTCACAGATATTGCAAGCTATTCAGATAACATTTCTGCGTCAGCGGAGCATTATGTTCAAAGTGGCGCCGACTATGCATATTCTGAAGCGGCATCAATCATAAAGGAAAGGTCGGAAGCATATATTTTGGACAAAGCAGCTTCAATGGGATTAGACATCGAGGTAGAGATAACACTGGGCAGCACTGATCCGCCTTTACCGGCATCTGCGGTTATTAAAGGCGCTGTTTCTCCTTACGCAATAGAAATGCTGCAGGTATGTTTTCTTGATGATCTGGGAATACCGAAGGAGAACCTGTTATGGATTTAAGATACATCAGTGCAAAAATTCTGGATTTTACCAAAAAGTACAGATATGTACTGCTTATATTGTTGATCGGTCTGCTGTTTATGACGCTGCCAAACAGCACTGTTAGCAAATCAGACAGTACAACTGTCACAGAACCTGAAACACAAACCGAAGAGATGATTAACGAAAAACTATCAAGTATTCTGAGCAAACTGGATGGCGCTGGGAAGGTTGAAGTAATGATCACTGTAGCCCGGGGCGAAGAAACAATCTTCCAAACAGATAACAAGTTTTCTGTAACAGAACAATCCGATACAACGCAGCAAGACACAGTTACCGTTACAGACTCAGAACGCAGCCAAACTGGTCTGATACGACAGGTCAATCCACCTGTTTACTTGGGTGCAGTGATCCTGTGCCAGGGTGCAGACAGCGCATCAGTACGATTATCCATCGTAGATGCTGTATCAAAAGCGACCGGTCTTGGTGCCGACCAAATATCCGTATTGAAAATGAAATGAATGGAGGAAATCTTAAATGAAAACCTGGAAAAAGAATATGGTAGCCGCTGCCGTTTTGGTAACGGTATGCGCAGGAATCTATGTGAATTGGCAGTACGGTGAAGATCAGGCTACAGCAGATCTGACAGATACCCTTAACGCAGATAAAATCCTATCCTCTGACACTCTGGTAATGGGGGACGAGAGTTCTTTAAGTGCCAATGCAGACAGTGCTAATACACTCAGTGAGTATTTTGCTGCAGTCCGGTTATCCAGGCAGGAAGCCAGAGACAATGCAGTATCTTTACTGCAGGAAGCAATGGCATACAGCGAGGATGCTGAAGTTGCACAGTCCAATGCCAAGCTGGAATCCATTGTTCAAACAGCCCTGTGCGAAGCACAAATCGAAAGCTTGGTCATCGCAAAGGGTTATACCGACTGCGTTGCGTATATCGCCGATGAGGGGATCTCTGTAGCAGTCGCATCACCGGAAGGCGGGCTGCAGTCCACCGACGTTGCTGTCATTGCAGATATCGTTATTTCCCAGTCCGAGTATACCATGGAGGATATACGGGTCGTAGAGGTTCAATAAATTTGCCCCCAAAGGCTACGCCTTTGGGGGATTTTCGCAAAAAGAAAACTATTGTATTTTTCGGTGATTGTGATATAATATACAAAAGTGTGTCATTTACAATATGACAAATTATAGGAGGTATTTCCATGGCAGAGAGCAAGCAGTATATCACGAAAATGCAGGAAAATGGCAGCGTAATGATTTCTGAGGATGTCATTGCTACCATTGTTGCCCATGCTGTCGGCGAGGTAGAAGGGATTGTTGGCTTAAGCGTTAAGCCAGGTGCAGATATTGTGGATCTAATCGGCAAGAAGAATTGGGGCAAGGGCATCAAGATCACAATCGGCGGGCAGGAAGAGCTGTATGTAGACTGCAATGTAATCGTCGCATATGGACAGAGCGTTGTAAATGTGGCTAAGGCGGTTCAGGATGCGGTTAAAAACGCGCTGGAGGCTATGGCCGGTGTGGTCATCGCTTCTGTAAATGTAAACGTCTGCGGAATCGTTCGCCAGTGAGGATCTGTCCATGACAAGAGCAAATGCCAGAGAACTGGCAGTACATTTGATTTATGGCCGGGAATTCACCGGTGAGGAACCGGATCAAGTTATTGCGATCCGGCTTGATAAGGACTACTATGCCAATCTTTCCCAGGAAAATCAGGTTTATTCCGAGCGTCCCAGCCGCACACAGCGCGCATACATTGACACTGTAGTATCCGGCGTTTGCAACCGTGCAGATGAACTCAATTCTCATATTCAACAGTATGCGATCGATTGGGATGTTACCCGTATCTCCAAGCTGACCAGAACAATTATGCAGCTTGCAATGTTTGAAATTCTGTATGTTGATGATGTGCCTACAGGTGTAGCCATTTCCGAAGCAGTACGTATTGCGAAAATGTATGACGGTGATGATACCGGTGCGTTTGTAAACGGCATTTTAGGTGCATTCGCCAGAGGTTTGACTGCTGAGGTAGCAGAATGAGTGTCATCGGCTTCGATACCAGCAATTACACAACATCCATTGCTTTCTTTGACGGATATGACGGAGAAAACCACTCCAGACTTTTACCTGTCAAGGAAGGAGAATTGGGATTGCGGCAAAGTGATGCTGTATTTCACCATACCAAAAGCCTGCCGGAGCTTTCCGACAGGCTGTTTTCCCATATACCTGCGGATGCGATAACCGCTGTAGGCGTCAGTACACGCCCCAGAGCTGTTGACGGTAGCTATATGCCGTGCTTCATGGTGGGCTATTCCCACGCCCACATGCTTGCAAACGCGCTGCATGTGCCGCTTTTTGAATGCTCTCATCAACAGGGACATGTTGCAGCCTCTCTCTGGAGCGCAGGCAGACTTGATTTGATGCAGCAGCCCCATCTGGCCTGGCATTTATCCGGCGGCACAACGGAACTGCTGCTCGTAGAACCGGACGGTAAAAATGTTTCCTGCAGCCGTATCGGCGGTACAACTGACATTTCCGCCGGACAACTGATTGACAGGACAGGCCAGCTTCTCAAGCTTCTTTTTCCTGCCGGAAAAACTTTGGATGCATTAAGCACACAGGCAAACCGGTGTGATTTCTTCCGTGTAAAATGCAGCGGAATGGATTTTTCCTTATCCGGTGTGCAGAATAAAGTGCAGCAGTATTTTGATAACTGCCACGACAATACTGAGACTGCGGCTTACGCACTGAGAAGCGTTGTAAATGCCGTTCTGCAAGCCAGTACAAATGCGCTGAAGGCATATCCCGGACTTCCGCTGGTGTTCTCCGGAGGTGTGGCATCCAATTCCATGCTGCGGAAGCAGACTGAACATTTATCGCCCATCTTTGCGCAGCCCCAGTATTCCACAGACAATGCTATGGGCATTGCGGTTTTAGCTTACTTAAACCGGGAGGTGTAATATGCAGACGCAGGTACTGTCAATATCACAACTGAATGGGTATATCCAGACAATGATGGATCAGGATACCTTACTGGCAGGCCTTGCGGTACGGGGGGAGATCAGTAATTACAAGGTGTATCCATCCGGACATCATTATTTTACCCTGAAAGACGAAAACGCCGCTCTGCGATGTGTAATGTTCCGCTCCAACGCTGTGCGCCTTAAATTCCGTCCTGAAAACGGCATGAAAATAATTGCCATGGGTAAGGTTTCTGTATATCCAAGAGACGGAGCCTACCAGCTTTACTGCAGCACAATGGCGCTGGACGGCATTGGTGACCTGCACGCAGCCTTTGAACAACTGAAAAACAAGCTGGCCGCCCAAGGATTGTTTGCACAGGAGCATAAAAAGAAACTGCCGCAGTTCCCGGGAACCATCGGTATCGTCACCAGTTCTGCCGGTGCAGCGGTACATGATATGCTGCGGATCCTGCGCAAGCGGTACCCATTAACGAATGTACGGCTTTTACCGGTTCGGGTACAGGGTGTTGAAGCTCCTGCTGAAATTGTGGCAGCAATTCGGTATGCTAACTATCATAAGCTGGCTGACCTGCTGATCGTAGGCAGGGGAGGCGGCTCAATCGAGGACCTGTGGGCATTTAACGATGAACAGGTAGCACATGCTATTTACAATTCACAAATTCCGGTAATATCCGCCGTAGGTCATGAGCCGGATGTTACAATCTCAGACTTCGTGGCCGACCTTCGGGCAGCAACCCCTTCCAACGCCGCTGAGCTTGCCGTGCCCGACCAGGATGCCCTTAGGCAAACACTGGACACGTATCTTACAACAATGCTTTCGGCGTTTACACGCCAGCTTAAGGCGGCAAGAAAGCATTTGGACGTATTATCTGCCAGTCCGTCGCTGCAAAGTCCTGCAGTTTATTTTGAACAGCGCAGAAAAGCACTGAATCTACTGAATAACAGTATGATCTACGCGCAAAATCAGACCATTAACCGGCATAAACAGCGTTTTTTGACTGCAACGGCTAAGTTAGACGCCATGAGTCCTTTAAAAGTTTTGACCCGTGGCTATGCGATGGTGCAAAATGAGGGCAGGGAAGTGGTTCGTTCAGTGAAACAGCTTTCAGCCGGTGACAATGTTTCCGTCACTGTCAGCGACGGTAGACTATCCGCGCAGATTACCGATATCACGGAGGATTTATCATGAATCAGCAGAATAAAACCTTTGAAGAAAATATGCAGCGATTGGAGCAGATCATCCGTGCAATGGAGCGGGGCGATGTTGCCTTGGAGGAATCCCTGAAGCTGTTTCAGGAGGGCACACAACTTGTTCAGTGCTGCGGAAAGCTGCTGGACGATGCCGAACTGCAGGTAAAGAAAATCACTGCAGCCGCAGACGGCAGCCCTGTTGAGGAGGATTTTGCATATGAACCTTAAGGAACGTACCTCAATATACCAGCAGAGTATCGAGAAATATCTTGACGAATTCTGTTTTCAGTATGATACGGAACCTCAAAAGACATTGTTTTCCGCCATGCGCTACAGTTTGCTTGCCGGCGGAAAACGTCTGCGTCCGATCTTTGTTTTTGACTTCTGCCGCATGTGCGGTGGAAAATGGGAAAACGCATTACCTTTTGCTGCTGCTATCGAGATGATCCATACATATAGTCTCATTCACGACGATCTGCCCTGTATGGATAACGACGATTACCGCCGCGGTATGCTGACCAATCACAAGGTATATGGCGAAGCTATCGCTGTTCTAGCCGGTGACGGTCTGCTGACTGCAGCATTTTCTTATCTTGCCAAAGCACCTTATTCTGCTGAAACTCGTATTCAGGCTGTTGATATCCTTGCAAACTGTGCTGGGGAACTTGGCATGGTGGGAGGTCAGGCTCTGGATATGCAGAGTGAGCAGCGGGAATGCACCGAGCAGGAAGTTATCGATATTCAGACCAGAAAAACGGGCGCATTGATTCGGGCCGCCTGTATGCTGGGTGTAATCGCTGCAGGAGGAACTGCGCAGCAGCTTGGCGCTGCCGCTGAATTTGCATCCCATTTGGGCCTTGCGTTCCAGATCCGCGACGATATGTTGGATGTGATCGGCGATGCCAAAGAATTGGGCAAGGCAGTAGGTGTCGACACGCAAAAGAATACCTTTGTACATTTGTATGGTCTGGATAAGTGCAACGAACTTGTCTGCCAACACACAGTACAGGCGATCAAGGCTTTGCAAGTATTTGAAAATTCGGATTATATGAAAGAACTTGCCAACCAGCTGACCGGCAGAACTGCATAATTTTCCGGGGGTATCTTTGTACCCCCGGTTAAAATTTCTGCTTGCGGGAAAACAAAACCTGCGTTATAATGCCACAAACAGCGGTTTGAGGTGATAATATGATCTATCGTGTCGCAATATGCGATGACAGCGCAGTTGATGCTGCATATATTCGTAACCTATTTCATGAATGGGCAAATCAGCGGCAGCTTTTGGTACATACCGAACTGTTCGCTTCTTCCGAGCAATTTCTGTTTCGTTACGCAGAGGAAAAGAGCTTTGATCTTCTGCTTTTGGATATCGAAATGAGCGGTATGGATGGCGTGACAATGGCGAAACGGCTGCGTAAGGATAACGAAACCATCCAGATCGTGTTTATCACAGGGTATGCAGAATATATCTCCGAGGGCTATGACGTAGCAGCACTACATTATCTGATAAAGCCCATTGACAAGAAAAAGTTGTTTTCCGTTCTTGACAAGGCCATTGATAAAAAGAAACAGAATGAACGGTCGCTTCTTCTCTGTTTATCCGCTGAAATGGTAAGAATTCCATATTACGAGATCCGGTATCTGGATGTACAGCAGAACTATGTTACTGTTCACGCCAAACGGGATTATACCGTAAAACGCCCTCTGGCAGAGATTGAAAAGGAGCTTGATTCTCGGTTTCACCGTGTAGGTCGATCTTTGCTTTTGAATTTACAGTACATCCGTCGTGTAACCAAAAATGAAGTATTTCTTACCGACAGTACGGTTTTGCATCTGCCAAGAGGTGCTTATGAGCCGCTGAACCGTGCGATTATTACCAATACATAACAGAGAGGTCAACCTATGTCCATATTTACCAAGCACATCGACAGACGCATTGCTGCTTATCAGCATGAGCTGCTGGAAACCCATTATCACGAAGTGGAGAATATGTACCGGAAGATCCGGTCTTGGCGGCATGACTACCGCAACCATATCCAGACCATGAAGGTGCTGGCAGCCGGCGGCGATATGGACGGTATCAAGACCTATCTGGATATGCTGGATACGGATCTGAACACAGTGGATACGGTAGTGAAAACGGGCAACAGTATGGCCGATGCCATATTAAACAGCAAGATATCTCTGGCCCAGTCCCGAAATATCACAGTCCATGTGGATGCCCATGTTCCGGTAAAACTTAAAATATCCGAGCTGGATCTGTGCTGCATTATCGGCAACCTTTTTGATAATGCTATTGAAGCTAGTATGGCACTGTCGGAAGAGGAGCGTGTCATAAGAGTGTATATGGATCTGAAGGGTACCCAGCTTTACATTTCCTTTACCAATCTTACCGCGACTAAGAAGCTGGTAAAGGTGGGGAAATTGTTTAAAAGCACAAAGGGCGCAGACCACGGCCTTGGCCTTGTACGGATCGACAGCATTATCGAAAGACTTAACGGTTACTTGAGCCGCAACTCTGAGGATGGGGCGTTTACCACAGAGATCCTCATTCCGCAGGTGTAAATTTGCAATTCATCACCCAAATTAAGCGATTCGTCCCCGGAATGACCCGGGGATGAATTTTTATGGTACGATCATCCCGGGAGGTGGAAAAATGAAGGAGAAACCAAAATACCACATGCTGCAGAACATCGGATTTATGCTAAAAATGGGCTGGCAGGCACGAAAAAGCGTGATCTTTATTTGCCTACTTATAGCGATTTTCAATGTCGTTGTAAACATGCTACAGTTATATATCGCACCGACCATTTTAGCGGACTTAGAGCAATCTGTTCCAATAAATGTGCTTATTAAGACAGTTGTGTCATTTTCACTTGCTCTATTTTTTACTAAAATGGTTAGAGATTACTTTGAACACATGTCCTATGGAGGACGTAACGAAACCCGATTTTTAATTAGAGATTTAATTATACAGAAGGCTTCTAAAACTGCATATTCCAATGCCACAAATCCCGAATTTATTAAGGTACAGGAGGATGCAGTTCATAATACAAGCAGCACAGCACAGGCATCAGGATATATTTGGGTCACAATTACCGCAATTCTCACAAATATTGCAGGTTTTATAATATATTTGACAATGCTGAGTGACCTCAATGTGTTCTTGGCGGTTGTTGTACTGATTACTTCTGCCATTGGTTTCTATGTTACTAAGAAAATGAAACAATGGGGATACGCGCATCGAAAAGAACAAGGAGAATACCTTCGTCGGTTTAATTATATAAGTGACAAAACAGAGTCAATACCTGTGGCAAAAGATGTTCGTATTTTTGGTCTTTCATCTTGGTTAGAAGATATTCAAGAAAGTGCATTGCGAGCATATGACGCATTCATCACTCGAAGAGAAGGCATAAACCGTCTTGCAAGTATTATTGATGTTATGCTTACATTCTCAAGAAGTGGAATAGCATATATCTATTTGGTCCATGCAACACTAAGTAACAATCTATCGGCTGCAGAATTCCTATTATATTTTAATACAATCACTGAGTTTTCTAATAGAATTTCCAGTTTGCTTAGCAGCATTACAACTTTATATACACAAAATCTGGAGTTATCATCAATACAAGAATATTTAAATACCCCAGAGCCGTTTAAGCAAAGCGGAGGTAAAGGAATTCCACAATGCGATACTTACGAACTTCGTTTGGACAGTTTGACATTCCGCTATCCCGGTTCAGATTCGGCACTGTTTGATCATCTGAATTTAACGATTCATCCCGGAGAAAAACTTGCAATCGTTGGCCTTAACGGTGCGGGCAAAACAACTTTGGTCAAGCTTTTGTGCGGTTTTATGGATCCGGATGAAGGAAGAGTTCTGCTGAATGGCATAGATATTCGTGAATTTAATCGCCAAGAGTATTACAGCCTATTTTCTGCAGTTTTCCAAGAATACTCATTGCTAGATGTAACCCTAAAGGAAAATGTTGCTCACTGTTCCTTAAATATTGATGAAGAACTGGTTTGGGATTGCTTATCTAAAGCGGGTTTGGACAACATGGTTAGAAGCTTACCTGATAAGCTGGAAACGCACATTGGACGCGATGTATATGCAGACGGTATTATGCTATCCGGCGGGCAAACACAACGTTTGATACTTGCGCGTGCTCTATATAAAAATGGGCCTGTTCTAATACTTGACGAGCCCACTGCAGCATTAGACCCTATTGCAGAAAATGATATTTATTTAAGGTACAACAGCATGACAGCGGGGAAAACATCCCTGTTTATTTCACATCGTCTTGCCTCTACAAGATTTTGTGACAGGATTATTTTCCTTGCAAATGGTGACATTGTAGAAGAAGGGACACACGAACAGCTACTTTTATTAGGTGGCGAATACGCCAAACTATTTGCAGTGCAGAGTCGCTATTACGAAGAGGGGCAGGTTGATAGTTATGACGAAAGCTAACGTTCCCACACTCCGTGAAACAGTCCGTTTAACCTCCAGATGTATAAAGGATCTAAATAAAGCTTGCCCGGGCTTGGTTTTTTCATATTTC
Organism: Faecousia sp.; assembly: GCA_045589835.1. Classification (GTDB taxonomy): domain Bacteria; phylum Bacillota; class Clostridia; order Oscillospirales; family Oscillospiraceae; genus Faecousia. The sequence goes on from JAZNPV010000073.1 coordinate 12,429, forward strand.
CTGAGCGGGTTAATATCTTCTGCAACTCCATATGTGACGGTTTGCTTTTCAGCACAAATTATCAATGAACTTGCATGTGGAAGGCGACCTGATGTTCTGTGGAAATTGGTTGTGCTTTCACTACTTACATGGACTGTGCTTGCGTTGATCAACGCAGCGCTTCGCCACTGGAAAGCTGCGCGGCAAGAAGTACAAAGAACTGCCAAGCGGTGTATCTTTTCCAAGAAAATACTTAACATGGATTATGCCGAAGTGGACAATCAAAAAAATCGTGATGATTTAAGTCAGGTACTACAAAATGAGTTTACAACGGGTTGGGGCATGGGAGAAACAATCAAGTGGCTTGATTCTCTTCTAGCTGCCATAGTACACATCATCTGCGCAAGTATTCTTCTGATAGGTTTATTTACCCATAAAGTGCCTGAAAGCGGAGGCAAATTGGTAATATTGAATCATATCATATTCGTTCCTATACTGATTGGACTAATGGCCCTTTCTGTTCTATTCAACAAAATAGATATGATAAACTTGGCAAAAAGATGGACTGAAACAGAAGAGAAGGATCGGCTTGCAAACCGACAACTGAATGCATTTGGTGAACGGTTCGTACGGCAACAGAATGCACTGGATATGCGAATGTATCGCTTATATGATTTGGCAGCCACTTATAGCAAACGTGCGTATCGTCATTTTGGTGTTGATGGGATTGCTAATAGATGGCATAGAGGGGTCAATGGTGTTGTTTTTGCAATCTGCACCAGTTCACCTGCAATTATAATTGGAACTGTCTATGTGTTCGTTTGCCTAAAAGCTTTAGGCGGAGCCTTTGGTATTGGTTCTGTAACACAGTATATCACAGCAGCAACAACCCTATCCGGTAGCATGGTTACTGTTCTACATGCGTCTGGCTTTCTTCGAAACAGTGCGATCTTTCTTCGGAACGCATACGCATTTTTGGATATCCCCAATTCCATGTATCAAGGCAGCTTAACGACCGAAAAGCGGTCTGACAGGCAATACGATGTAGAATTTAGGGATGTATCCTTTAAGTATCCCGGAAGTGACCTTTGGGCCTTGCGGCATGTGAATATGAAATTCAAGGTCGGTAAACGGTTGGCTATTGTCGGCGAGAACGGCAGCGGTAAGACTACCTTTATTAAGCTCCTGTGCAGACTTTATGATCCGCAGGAAGGGCAGATCCTGCTCAACGGAATTGATATTCGTAAATACCGCTATGATGATTACATGAATATCTTCTCAGTGGTGTTTCAGGACTTCCAGCTGATCTCTCAGCCGCTGGGTAACAATGTGGCAGGCAGCGCGGAATACGACCAGGAGCGGGCACGCAAGGCGCTGATAGACGCCGGTTTCGGTGAGAGGCTGGACAGCCTACCCGACGGATTGGACACCCAACTGTACAAAGACTTTGGCAAGGATGGCGTTGATATTTCCGGTGGCGAGGCCCAGAAGATCGCCATTGCCAGAGCTCTCTACAAGGATGCGCCCTTTATCATACTGGATGAGCCCACCGCAGCCCTTGACCCTGTGGCGGAAGCGGAGATCTACGCAAAGTTCAACGATATCTCCGGTGACAAGACGGCAGTCTATATCAGCCACCGGCTTTCCTCCTGTAAATTTTGTGATGAGATTGCAGTTTTTCATCAGGGAGCAGTGGTACAGCAAGGGACTCATGAACAACTACTTTCGCAGGCAGAAGGTAAATACTTTGCCCTCTGGAACGCACAAGCGCAATACTATGTAGATCGATAATGCAAAACGGAAGCCACACCATATGGTGTGGCTTCTTAATACTACTTCATGGATGATTCAAATGGGCAGATACGGTATAATACCCGTCTTTTTGTATCAGATCCAGAATGCCGTTGTAGGATTCCACGCATCTACGGACATTCTGTAGGCCAAATCCTCTATCAGGATCTTTTTTAGGATTGCGGTCTTGGGGACTATAGGGATTCACCAGTTTATAATACAGTAGATCGTTGTGGGTACGAAGGGTCAGATCGATCAAACGCTGGTGGGCAGGTAGTGCTTTACAGGCTTCCAATGCGTTATCCATGGTATTGCCGATCAGCACATACAGATCTGCCGCGGATACAAACAGTTCTTCCGGTACATTGACCTTCAGCCGCAGCTCGATGCCTGCGGCTTTTGCTGCTTGGGTGTATTCGTTCAGAATTACATTGACCACCCGGTTTCCCACATCAATAATCCCTGTTGCGGAATCCAAAAGAGATTCCAACTGCTCCAGAGCCTGTGCGGAAGGAGTTTCGGCCTTGGCAGCCCGCAGGTACTTGTTCAGATCGTGCCACAAAGCACGGGTCTCCTTCTGCTTGTCCAAAAGCTGCTGATAATACTCCTCCTGCTGCACATAGTGACGGGCAGTCTGCTGCTTTTGGAGGTATGCATGGGCTTTCTTTTCCATGACAGAACCAGTATGAATCAAACGTATGCCTGCATAAAAAAGCCATACAAAGGCAAAGAATTCCGGTGCCAGCGCTTTGGCCGTGCCGCCATAGCGGATCGCTTCTTCGCAGAGGATCACAGGAACCAGCCAGACTGGGATCAGCCAGAGCAGATAGACGGGTGTGTTCCGCCAGTGCCTACCCAATGCGGAAATACAGGCAGCCAGAGGGAATATTACAAGCACTTCCATTAATAGCGCACAGGCTATACTGGTTTGGGAAAAGACTTGTACCAAAAGTAGCGCAGCGCCTGCAGCGCAAAGCCGCAACACGGCGAACAGCAGTCCAAATCCAATAGCTTTTATAGGTTTTGCATTACCCAGATACCAGCATGATACACTTGCTGTAACGGCAGTTGCAAGAACCAAAACAGCAATATGATCTGTCAGCAAGCTGACTGAACTCAGGAATATCCAACCAACGCCGTATGTTGCTACCCCTTTCCAAAGGCAGCTGTGAACAGCAAACTGACTTTGCAGGAGCAGGTGACAGAGGCAGACAAACAGCCATGCAGCCGCAATTTTTCCAAATATGACCATACCTATACCCCCAAAAACCTGTGGAAGCTCCGCATAAACTCTGTCTGCTTGCGGCGGCTGATGGAAATATGGGTGCCGTCGGTTAGATACACAGCCTGCGCGCTGACGCTTTGCACATGTAATAGATTCACAATATAGCTTTGGTGGGGGGAAGAAAACCACTTGCCGGGAATTTGGGCAGACAGGTCACGTAACGACCCACGGAAAGAGAAGGTGGAATTTGTCATATGCAGCGTCACCCGGTGGTTCACCACTTCTGCGTAGAGAATGTCATGGACTTTCCATAAGTGGGTAGTGTTGTCCAGTGTGATGGTGAGGCGGTTGTTGCATAGGGCTTGTCCGACAGCTTCCATCGCTTCTGCCAGTGCATCCGCAGTCAGCGGCTTCAGTAAATACCGAAGAGCCAGACCGTAGCCCTGTACCGCATAGGCGGCAGAATTGGTCAGAAACAAGATAATGGGGTGCGGATCTTCCCGGGCCAGACGCAGGGCGATCTCATACCCATTGGGTGATTCCATTTCAATATCCAGAATCACAGCGTCATAATCCTGCTTGCGTGTGCTGCTGTAAAGCTCCGCTGCTGTAGAAAACGCATCTGTTTCCGTTTGCGGATCGTACGCAGCCAGTAACGCAGATAAATGAGCCAGATCTTGAGGATTATCGTCACAAATGGCCAGTCGCATAACCACCCTCCTTCCATATTACCTCTATTATATTATATTCGCAAAGAGCGCGTCTGACAAGAACCACTTACGACGCCAGGACGGTTAGTTACGCCAAAGTTCTTGCGCGAACGCTTTATATTTAATATACTTTCCGTAGAGGAGGTGCTGAATATGAAAAACCGAATAAGAACAATCGTGATCACCCTGGTGTTTCATTTGCTGGTACTGGGTATATTTACCGGATGTGAGCAAACCATCAGGGTCACGGGTATCCAACTAAACCAGACGGAGCTTTCTATGGCGCCCGGCGGCACTGCTGTGGTCACAGCCACTGTTTTTCCGACAGATGCCCACGATATCTCCGTTACATGGACAAGCAGCGATGCGGATGTTGCGACGGTCTCGGATTCCGGTGAGATCACTGCCGTGGAAGAGGGTACCGCGACCATAACAGCAGCCACCAATGACGGGAATTTCACCGCCTCATGCAAGGTGACCGTAACAGCGGTTCCGGTAAGCGCTATTAAGTTGGATGATAATTTTTATACTTTTGAGTCTTGGTTTCATAATTACCCTTTCACACAATTAGATGCAACGGTACTCCCCTGGAACGCAACCAATAAAGAGGTTATTTGGACCAGCAGCGACCCTTCTGTGGCAACGGTTTCCAAATCCGGTGAAGTAACAGCGGTGGGTGATGGCCTAACGGTCATGACCGCTACGACCGTTGACGGGGGATACACTGCAGAGTGTGTATTCAAGGTCGTGACAGATCTGCGAAAAAATGTATTGATCGTCAGCGATGAGCAGACCATCAGCGATCAAACGGTATACTATGATATTTATATTACTTCAACAGGAAAATTAACATTAAACAATGTTAAAGTAATGGGTGATGTTTTCTGCTACGGGCAGCTGAATCTGAGTGGAAAATGTCGTACGTATGAAATTTTTGCCTATTGTGAGGCATCGATGGGGTTACCGCCCAATGACAATATTTTGGAGATAGATCAAACCTGTGATGCCTTTGATGGGACCCATGGCATGGTCGTTTTCGAACCAGGATTATCACTTTCCTTTAGCGGCCTGACTATTCATGATGACGCGCTTGACGCTGCCTTTTATCGATGGGGCAAGCAGTAATGTAAGCCTGTTCTGAACAAGGAGGTATATAATATGTGGAAAAAAATGCTTTGCATGGCGCTCGTACTGGGGCTGCTGCTGTGCGGCTGCGGCGAGAAACCGACAGGAGATAGCCAGCCAACCGATGCCGAAAGCACTTCTGCGTCCGGCGGGCCGGTCGACTACCTGCAGAACGTAAAGGATCTGGCTGAAGTGATCCCTGCCTATGAGAAAGAACCGCTGGTGGAGTATGATCCGGACCGGCAGGTCTATATCTCCCTGGAAAATCAGGACTGTGACTTCTATCCCAATAACAGCAATAGTGGGGGTACTGTGTTCATCCTCACCCGGGAGCATTACGATGTGAGCCAGATCCAGTTCAACATCCCGTCCCAGACCCAGTATGAAGTATCGATTCGGGACCTAACGCCATATTGCACAGTGGCGTACTATAACAGTGAACAATCAAACCATGGCCTGTGGGATTATCAGTACATAGCCCTGCAGGGCATGAGCTGGCATGAGATAGTCCAGATGGAGGCGGAGGCCCGGGCGGCAAAGACCCTGGCACAGCAGAATACAAGCGATATAGAGGCACACCAGGCCTATAGAGCGATCAGCGATGCATATTACCAAATGATGGAAAACTACGAGACCCAGTATGAAAATCTGCCGCAGGAACAGATCCCCCAGTTTTCCGCGTATGCTTTGTCTTACCGCTTCACAGACCTGGGCAGCCACGAAGAGACAGTGGAGACTGTGGAGTTCAGGATCGGGGAGGAGACCTATACCCGGGATATTGGCCAGTGGAGACTGCATGAGACCCTTCCCCAGGAGCTTGAAGATGGAAAAAAGCAGCCGGTTGGCCTGACGATAAAAAATTCAGGTAGGTTTCTGGGTGGTGTCCCCGGCACGCCTTATACCAACGGATATATACAGTTGGGTTCCTTCTTCACCTTCGATACCCAGGAGGATCTGACCTTAACAGGCGTACATCAAGTGGGAGTAGAAGTGGGGCTTCTGGGTGCCCGGGTCCGCATCGACGGCGCACAAGACTATTTTTGGGATCTGCAGCGGCCTTTGGAGCTAGAAGCTGGCGCTCACGTGGAGATCGACCTGTTTGTTAAGGATGCGCGGCTGGCGCAGTACGAGATCTTTTTGACCACCAACTTTGTTCTGGACTACCAGATTAAAAACAAAACCTATGGGATGGTAAAAGCATGGTTTGCAAATTATTTCCATAGCAGGGTTTGGGATACATACCTGATGGCCTTTGAGGGCATCGATATCGGTGAATACTATACCTGCTATTATGAACGTACAAATTCGGAGTGGATCCAGGAACTTCCGGAAGAATGGCTGAAGTAAAAGTCTTCTGCCGCGCCCGGCGTACCGGACGCGGCAAGAAGAATATAGTACCGTAATTTTAGTTTATTGGGCAGTTAGATGGTGCAGTGCCAATCCCAACTGCCCCGTAAATGCAAAGTTAGTGAGAAATATATAAACGCGTTCGTGCATGGCATGAGCCTGTACTGTGTAAAAAAGGAGGCGAGCATTTGAAAAAGAAACCCTTTGGCGTACTTCGCCACGCCTGCAGGATGGTGCGGCGGAATCTGCGCAGCTATGCCATGCTGTCTGTTACTATCATTTTGTCCTTTTCTATCCTGTTGGGCTTTATGGGCTACATGGATTCGGAGCATTACAATGTCAATTACAAAGGCCCGTTTTCTCTGGATAGGGGCCTTGTGCGGATCAACAGCTATGCACTATCCCCGGCCCAGACGGCCCAGCTTCAAGAAAAGGCCGCCCAGTACGGCACCACCCACAGTCTCCAATATCTAAAAACTGGATTTTATCTGGATACAATGGGCTGGGCGCTGGCTACCGGAGAGAGGTTGGATTCAATAATGAGTGTGACCGTATTCAGCATCCCCAGGGAGTGCTGGTTTATTGGCAGGGAATTTGGCGGAGATTTTGAGCCGTACACGGTGACCTGGCTGGATGGGCGGGATTCGGCCAACATCACCCTGGAAAGCGGCCAGATACTGATGGATGAACAGCTGTTCAAGGCGTTGGGGCTGAGCCGGGACAACAACACCCAGGTACTGAATTTGCGGGAAGTTTCCGGTTATAGTGGTAAATATACGGGTACATTTACGGTGGTAGGCACGGTGCCCAGCACCTATCCGATGGAGATCAAGACCTATGAAACCGCAGAAGGAGAGACCAAGGCAAGCATTTCTGATTCCAATTGGTACAAGCCGGTCCTGATCTTTTCCCTGGATGATATCAATCCGGAGGTGATCGGCGAGGATAATTGGCTTCGCACCGTCATTTTCCACTCGGACGAGCCGGAGTCCATTAAGCAGATGATCGAATCCCTACAGCCGGAGCAGCTTGTCCATACAGTCTATGATAGGCAGGACAGGGCGCTGGAGGTGATCCGCACGGAAAAGGCCACCAAAGCCATGGTCGCCATATTGCTGCTGCTGATTTTGGGCATCAATCTGTATTCCAGCTTTGAGAACGCGCTAAACGACCGGAAATTTGAGATCGGCGTGAAGCGGGCGGTGGGCGCGTCCGCCTTCAGCATCGTCCGGCAGTTCTTCTACGAGAGTATGCTGGTCATGATGGCGGATATCCTGATATCTGTTGCGGTTGTGGTAGATGCGGGACTTCTGCTGAAGTTGTACCGGCAGGCCACGCATTACATTGTAAATGAAGCGGAAGCGACTATTTATCACAATTTGGATTATGAAAATTACGTGCTTTACATCACCCCCTATTCCATAGGGATGTTTGCCGTGTGCGCGGTGGTGCTGACGGTGGTGTTCAGCTTAATATTTGCCTATAAATCCACACAAGTGCAGATCGTGGATTATCTGAAAGCAGAATAAGGGAGGTTTGGAAATGAAGATCGCAAAGAAAGTGTTTAAGTGCCTATTCTGGGTGCTGATCGTGGCATTGCTGCTGGCACCGGTGGGACTGATCTATGAGCTATCCAATCAGGAGATCGCCCGGTATCAGATGCCAGACCCGCCCCAGTTCGTCCAGACCTCCTACGGCACCGTCGTCCGGGCAGAGCGCCGGGACATGGCAGAGACGCTGGCAGTGACCGGCAAGTTCATCTCGGAGACGCTGGCTTATCAGGAGCTGGATTATAAAACTCCCAGCCGCATCCGCTGGACGGTGAAGGCCGGCCAGGAGGTGCAGGAAGGGCAGGTTCTGGGTACTTATCTGGGAGAGGATATCATCAGCCAGTATAGTGGAAAGCTGAGCGCCATCAATACATATGGCGAGGATCCCTATCTGGAGATCGAGCTGTTGGCACCGCTGGTTATGGAATGTTATGTGAACCAGAAGACCTTGCGGACGCTCCAGCAGGCCAAGGAACTGACCACCGAGGACGGAGAGGCTGTAAGCATTCAGTATGTCTCTGTGATCCCCAATGGGGGAGGAGATCTGCGGATATTGCTGAGTATCGACACGGACTATTACTACTACGGCGAGACTGTAACGGATCTGCTGCTGCACACGGGTTATGACTATTTGCATGCACTGGTACTGCCGGAAAGCGCCCTGTATCAGAAGACAGAGGGCGAAAACGAGCCGTGGTATGCCTTTCAGGTAAAAGAAAGCGGAGAAGCTATCGGCGAGGTAGAAGTGAGCCGGGGCTACAGCGACGGCACCTATGTATGCGTAACAGGCGTGGAAGCCGGCGACTGCTTTGACACGGGCTACGGCGCCATCAAGGGAGGCGGCTGATATGACGGCGCTGGATCTGCGATTGGAGCATCTGCAAAAGTCCTATCTGCGGCCGGTGCTGACGGATGTGAATTTGCACATGACCAACGAAAGCTACATTACCATCATGGGTAAATCCGGCTCGGGCAAGTCCACCATGCTGAACATTCTGGGGCTGGTGGAGGGTTATGACGCTGGAACCTACACTTTCAACGGCAAGAAGATCCGCAACGACACGGATTATTCCCGCCTGCGTCTGGAAAACATCGGCTTTATCTTCCAGTCCTACAATCTGATCCCGACCCTGTCCTGCAAGGAGAATATCCTGCTGCCAACCATGTACAACCGGAAGAAAAAGACACAGGATTTCGACGAACTGGTGGAGCTATTGGACATCGGGCCTCTGCTGAGCCAGAAAGTAACCACCCTTTCCGGCGGCGAAAAGCAGCGGGTAGCCATCGCAAGAGCGCTGATTCTGGATCCCTGTCTGATCCTTGCGGACGAGCCTACCGGCAATCTGGATGCCAAGAACCGGGAGATGATCTTTAAGCTTCTGCGCCGGGAACACGAAAAGGGGAGAGGCATCCTGCTGATTACCCATGACGAGGACACCGCCGCCCAAGCCAACATCCGCTATAATCTGATCGGCGGCAAGCTGATCGAAGCATAATGTTGAAGCCACACCATACGGTGTGGCTTCTTTACGTTACATGTCAAATGCGGGGTTCATATAGTATACATTCTTTTGATTCAGCTTTTCTCGCAGCAGCTGCATTGCTTCACCAAAACGTTGGAAATGCACAACCTCACGCTGCCGCAGGAATTTGATCACATTGTTAACATCCGGATCGTCACTTAAGCGCAGGATATTGTCATAAGTGACCCGGGCTTTTTGTTCCGCACCAAGATCTTCCGCTAAGTCTGCAATCGGATCACCCTTGACCTGCATGCTAGCTGCACTCCATGGGAATCCGGAGGCGGATGTGGGATATACACCGGCTGTATGATCTACAAAATAGGGTGCAAAGACAGAATCCTGTATCTGAGAATCCTTCAGATTTCTGGTAAGCTGATGCACCAATGCGCCAACCATTTCAAGGTGACCCAATTCTTCCGTGCCGATATCCGTCAGAAGTCCCTTCAACTCATCAAAGGGCATGGAATAGCGCTGAGACAGATACCGAAGAGATGCGCCTAATTCTCCGTCCGGGCCACCATACTGGGAAATGATGATAGAAGCCAGTCTGGGATTCGGTTTATCGATTTTCACCGGGTATTGCAGCTTTTTATCATAAATAAACATGTTTATACCTCCCGATTCTTCGCGTATTCCCATGGCCACGGATCATCCAGCCACTGATACTCACCCTCTGTATGTGTCATGTGATTCAGTGGTCCGCAATCCTTTTCGTAAGCTTTCCGTGCGTCCTTGTACATCTTCTGATAGGTTCTGTAAAGCTCCAGCGCCTCCTTATCGTCCCTGTGTGTATCCAGATAGAGTGCCAGCTCCTGGATCATAAAGCCCATGCTCTGCAACTCAGTGAGCGGTGTAACAGGTTGTTCGTTTTTATTAACCATTCCCATAAAAGGCAGATCCAGTCCGGGGAAAAGTGTTCCCCGAACCAACGCCTTTCGCGGTTCATATTTAGGCGGATTTTCCAATTGGAAGGGAACATAGGCATTGGCAAGCGGCGCCATAGCAGGCAGCTTGCCTTCTCTGCCGCTTTGGTCAAGCTTTTTCTGTTCCATGGTTGTTACCTCCTCATATTCAAGTAGGAACTGTCGTTCCTGGTCATACTATGCCGATACTGCACGGTTGGTTCATTCCTGTAAGTGCGAGTGCATAGAGTATTGGGAGGTGTTGTCCATGAAAAAATCATTTCGGTTTAAGTCCTTGCTGCCAGGTTATATTTTAGTGCTTAGCTGTCTACTTGCTGCCGCAATCGGTACCAGCAAAGTTGTTACTGTGGTTTCTCAGAATGCTCCTATAATCAACAGAACATGCGTAATCATAGATGCAGGCCATGGGGGAATCGATGGTGGTGCCACCTCATGTACCGGCGTTTTAGAAAGCAGCATCAATCTTGAAATTGCACTGAAATTAGAAGATTTAATACATCTATTGGGCTATGATACCATCATGATCCGAAGAACTGACTGCTCTGTTTATACGCAAGGAGAAACGATAGCCGCCAAGAAATTGTCAGATCTAAAAGAACGGGTTCGCATTGTAAATCAAGCGGAGAATGCAATTCTATTAAGTATTCATCAGAATCAATTCACTGACAGCCGATACAGCGGCGCACAGGTATTTTTTGCACCAACCAAAGACAGTGAACTGCTTGCCAAGCAAATGCAAGCTTCTTTTGTGCAAACATTAAATCCCGGCAGCAAACGACAGGTTAAAAAAGCCAGTGGTATCTATTTAATGGAGCATATTCAGTGTACGGGCGTTCTGATCGAATGTGGTTTTTTGTCAAATCCGGTGGAAGAAGCAAACTTAAGAAAAGGGGAGTATCAGAATAACATCTGCTGTGTACTGGCATCTGTCTGCAGTCAATATTTACATACAATTACTGCGAACACTTGACCGCAAACAATCAAATTGGTATAATATCTGTAATCTGTTTACGGGAGCCGATCATTATGCCAAAAGAAAAAACTGTATTTTTCTGTACTGCCTGCGGTAACGAAACAGCCAAATGGCAGGGAAGATGTCCCGCCTGCGGCGCATGGAACACGATCGAAGAGCATGTTGAAAAGTCGGTTCAAAAGGGAAAACCGGTCCGCCCTGTGGGTATTAAAACTGCACAACGGCTGCAAGATGTCACCAGTGACACTGAGATCCGTTTTTCCACCGGTATGGGCGAACTCGACCGTGTGTTGGGCGGCGGAGCTGTAGCAGGCTCTCTTGTGCTGGTAGGCGGTGCCCCCGGTATCGGTAAATCAACGCTTCTGCTTCAGATCTGCAGCAGCCTTTGTAACGGCAGGAAAGTGCTTTATATCTCCGGTGAAGAAAGCGAAAAGCAGATCAAAATGCGGGCGCAGCGGATTGGCGTATCGCCCAACGAGCTGTATGTTTTGTCTGAAACGCGTCTTTCGGATATTATTGATGCTGTAGACACATTAAAGCCTGACATTTTGATTGCCGATTCGATCCAAACAATTTATAATGAAAACAATGAATCATCACCCGGCAGTATTTCGCAGGTGAAGGACTGTACAATGTCCATGATGCAGCTGGCAAAAGAGCAGGGGATTACTGTTTTTGTAGTTGGCCACATTAATAAGGACGGAGCTATCGCCGGCCCAAAGGTTCTGGAGCATATGGTCGACTGCGTGCTTTACTTCGAGGGCGATCAGGATTCTTCCTACCGGCTTTTACGAGCTGTAAAAAACCGTTTTGGCTCCACCAATGAAATTGGTGTATTCGAGATGGGCGATTGCGGCTTAATCGAAGTTCCTAATCCGTCCAAAATGCTTCTTGATGGGCGCCCGGAAAATGCATCCGGTACATGTGTTGCCTGCGTAATGGAAGGTACAAGGCCTGTGCTTGCAGAAGTACAGGCGCTGGTAACAAAGACTACCTTCAATGTCCCCAGAAGAACAGCAGACGGTTTTGACTTTAACAGAGCCGTCCTCTTACTGGCTGTTGCTGAAAAGCGAAGCGGTTTGAAGTTAAGCACATTTGATGCCTATATTAATGTGATCGGCGGTCTCCGTCTGGATGAACCCGGCGCTGATTTACCTGTCATTCTGGCTGTGGCATCCTCTTATCGGGATACACCTATTTCAGCGGATTTGGCTGCAATCGGAGAAATCGGATTAACAGGTGAGATCCGCAGCGTTTCTCATATGAATCAAAGGCTGGCAGAAGTTGCCCGTTTAGGTTTTGAAACCTGTATTATCCCGGCAAAATCATCCGAGAAATTGGAAATTCCCGAAGGGCTTATCGTCTATCGGGTGAAAAACCTTCGTGAAGCTATCGAAATTGCTCTATGATCTTGGCGCAACCTATTGTTGACAAGCGTTTTATTGACTTATTCCCATCAATAACATAGAATTGCACCGAGGTGATTCACATGACAATAGGAAACAGGATCTGTTCTCTACGTAAGCAGAAGGGCTTTACACAGGAATATATAGCAGACCGGCTGAATGTAACCAGACAGGCGGTTTCCAAGTGGGAACAGGATCAAACGAGTCCCGATACATGGAATTTAATTGAACTGGCAAAACTGCTTGACACAACTGTCGAATATATTACACTTGGCGAACAAGAAACACAATTGCCTCCACCGACACCAACAAAAACATACTGCGGTAAATCATGTGAAGATTGTGAGCAAAAGAATATTCTGGACTGTACTGGCTGTAAAGGCGGAACGCAATGGAATCCCCAGCTGCGATGTGAGATTGCAGTCTGTTGCAATGCCAAACGCTTTAAATCCTGCAATCTTTGTAAAGAATACTGCAACTGCAAAACAGTGCGTCAGAACATCAAGATTCCAGACAGATGGCTACAAAAACGCAAATCCGAGGAGGAGTTAGCGCTGCTTCGTATTCGAATCCGGAAGGGTAGTCGGATTTGGATTGGTATATTACCTTTCATTGCCACAGTTTACGCACTGACAACATATCTTCTGGGTGATTATGCACCTATCAGTGGAACAATTTCAGGATTGTCCTATGGACTGTGCTTATTTATGCTGATTCCGCAAGCAGATGGTTATAAAACAGCCGGCATACTTCTTTTATTTAGCACAGCAATTCGACTCGCAGGATGCTATGTGCCGTCACCTGCAAGTACTTTCTTTAATTTATTATTTATTATAATCAGAATTATCCGGATGCGCAGCGAATTTTCCGGTCACGAAGCGATTAGTACGCACTTTGATATTTCAATAGCAGATACCTATAGTTGGCTTTGGAGAGGGTATTGGATCATCCCAATTACCGGATTTCTTTTGTACCTTCTGCTGTACCTATGCAATCTTTTTGTGATTGCACATATCATCGGTATTGGTGTAATCATAGCAGATGTTATTCTGGAAACCGTTCATATCTGCAATCTTTTTAAGCTTAGAAATGTTATATTTTCAGAAAAAACGCAGTAAAACCAAAGTTTTACTGCGTTTTTAACAGGGAAGGGGATTGCTATTTATCCGAATAGTCGATCTTGGAAAGCGGATTTGCTTCGGCCGCGATCTTCAGTTCTGTATTCTCAATGTGGGTATAGATCTGTGTTGTATTAAGATTTTCATGGCCTAAAACTTCCTGCACAGTCTTTACATCGACGCCACCGGAAAGCATCATCGTAGCAGCTGTATGACGCAATTTATGAGCAGAAAACTGTGTCGAATCCAATCCAGCCTCCAGTAAGGCCTTCTTTACAAGCCGATGGACCGCAGTAACACTGATCCGGTTACCGTCGCGGGATCCAAATAAAGCACGATTATCAGATAATATTTTTTTGTTGCGTTCAACAAGGTAGGCATCAATAGCCCGGCGGCAGGGTGTACCAAAATATACAAAACGCTCCTTATTGCCTTTACCCACAACACGTAATCTGTCCTCATATACATCGGAAAGATTTAGTCCCACAAGCTCGCTGCGGCGAATACCGCAGTTTAAAAAGATCATTAGTATTGCATAATCCCGTTTTTGATTTTGCCCGGAAACTGCCTGTAATAAAGCTCTGGACTGTTCTAAGGTTAAATACTTTGGAAGGCTTTTTCGCAGTTTAGGATACTCCAGGTCAGCCACAGGATTGTCGGTCAGTTGCTTTGTACGTACTGTTAAATACTTATAGAACGATTTAAGGGAAGACAGCTTTCTGGCACGGGCTGCAGGTTCAATGCCATAATCCGGTGAAGGTGCATCCGGATTAGGTGTACGGTCATTGGCTAAATAGGAAAGAAAATCAAACACATCAGATGTTGTAATCTGCCTTACAAACTCCAAATTTACATCACGGATATCAATGTCATCCAGCCGTGTATGAATAGGCATATCATTGCGCATCAGTTTAATATAACGAAGGAACATCCTCAAATCCAAATAGTATTCAGATATCGTTCTTGGTGATTGACCTTTAATCGTTTCGTGATAAGTAAGAAAATCCCGCAGTATCTGCGGACAATCCTTGTAGCGCTGCATAAGAAAACCTCCTATATCAATCTATATACCCATTATATCATATACGCATATTAAACGCAACAAAATTTTTATTTTGTTGCGTTATTGTTATAATGTGCAAAATGAAGTCAAAAGCGGTTTCCTACGCTTCCCTGTATATAGCAAGAACCAGACGAATAAAAACGTCCGGTTCTCTACTATCAATTTCGCTGTATCTCCATGCGGATATTTAATTTATACATCGTGTTGTTGTTTGATGCGATCAGCATACCATTCTGCGCATAATCCCAATTTGATAATTGAAGATCCCAACAAATCAAAACATCGCCGATCAAGGTTTCTCCCTTGCTGCTCCCTTTTTCGACGGAAAAACGAAGTTCATTTATCAAGACAGCCACCTGTCGCATCTCTCGATAACCGGCTCCCGGTCGAGAACCTACCATTGTATACATCGCTATAACACAGTGATTTGGTATTACGGTTGCTATAAAGGATTCATTTTCCCAAGTTTCTTGATACGCAACAGCATTTATGATTTGTCCGTCTAGTATGTATTGAAATTCAGGACGAACATATTCGATATCTTCGCCAATTTCTATTCTAATACCGTCCGCTACCATATTCGTCCATTTGCCATTGTTGTCCAGCATCAGATAATCTTCTATATCAGCGATTTCAACATATGTATTGTAGTTCTTGGCAAACTGAGAAATAATCATCTGATCATAACGGTTGTGTGGCATCACAGCATATATGGAAGATGTAACATTCAGAAATAATGTGATGACAGAAATTATAGCGATTGATGCTTTGTTAAGTGGTTTCCATTCTGTAAATGTGATCTCTGTATCACAATTCCACTGGTTTTTCTCCCCTTCTGTGTCTTTTTTATAGGACTTATACAATCGCCAAAGTTCATAAAACGGGATAAAAAGTCCAAAGCCATACCATATAAGGCTTTTTTCTCTGGAAAATGCTGATTCAAAGTCGAGATTTCCACCTTCGTAGCTTTCCAGACGGATTCCCATGACCCATTTACCGGGTGTAATTCCCCATTTACTGATAAACAGTGCAAGAATCGGCACAGAAAGAAAATGAGATCCGTATTGTACAATGAGCTGCAACCCTCTGCTGTACGGCCGCACACCGATAATCATCACCAGTCCAAACTGAAGCAGCGAAGAAAGTAACGCATAATCCAGCATTCTGGCAAAATAACGGCGCCATGGATGATGCTCCCTAACAATGCTTTCCTGAAAATCGGATTGATTGGATCTGGGTTTCTGCAACATCTCCAAATACCGTCTGGAATCTAGTGTATAATAATCAGCTCTGTTTCGCTGCATTTCCATACAAACACTTTTTGCTGCAGTATCCTCACTGATATTATTTTCCAATAATTCTATTTGCTGCTGCAAAATATCCGAGAAGTCTTCACTCCCCTTCTGCAACGCTTTGATCTTCTGTAGACTGACACCAAGCTTTCGCAGCAGTTTTACCTTTTGCAAGAGCCGCAAATCTTCATTACTGTAGCATCTATATCCGTTTTCTTCTCTAATCGGGGATATCAGTCCCTCTTTTTCATAGAATCTTATGGTCGCACGATCCATGCCGATCAATACCTCAAGATCTTGTATCCGCATATGCGCACCTCCTTTTAAGATATATTACACTATGAACCCGCTTCACAGTCAATAGAAAGATTCATATTTTCCCATAAATTTTCTTCGGACTTTACAAAAAACGAAACAAGTGTTAAAATATAAAAAAAAACAACATAATTTAACAGGAGGATTTACCTATGGCTATAAAACGTATCGGTGTTTTGACCAGCGGCGGTGATGCACCCGGAATGAATGCAGCAGTTCGATCCGTCGTCCGTACTGCTATGTTTCATGGGATAGACTGTTACGGTATCCGTCGCGGTTACAACGGTTTGATCTCCGGCGATGTTATCCATCTGGATGAGAAAAACATTTCCCATACCATTAACCGTGGCGGCACCATACTATACACCGCAAGAAGCAAGGAGTTTATGACCGAAGAGGGTCAGAAAAAAGCCGTATCGACATGTAAATTCCTGGGCTTGGACGGCATTATTGCCATCGGCGGAGACGGAACATTCCGCGGCGCGCGGGCGCTGTCGTCCTATGGCGTTAATGTAGTGTGCATTCCCGCTACAATCGATAACGATATTAACTGCACTAATTACTCGATTGGTTTTGATACAGCTGCAAATACTGCCATTGATTGTATCGACCGTCTGCGTGATACCATGCAATCTCACGAACGCTGCTCTGTTGTTGAAGTGATGGGTAGAAATGCCGGATTCCTTGCCATGTATGTTGGTCTTGCTGTTGGTGCAACAGCAGTGCTTGTACCTGAGGAATCCATCGACTTTGAACGTGATGTGATCGAGAAGATCCGGCAAGCCCGCTTTAACGGCTTTACGCACTATATGATCGTGGTAGCTGAAGGCGCCGGATCCGCTTCTGAAATTGCCATAAAGATCAAAGAGGCTATTGATCTGGATCCCCGCGTGACGGTTTTAGGTCACATTCAGCGCGGTGGAACACCTACCGGTCGTGACCGCGTTAATGCCACAAAAATGGGTTTTTTAGCAGTTGAACTGCTCTTGGAAGGAAAAACAAACCGCATTGTTTGTACCAAGGATGGAAGATTTACTGATATTGGCATTGATGAGGGTCTTTCACTTAATAGGCGTATCCAAAAGATGGAAGTTGATGTATTGGCAGCCATGACCGGACTATAACCACTTCCCTACTCCGTAAATAGTCAAAACCTCCGGCTAAGTGCATCTGTCAAGGAAAAGTAGACACCGAAAAACACCATAGTATTAGAAGCCCAGTTCGGTCTTGTACTGAACTGGGCTTTTATAGCCCAGAGCGGCCGCAGGTCGCTCGTAGTTATAGTA
>JAZNPV010000074.1:0-15308 GCA_045589835.1 Faecousia sp.
TGGCTTCCCGGCTTCCTGGAGAAGCTCGGTGAGGATGATCTGGTTATGATCACTGCCGACCATGGCTGCGACCCCGCATATACCGCAACCACCGATCACACCAGAGAGTACATTCCGCTCCTGGTGCTGGGTAACAAGGTGAAGCCTGTGAACCTGGGTACCCGTACCGGCTTTGATAACATCGCTGCAACGATTGCCGAGGTGCTGGGAGTCGAGATGGATACTGCTGGAAAGAGCTTCGCCTCTGAGATCCTGTAAATTCTGTAATCACAGTGCGCATTTGCCACTGGAAATAAAAAATTAGGAGGAAACAACAAATGAAAAAGATGATTGCACTGCTTCTGGCCATGGCCATGGTTCTGTCCCTGGTGGCCTGCGGCAACGGCGGCAACGGTGGCGAGACCAAGCCCCAGGCCGGTGAGAACCTGCCCGCCGAGACCAACTACAAGGTCGCCATGGTCACTGACTACGGCGACATCACCGACCAGTCCTTCAACCAGACCACCTGGGAAGCTGTCCTGGCCTTTGGTGAGAAGACCGGTACTGAGGTCAAGTACTACAAGCCCACCAGCAACGATACCGCAAGCCGTGTTGCATCCGTTGAGCTGGCTATCGCCGAGGGCTACAATGTCATCGTTATGCCCGGTTACGCCTTCGGCACCACTGTTGCTGAGGTCTCCGGCAACTATCCCGATATCAAGTTTGTGGCGCTGGACGTTTCCAAGGGCGATCTGCTGGAGGGCGGCGTTGCTCTGAAGGGCGAGAACTACGACTACAATCCCGACAACTGGAACCTGGACGACTATGTGGATATGAGCAATGTCTACTGCGCCATCTACCAGGAGGAGCTGGCAGGCTACATGGCGGGTTACGCCGCTGTCAAGCTGGGCTACACCAAGCTTGGCTTCCTGGGCGGCATGGCTGTTCCCGCTGTCATCCGTTATGGCTACGGCTACATCCAGGGCGTTGATGCTGCCGCTAAGGAGCTGGGCATCACTGCCGATGTGAAGTACGCTTACGGCAACCAGTTCTCTGGCGATGCAGATATCACTGCCGTCATGGACACCTGGTATGCTTCCGGCACCGAGATCGTCTTCGCCTGCGGCGGCGGCATCTACACCTCCGCTGCTGAGGCTGCCAAGAGAGTCGGCGGCAAGCTGATCGGTGTTGACGTCGACCAGAAGGCCATCATCGACGGCCAGTACGGCGAGGGCATGACTGTCACCTCCGCCATGAAGGGTCTGGCTCCCACCACCATCGACACCCTGACCGACATCGTCGTCAATGGCAACTGGGATAAGTACGTTGGTAAGATCGAGACCCTGGGTCTGGTTTCCGCTGATCCCGAGGCCAACTATGTCCAGATCCCCATGACCTCTACCCAGTTCGAGGACGGCAAGTTCACTGCTGAGGACTACAAGGCAATGGTCGCTGCCATGTTCGACGGCACCATCACTGTCTCTGCTGACATCAACGCCGAGCCCGCTGTCACCAACGTTAATGTTGCTTACCTGGGTAACCTGAAGTAATGCACTTCTGCTCTAACCAGAGCTGACTGCGTTTTGCGCAGTTTATACGACCATCCAAATATGAAAAAGTGGATATTTTTCGGAATATCCACTTTTTTCATACCCAAAACAATTCTCTCCCATAAAAAGAAGGAGGTAACTGGTTTGAATACAGTTCCCTATGCAATTGAGATGGTGAACATCACCAAGAGGTTCCCCGGTATCATTGCAAATGATAATGTTACGCTTCAGTTAAAGCGTGGAGAGATCCATGCGCTGCTGGGCGAAAATGGTGCCGGTAAGTCTACGCTGATGAGCGTTCTGTTTGGCCTGTACCAGGCTGAAGAGGGTGTCATCAAGAAGAACGGCGAGATCGTTAAGATCAACAATCCCAACGATGCCAACGATCTGGGCATCGGCATGGTTCACCAGCATTTCAAGCTGGTCGAATGCTTCTCTGTCCTGGATAACATTATCCTGGGCGTGGAGGATACCAAAAATGGCTTACTGCAGCGTGATCAGGCCCGGAAGAAGGTCATGGCACTGTCTGAGAAGTACAACCTGCAGGTCGATCCCGATGCCATCATTGCGGACATCTCCGTCGGTATGCAGCAGCGTACCGCGATTCTGAAGATGCTGTACCGTGATAACGAGATCCTGATCTTCGATGAGCCTACTGCGGTTCTGACCCCCCAGGAGATCGATGAGCTGCTGCAGATCATGAAGAATCTGGCCGCAGAGGGTAAATCCATCCTGTTCATCACCCATAAGCTCAACGAGATCATGGCTGTCGCTGACCGCTGCTCCGTTCTGCGTAAGGGCAAGTACATCGGTACAATCGATGTGCCCGGATCCAGTAAGGACGAGCTGTCTCGTATGATGGTGGGTCGTGATGTTCAGTTTGCAGTCGAAAAGGCACCTGCGCAGCCCGGCGAGGTGGTTTTGGATGTGAAGAATCTGACCATGCCCTCCAAGCGCAGTAAGAAGAACGCCGTCAATGATGTCTCCTTCCAGGTTCGTGCCGGTGAGATTGTCTGTATCGCAGGCATCGACGGCAATGGCCAGAGTGAGCTGGTGTTTGGCATTTCCGGTCTGGAAAATGTGTCCGGTGGCTCCATCAGCCTCTGCGGCACCGACATCACCAAGGCTCCCATCCGAAAGAGAAGCCTGCTGGGTATGTCTCACATCCCTGAAGACCGTCACAAGCACGGTCTCGTGCTGGATTACACTCTGGAGGACAACATCGTTCTACAGCGTTATTTCGAGCCCGAGTTTACCAACAAATTCGGCTTCCTTCGCAGGAAGAACATCCGTGCCTTTGCCGAGCGGATTATTGAGGAGTTCGATGTCCGCAGTGGTCAGGGCCCCATTACGATCTCCCGTGCCATGTCCGGCGGTAACCAGCAGAAGGCCATCATCGGCCGTGAAATCGACAAGGATCCCAAGCTGCTGATCGCAGTCCAGCCCATCCGTGGTCTGGATGTCGGCGCCATCGAGTATATCCATAAGGCCATTGTTGGTCAGCGAGATGCCGGTAAGGGCGTGCTGCTGGTCTCTCTGGAACTGGATGAGGTTATGACCGTGTCTGACCGCATCCTGGTTATGTACGAGGGAGAGATCGTTGGCGAGCTGGATCCCAAGACCACCACCGTGGAAGAGCTGGGCCTGTATATGGCAGGTGCAAAGAAGGAGGGCAAGTAAGCTGTGAAGAAAGAGAAAAAATCCCTGATTCGAAACGATGGATTCCAGACTCTGCTTTCCTCCCTGGTCTGCATTCTGGGCGGCCTCTTTGTGGGTTACCTCGTTCTGTTGCTGATTGAGCCCAGCGGCGCATTTGAGGCCATTGTTGCTGTCATGAAGAGCTTTTTCCGGTATCCCGGTAAGCTGATGTATAAGTATTTCGGCCAAACTCTGGTCCGTACCGTTCCTCTGCTGATGTGTGCGCTGAGTGTTCTGTTCGCCTATAAGGTGGGTATGTTCAACATCGGTGTTGCCGGTCAGTATGTGGCCGGTGCCTGCGGCTGTCTGTATGCAGCCCTGGAGTGGAAGCTGCCCTGGCTGCCCTGCCTGCTGGTGGGTATGCTGTGTGCCTCCCTGCTGGGTGGTATCTCCGGCTGGCTGAAGACCAAGTGCAATGTCAACATTGTCATTTCCGGTATCATGCTCAACTGGATCACCCTGTATATGACCAACCTGATGCTGGGTCAGGTGAAGAGCCCCAGTAGCCCCTACACTCTGGGTCTTCTGGGCAATAACCCCAGTGCTCTGATCCCCAGCCTCGGTCTGGAGAAGCTTTTCAATAATGAAAGAAGCGTTACCATCGCCATTCCGATTGCGATTCTGATGGCTCTCGTTGTGTGGGTGATCCTGAATAAGACCAAGTTCGGCTATGAGCTGAAGGCTACAGGCAACAACTACAATGCAGCCAAGTATGCAGGTATGAAGGAGAACAAGAACATCATCATGACCATGATGATCGCCGGTGCTCTGGCTGGCATGGGCGCAGGCTTGCTGTTCCTGACCGGTATCGAGGACTGGGAGACCACCATCGCATCTGTCCCCGGCATGGGCTTCAACGGCATTGCGGTTGCATTCCTGGGCGGTCTGAATCCTCTGGGCAGCATCCTGTCCGCATTCTTCATCCAGTACATTACCACCGGCGGCGGTAATGTGGATCTGCAGGTCTACTGCTCTCAGATCTCCAGCCTGATCTCCGCTCTGATTATTTATCTCTGTGCTTTTGTTACCTTCTTCAAGGCATTCATGAAGACGCAGATCCGCAAGTACGATGAAAAGAAAGCTGCAGCCGTGAAAGCTGCGTCCACTAAGGAAGGAGGCGAAGGTTAATGGTCCTTCTGCTGCAATATACCCTGATCTTCGCATCCGTGCTGATGCTGGTTGCCCTGGGTGGTTGTTTCTCTGAGCGCTCCGGTGTTATCAACATCGGTCTGGAAGGCGTCATGTGTGTTGGCGCACTGGGCGGTGCACTGGTCATGAAGTTCCTGCCTGTCACAGTTGGCGCTCCTGCGATGGTTCTGCTGACCATTCTGGTCAGCTGCCTGTTCGGTCTGATTTTCTCCTTGACCCTGGCTGTTGCTGCGATCAACTTCAATGCAGACCAGACCATCACCGGTACCGCAATGAACATGCTGGCAACTGCCGGTGCTACCGTGGCTGTCAAGGCCATGAACACCGCTGCGTCCGGCGGTAACGATGTTTCTTCCGATATCGCTTACACCCATGCCAAGGATCTGTTTATCGTCCGGATCGGCTCCTTCGAGTTCAGCTGGTTCATGCTGGTTGCCGCCATCTGCTTGGTGATTTCCTTCGTGTTCCTGTACAAGACCAAGTCCGGTCTGAGACTCCGTGCCTGCGGCGAGCATCCTCAGGCTGCCGACTCTGTTGGCATCAACGTCTATAAGATGCGTTATGCCGGTGTTCTCATTTCCGGTCTGCTGGGCGGCCTGGGTGGTATCGTCTATATCACTGCCGGTGTCAGCGTCTGGAAGTTTGAAAACGGTGTTGCCGGCTTTGGCTTCCTTGCGATGGCCGTTATGATCTTTGGTGCCTGGCACCCCCTGAAAATTGCTCTGGCAGCACTGCTGTTCGGCTTCTTCCGGGCACTGGGTAATGTGTATTCCGGTTTCGACATCATGATGGCACTGAATCTGCCCAGCGTTGTCTATAACATGCTGCCCTACATTATCTCTCTGGTTGTTCTGGCCTTTACCTCCAAGAAGTCCCGCGCTCCCAAGGCAGAGGGTATTCCTTACGATAAGGGTGTCAGATAACCCCATGTGGCAATAAGTGGAGTCTGCATCCTCAGCAGCTACCGCTTGCCGAATTACAAATTTGCTCGTTCCTGAACCTTCAAAAGCATCCCCTGGTTCCTTCGTGGACCAGGGGATGCGACAAAACAAAGTGCAGCTCAAGAGCTGCTTGAACCAGCCCTCATTGGGCACATAAAAAAACAAGTGAGGAGAATACTATGCAAATTACTGAAAAGCAGTATCACATTCAGTGCGTAGAAGGCGACGTCGGCCGTTATGTTCTGCTGCCTGGTGATCCTGGTCGCTGCGAGGCAATTGCCAAGCACTTTGATAACCCTGTTCATATCGGCATGAACCGTGAATACAACATCTGGACCGGTACCCTTCTGGGTGAGAAGGTGTCTGTCTGCTCCACCGGCATTGGCGGTCCCTCCGCAGCCATCGCCATGGAGGAACTGGTCAAGATCGGTGCTGATACCTTCATCCGTGTGGGTACCTGCGGCGGCATTCATCTGGATGTGAAGCCCGGAGATGTGGTTGTTGCAACTGGTTCCATCCGTTTTGAGCACACCTCTCTGGAGTATGCGCCCATCGAGTATCCCGCTGTTGCAAACTTCGATGTGACCATGGCTCTGAAGGAGGCCAGCGAGGAGCTGGGTTACGATACCCATACCGGTGTCGTGCAGTGCAAGGATGCGTTCTACGGCCAGCACAGCCCCGAGAAGTCCCCCGTCTACTATGAGCTGCTTCAGAAGTGGGAGAGCTGGAAACGCCTGGGCGTGAAGGCCAGTGAGATGGAGTCCTCCGCTCTGTTCGTGGTTGCCGACGCTCTGGGCGTCCGCTGCGGTTCCTGCTTCCATGCCGTCTGGAATCAGGAGCGTGAGAAGGCAGGTATGTTCATGCCCATGACCGAGGACACCTCCGGCGCAATCAAGGTTGGCATCGAAGCGGTAAAGAAGCTGATCCGTAAGGACCAGGAAAAGAAATAATTGCGTATCATGCCGGTTGTGCCCTGTTTTTGGTCGTGGTATCACAAATAGGGTGCGACCGGTTTATTTATCTCAAAAGGAGGCGCATTTCATATGTCTGTTGTCCATGAAATTGATCACCCGTTGGTGCATCACAAGCTGTCTGTTCTGCGCAGCAAGAATACATCTGTCAAAGAGTTCCGTGAAATTGTCGGTGAGGTTTCTGCATTGATGTTCTATGAGGCATCCCGGAAGCTGCCGACCGAGGAGATCTTGGTGCAGACGCCTCTGGCCGTTGCGAAATGCAAACAGCTTGCAGGCAAAAAACTGGCCATCATCCCGATCCTCCGTGCAGGCCTCGGTATGGTCGATACCATTGTCTCTCTGATCCCTTCCGCAAAAATCGGTCATATTGGCCTTTACCGTGATCCCGAGACTCACAAGCCCGTGGAATATTACTGCAAGCTGCCCGATGACATCGGAAACCGTGAGGTGTTTGTGGTAGATCCGATGCTGGCCACCGGCGGCAGTGCGATCATGGCAATCGATTTCCTGAAGGAGCATGGATGCAAGCACATCACCATGATGAACATCATTGCAAGCCCCGAGGGAATTGAGACCTTCCGTAAAGCACATTCTGATGTGGACATGTACATTGCCTGTATCGATGAGAAGCTGAATGAACACGATTACATCCTGCCCGGTCTTGGTGATGCAGGCGACCGAATCTTTGGAACGAAATAAGTGCGTTACATAAAAGAAATGAGATGATCATATGAAGAAATCATTCCTTAACAATAGAATCATTGCTTTTGCAATGGCGATCGTGATGGTTCTGTCTCTTGTCCCTGTGAGCGCCCTTGCGGCCGAGGGAGAGGATATCTATTACAAGGTTTTGGATGTGGCGAACCTGAAGGTTGATGACCGCATCATCATTGTGGCAGCAGATGATGCGGTTGCAATGAGTACGGAACAGAAGACCAATAACCGTGCACAGACTGCTGTCGCCAAAAGTGATGACGGCAGCACCGTAACCTTTGGCGAGGGTGTTCAAGTGATTACTCTGGAAGAGGGTATCGTTGATGGAACCTTTGCATTCCAGGTTGGTGATGGCTATCTGTACGCAGCCAGCTCCAGCAGCAACCATCTGAAGACCGATTCTGAAAAAACGGCGGATGGTTCCTGGAAAATTGAAATCACCGATGGTATTGCAAGCATTGTTGCGCAGGGTGAGAATCAGCGCAATATCCTGCGTTACAATAAGACCTCCTCTTTGTTTTCCTGCTATGCCAGCGGTCAGAAAGATGTTGTGATCTATTGCGCATCTGAGCAGGGCAGCGGGGGCTCCGGTGAGGAAACCAATCCCAGCGAGCCCGAGATCCCTACGGAACCTGACAACGATACTCTGATTGCAGATGGCACCTATGTTATTTATGACGCTGTCAACATGAAGGCTGCTGTCGCTCTGGCTGCGGAAAAAACCTATGGCTATCTTCAGACTGCTGACTTGACTATAGCTGACAGCTCTGTTGCCGGCTATGGTGCGGATGCAGCATGGACCATTGCAAATGTTTCCGAGGGCAGCTTTACAATTATGGATGCTCATGGCCGCTATCTGTACATGAACGGTACTTACAACAGCTTCAATGTTTCTGAGTTCCAACCCGAAAGCGGATACCTGTGGACTGCTGCTGCAAGCGAAGATGGCACTGTGAAGCTGATGAATGTCGAGATGGGTAAGTACATCTCCTATGATGAGACTTACGCCTCCTTTGGTGCTTACGTAGAGCCGACAGAAACGCAGAAAGCGGATCTGACTCTGGCTGCCTATGTGGAACCTGAAGAGGAAGATCCCAGTGTGGGTGCTGATGGTGTTGCCGATGGTGACTATGTCATCTGGGCTCCTGCCTACGATGTGGCTTTGTCCACTACTTACAGCGGCTTCTACAATGCGGGCGTGAAGCTCAGTGTTTCCGGCGATACCGTCAGCGGCTATGGCAATTCTGAGATCTGGACCGTGACGAACAACGAGGACGGCACCGTTACCATTTCCTGCGGCGCAGGTAAGCTGGCAATGGATACCAGCTATTCCTCCATGCCTCTGAATGCAGTAAACGATACCTGGAATCTGGAAGCTGCAGGCAACGGTCTGTATTATGTTAAGAATGTTGGCCGTGAATGCTACATTGAATGGTATGATTCCAAGAGCTACTGGAGCGGTTACTATTCCATTTCCGAGGGCAGTGAGGGGATGTTCGCCCTGAAGTTTACCCCCGCTGAGATGGGATTTGAAGTTGATTCAAGTGTTTCTGAATCCATTGCCTCCTGGGGTGGCGGCGGAGCATATGACAGTACCGCAAATGCTGCCGTGATCCAGGGCGACCGGTACACCTCCGGCGATCAGGTTGATGAGCATGCGTTGTATAGTGCTGCTGTCAACGGTGTGAATGTTCAGCCCTATACGACCTCCAATTCCGGTACCGGCGGTACCAGCTACTACATGGGCGGTAAGGGGATCGGCTCTGGTTCCGATGATTACACCCAGTTTGCTGTGAATACTGCAGGCTGGGGTGCGATGGAGCTGTCTTTCCGTATGAGAGCCAGCAATACTGCTCCCGGTTCCTTCCAGCTGTGCTATTCCAACGATGGCGGCGATACCTGGGTGAACTTCACGGAAGGTACCTACAAGTACGCTTACACTTCCTATAACAGTGCAGGTGAGTCCTATGTTGTGGAGGGCGATGGAGCAATCTCTGATGGTATCGCCAAGACTTCCATGGCACCTGCCAACTATATTACCTTTACATTTGATGTTCCTTCCGGTGCAGAGAACTGCGAGAATCTGTTGATCCGAATGATTCCCGGTACTGACGCAGCAAAGTCCGGCGGTACGATCAAGAACACCGGCGTGATCCGTATTGACTCCGTTGTTCTTTCAGGCAGTCCCATTGTGGATGACTCCATCACCGGCTTTGTCACAGTGACTCCCAACGGTATGGAGGATCAGGCCGTTGGTACCGAACTTACGATGGAATCTGCAACCGAGGGTGCCGCGATTTACTACCGTGTCAATGGCGGCAGCTGGGAGACTTACAATGCAGAAGCCAGGCCCACGCTTGATACCTTGCCCTGCAACATCGAGGTTTATGCGGTCTGTGATGGTAAGGCAGATTCTGTTGTACTGGTATATACCTATGCAGCGGGATCTGTTGCAACGGTCAAGTTTGTTCCCAATGGCGGCGGTGTTTATATTGAGGGAGCTTATTCTGAGATCGTGCTTTCCTCTGATACCGCCGGTGCAACCATCTATTACGCAACCTCTGCTGATGGCGTGGTATTCTCTGAATATGCGGAGTATACTGCCCCCATCATCATTCAAAAGGGCTTTGGCAAACTCTCCGTAAAGGCATATGCCCACAAGGATGGCTTCAAAGACAGCATCGAAGTTGTCAGAGACTTTATGGAACGCAGCTCCGACAGATACAACATCTTCTTTGGTCAGCTGCACGCACATACCAATATTTCCGACGGTGCCGGTTCTATTGAGGAAGCCTATGCGCACGCCTCCGATGTTAAGAATCTGGACTTCCTTGCCGTTACCGACCACTCCAATTCCTTCGATAATGATGGAAGCGGCGTGCTGTCCGAGGACGGCTCTGCGATCAGCAGTGAGTGGAAGCTGGCTCACGAAACTGCAGCTGCATATACCACCGATGAATTCGTTGGCTTGTACGGCTATGAAATGACCTGGTCCAATGGCCTGGGTCATATGAATACCTTCAATTCTCCTGGCTGGCAGAGCCGTACGCAGGCCGATTACAAGACCTATGGCACTGCTCTGGATAACTATTATGCTGCGCTGGCAACTGTGCCTGAATCCATTTCACAGTTTAACCACCCCGGTACCACCTTTGGTGATTTCCAGGATTTTGCACACTATACGGAAACCTACGATGAACTGATCACGCTGATCGAGGTTGGCAACGGTGAAGGTGCCATCGGCTCTTCCGGTTATTTCCCCTCCTATGAGTACTATACCCGTGCGCTAGATAAGGGCTGGCATGTTGCACCCACCAATAATCAGGATAACCATAAGGGCCTGTGGGGCGATGCAAATACCGGCAGAAGCGTTGTGCTGGTGGATACCCTGACTGAGGCAAATATCTACGATGCAATGCGCAACTATCGTGTCTATGCAACGGAAGATAATGACCTTGGAATCTACTATATGCTCGATGGTAATATTATGGGTTCGATCCTCTCTTCTTCCGACGTTGGCGATACCGTGAGTGTGTCCGTTGATCTGACCGATCCCACGGATTCTGAAAATGCTACTGTGTCTGTTATCGTTAATGGCGGCTATGCAGCAGCTACCCAGAGCGCAAGCTGCAACGAAACGGTGACTTTCAGCGTCCCCGCTTCCTACAACTATTACTATATCAAGGTCGTTCAGGAAGATGGAGATATTGCGGTTACTGCACCCGTGTGGATCGGCAAGGTTGAGGCAGTTGGTGTTTCCAGTCTGGCTGCAGCTTCTGATTTGACCATTGCCGGTGAGAAGCAGACCTTTAATCTGGAGCTGTTCAACAATGAGAAAAATGACCTTCTGGTCGAGTCTCTTGTGTTCTCCAACAAGAACACCGGTGAAGTGATCTATACTGACAGCACGATTTCTGTTGTTGGTGCTGAGAACACTGCAACATGTTCTTTTGATCACATCTTCACTAAGAATGGCATTTATACGATCAGAGCGACCGTCAAGGGTACTTTGAACGGTGTCGAGAAAACCTATACTCAGGATCTGGAAGTCACCGTGATGCCTGCTGAAATTACCAGTAAAGTGATCGTTGACGGCACCCACTACAACGATTATGTGACCGGCTATTACGGCGGAAATACCGGAAATATGACGACCATTGCTGCTGAGCAGGGCATCAAGGTTCATGTTGAAACCGAGAAGATCACTGCCGAGATGCTCTCTGACTGCAGCCTGCTGGTGATCTCCGCACCTGCTAAGAAGACGGGTACCGCCAACGCCGGCGACTATACTGCCAGTCTGTTTGAGGATGATTTCATTGATCTCGTGAAGGCTTATGTTCAGAACGGCGGTAGCGTTATCGTCTGTGGTCTTGCTGACTATCAGGACAAAGGTGCGCCTTCTGCCGACTATCATACTTCTGCACAGCTGAATAAGCTCCTTGCTGCAATTGGTTCTACTTTGAGAATCAATGACGATGAGGCTTATGACGAGGAGAACAACGGCGGTCAGGCATATCGCCTGTATCCCAGTGTGTTCAATGCTGAGTCCCAGTGGTGCAATGGTCTGGTCGAGGGTCAGACCTATAGCCAGTACTCCGGTTGTACTGTGGATGCCGGAAACGGCACGTGGCTCGTTAAGGGCTTTGATTCCACCTATTCCATTGACTCTGATGGAGATGGTATTGGCGGTCTGGAGAAGGGAAATGCTGTATTTATCGCAGCAGAAGATACCGGATTCGGCGGTACTGTTTTCGCATCCGGCGGTGTCTTCGTTTCTGACTTTGAAGTCAAGGCGGAACTGGATAATATGTGGGATCTCCCTTATGCCAACCGCACGATCTATGAGAATATCCTCAGCAATACCAGAAAGACACCCACTGTTACTCCGATTGCTGATGTTCGAACCTCCGCAGAGGCTGGCCTGGGTGAAATCTTTGTGGTTGAGGGATATGTGACTGCCGGAACTGCAAATGAAAACACGAAGTTCTTCGATGCGATCTATCTGCAGGATGAGACCGCAGGCATCACCGTGTTCCCGTACTCTGAGTTGGGTCTGGAACTGGGAACCAAGATGCGCATTACCGGTTACACGGATGCTTATCAAGGTGACATTGAAATCCAGATCATGCGATATGAGATTTTGGACGAAGAAAAGAAGATCATCGATCCCGAACAGTTGGCTGCCAGGGATGCAATGGACTATGGCAGGAACGGCGGCAAGCTGATCCAGGTTCAGGGTGAAGTGGTCGGCGTTACCATGAGTAACGGTGTCGTCAGCGAATTCGTTGTCAGGGATGACCAGGGTGATGAAGCTAAGGTCTTTATTGATGGTTACATTCTGTCTGGTACCACTGGTAAAAACGAGCTGACTGACATTGTCAGGGAAGGCAACACGGTTTCTGCCGTTGGTCTTCTGTATCTGCATCCCGAAGGTGACTCCGAGGTTTCTGTTGCAGTCCTCCGCGTCAGAGATTGCGACGAGATCAAGCTGATCGAAGAAGCATCCGAGATTACGAATCCCTTCGTGGATATTGTACCCGGCGCATACTATGAGGACGCTGTTCTGTGGGCAGCAGAAAACGGTGTGACCAAGGGTGTTGATGAAACGCACTTTGCACCGGATGCAACCTGTATCCGTGCACAGATGGTGACTTTCCTGTGGCGTGCTGCTGGTTCTCCTGAACCTGCCTCTATGAATAATCCCTTTACGGATCTGGAAGAGGGAAGCTATTATTACAAGGCAGTTCTTTGGGCCGCAGAACAGGGAATCACAAAGGGTACTTCTGAGACCACCTTCTCTCCTTACGGTGAATGCACCCGTGCACAGGCGGTCACTTTCCTGTGGCGAGTTATGGATGCGCCCGCAGCTTCCAATGGTACAAATCCGTTCAAGGATGTAGCGCAGGGTGCATTCTATTACGATGCAGTTGCGTGGGCTGTGGAGGCTGAGGTCACTGAAGGTATGACCAGTGACACCTTCGCTCCCAATCTTGTCTGCACCAGAGGTCAGATCGTGACCTTCCTGTACAGAGTCCTGGGTTAATATCAGATAAAGCAAAAACTCCCAGCCCGGTTCATCCGGAATCGGGCTGGGATAGTCAAACGATCCAAGCCGGATCCATTCCCAAGATGATTAAGCATCGCAGATCCCTGTGGTGATTCTTCAAGAAAGATGAAAGAAGAACATATATCATGAAACAATCTCTTGTAAACCGGAAAATCTTTCGGTGCTGTGTTGCTGTGGTGTTCCTTGCTCTGTTTGTCGTTGTTTGCCTCTGGGCAAACAGCGAGTGGACGGAAAGTACGATCACGGATAGCTCTGGCATTGAGTATGAGATCGCCCGTGTTGATGATATACTCCAGAGCAATACAGTCTCTGATGAGTCCATCGAGGGCCGACTCCGTGGCTCGGAGCTTCTTTATGTTGAAATCATGACCGGACGGTACGCAGGTACACACACAGATGTTATCAACTATTTTAGTGCCATGTATTCCGTTGATGTCGAAGTTGGAGATACGCTCTCTGTCCGTATTGACACAACCGGGGTAGGGGAGTTCGAGGTAAGTGTATATAACTACAATCGTGTTCCCTGGATCGTTACTTTCTTGGTGTTGTTTGCGCTGGCGCTGATTTTGATTGGAGGCTGGCAAGGGATACGAGCGATACTGGGTCTGGCATTTACATTCATCAGCATTGTATATTTACTGTTGCCTCTGGTTTTGCGGGGATGGTCTTCTGTACCGCTGACGATCGCAATTGTCGGCATTACCAGTGCAGTCAGCTACTATTTACTGGGCGGCTGGCAACCGAAAACATTGGGGGCAGCCCTCGGATGTTTTTGCGGTATTGCGGCTGCAGCATTTTTGGGAAATCTTGCGATTCGACTTGTACATATTTCAGCTTACCAGATGGATGAAGCTGAAGGTCTGATATTGGCCAGAGGAGATACAGGGCTAAAGCTGGAGGGCCTGCTCTTGAGTAGTATCCTGATTGCATCTGAGGGTGCGGTTATGGATATTGCCATGAGCGTGGCTTCTGCGATGTCCGAACTGAAGCTGAAGCGTCCTGATATTGGAACCAGGGATCTGTTCTGGTCCGGTATGCACATCGGACGTGATGCGACAGGTACGATGGCAAACACCTTGGTTCTTGCTTTTGCCGGTGCATCGCTGAATATGATGGTACTGATTTATTCTTATCGCGTCAGCTTCAATCAATTGATGAATACAGATTTTATCGCAGTGGAAGTGGTACGAGGTGTAGCTGGCAGTATGGGAATCATTCTGACAGTTCCTGCAGTATCGATCATTACAGCATATCTTCTGACTCACATGGATAAGAGCGATGAGAATCCGGAAGCATTGAAAATTAATAAATGATTATTGGAGAAAGAATATGAATATTTTTCTTGAAATTTTTGGTTATGTAGGAACGGCACTGGTACTGCTATCCATGATGATGACCTCCGTGGTGAAATTGCGTCTTTTTAACACGGTTGGTTCTTTCATCAGCATGATCTACGCATTTCTGTCCGGTGCATGGCCTGTGGTTTTCCTGAATCTGGGTCTGATCATCATCAATGTTTGGCAGCTCGTCAAGCTGAATCGCACAGAGACTGTCTTTGAGTGTGTTAAGCTGGGTGCTGATGATAAGAGTCTTGGATACTTCATGAATTACCACGGCTCCGATATCACCCAGCATTTCCCCGGCTACCAGATCACCAACGGTCAGAACACGGAAGTTTATATGGTCTACACCTCCGGCGAAAGCGTCGGTGTCCTGATTGGCTCCCGTGAGGGTGATACACTCTTTGTGGAGTTCGATTACTCCACTGTTAAGTACCGTGATTGCTCTGTTGGTGCATTCCTGTATGGCCAGCTGAAGAACGACGGCATTCGTAAGCTCGTCAGTGAGCGAAAGGGTGACTATCACAATCAGTACCTGATCAAGATGGGATTTGCTGAGGAAAACGGTAAATTCTGTAAAGTTCTGTAATTTATACTTGTCACAATAAATCAGAAAGGATGAATCAAATGTCTAAGAAGTTCGTTTACCTGTTCACCGAGGGCAATGGCTCCATGCGTGAGCTTCTGGGCGGCAAGGGCGCCAATCTGGCCGAGATGACCAACATTGGCATGCCTGTTCCCCAGGGCTTCACCATCACCACCGAGGCCTGCACCCAGTACTACGAGGATGGCCGCAAGATCAACGACGATATCAAGGCTGAGATCCTGGAGTATGTCGGCAAGCTGGAGGAGATCACCGGCAAGAAGTTCGGCGATCTGGAGAAGCCTCTGCTGGT
>JAZNPV010000075.1:0-46744 GCA_045589835.1 Faecousia sp.
CCATCCTTAATTTTATACACATCGTCCCCCAAAAAGCAAGCGCCAAATCCCTCACTCCGTTCATAACGATAGTAATATACCTCCGGCTGGGGGTGATGGTGGGGGGTGTAGCTGGACCAGCCGCCCTGGTGATTGATGACCTCGCCGTTTACCATATTGGAATAGGGGGCGTTCCTGTAGTCAAAGACCGTGCGGACGGTGCGCTTCATCTTGTTGTCAAACACATCCAGGCCGAAGATGTCGTCCCGGCAATCCTCCGGGCGGTAGAACAGGGGGGCAAAGTCCCGGTCATTGGCCGTACTCTGAACCAGCACTTCGCTGTCCTGATTCGCCCGGACGGTGACGCGGACGGCTTTGGGGACGTGCAGGCAGTAAGGGCCTTCCCCGATGAAGCTTTCCCGGTGGCCGGTCTGCTCATGGCCATCCCACTGATAGGTCAGGTCACCCAGCACCAGCAGCACCGCCATCTCTTCTGCTTCACAGAAAAATGTGCGCTCCTCCCCTGCCTTCATGCGGTAGATGGTGATGTCCATCATCATATCGTTCACCGCATCCCCGGCCCGGGACAGGATTTTTTCGCCTGTTTCGTCAAATTCGGGATAATGGAAGGGCTTGCTCATCAGGATGCCTCCTTAGTATTCGATTTCGCTGAGCTTGACGGGACGGTGCTCCTCCACGGATTTCTTTGCCGCAATGCCCATCAGCACAGGCTTCAGGCCGTCTTCCACGCCCACCTGGGTATCGGTGTCGTTCTCGATGGCATGGATGAAGCCCTTGACTTCCGTGGCAAAGCTCTGCATATAGCGCTCCAGGAAGAAGTACAGGGGCTTCTCGCCGGTGACGCCGTCGGCGTTGCTCAGCACGGCGGTGGACAGGGTGTCGTTAGCGGTGGCCACCATACCCTTGGAGCCGAAAACCTCCGCTCTCTGGTCATAGCCGTAGGCGGCACGGCGGGAATTGTCAATGACGGCAATGGCGCCGTTTTCCATCTTCAGGGTAATGACAGCGGTATCCACGTCGCCGGCCTCGCCGATGGCGGGGTCCACCAGGACCGCGGACTGGACGTAAATCTCCTCGGCGTCGCAGCCTGCCAGGAACCGTACCATGTCGAAATCATGGATGGTCATATCCAGGAACATACCGCCGGAAACGGCAGCATACTCAGCAGAGGGCGGCTCAGGGTCACGGGAGGTGATCTTGATGATATGGACATCGCCCACCTTTCCGTCCACGATTGCCTGCTTAACCGCGGCGAAATTGTGGTCATGGCGGCGGTTGAAGCCCACCTGATACTTGATGCTGCTGCCCTTCAGGGCTTCCACCACCTGCTTGATCTTGGTCAGGTCGTGGTCGATGGGCTTCTCGCAGAACACGTGCTTGCCGGCGGCGATGGCTTCCAGCGAAATGGGAGAGTGGGTGTTGGTAGAAGAGCAGATCAGCACCGCGTCAATCTCGGGATCGTTCAGGATTTCGTGATAATCCCTGGTGGTACCCTCCACGCCCATGCTCTTGAGCCACTTTTCGGTGGCTTCGTTCATAAAGGGGTCAGCAACGGTCTTGATGCGCGCGTTGCGGACGTAGTTGCAGATGCTCTCGGTATGTACCTTGCCGATTCGGCCTGCGCCGATGATGCCAACAGTAACCATAAATTACCTCCTAAATTACAGGCCGGTATGTTCCCGGATGAATTTTCTTGCGCGGATGGCGTATTCCAAAGGGTTGGCCTTTGCCGGGTCCTGCTCGGCTTCCACGACCATATAGCCCTCGTAGCCGGATTCTGCCAGAACTTTGAAAATCGGATCGAATTCCACACAGCCGTCGCCGGGAATGGTGAAGGCGCCCTGGCGGACACCCTCCAGGAAGCTGAGCTTCTCTTCCCGCACTCTTGCCACCACATCGGGGCGGATGTCCTTCAGGTGGACGTGCTTAATGCGTCCTGCGTGGCGGGCAACCAGTTCCGTGGGGTTCTCGCCGCAGTAGGCGAAGTGGCCGGAGTCAAACAGCAGACTGACAAAGGCCGGGTCGGTGCCTGCCATCAGCCTGTCCGTCTCCGCGGCAGTCTGCACCACGGTACCCATGTGATGATGGAAGGTCAGGGCAACACCGTACTTGTGGAGGGATAGCTTGCCCAGGCGGTTCAGACCGTCGCAGAGCAGCGCCCATTCGGCGTCGTTCATCTCATACTTGCCCTCGAATACGGGCTGGGTCTGGATGCCCTGGGTGGAGTAGCTCTGCTCAGACACACCAACCACCTTGGCACCCATGGCAGCAAGGAAGGCAACGTGCTTTTCAAATTCCACTTCCGTTTCTTCGTAGGGCTTGCTGATCAGGAACGTGGAGAACCAGGCGTTGCAGATTTCAATGCCCCGCAGCTGCAGCATCGGCTTCAGCACCGCCGGGTCCTTGGGGTACTTGTTGCCCACCTCGGAGCCGGTGAAGCCCGCCAGGGCCATTTCGCTGACGCACTGCTGGAAGGTATTCTCGCCGCCCAGCTCCGGCAGATCGTCGTTGGTCCAGGCAATGGGCGCGATGCCCAGTTTCACATTTTTACCGGTAAACATATCCATGCCCTCCAAATCAATACTTTCTCGCCTTTGCCCGGCTGGCGATCAGGTCTTCGTAAGCCTTCTGCTGCGCGGGTACGGACGTGGTGCTGGCAAGGCCCACATTCCACCAGGAACCGTAACCGTCGGTCATGGTCTTGGGCAGGACCTTGATGTCAATCAGGGTAGAAACAGTCTGTTTCTTTGCGTCCAGAAGTGCCGCCTTCAGCTCCTCCAGATTGGTGGCGGTGTAGGTCTTGCAGCCGTAGCCCGCTGCCACCATGGCGTAGTTGATGGGGATCAGGCCGCCCATCAGGCCGCCCTGCTCGTCCCGGTAGCGGAACTCGGTAGCCAGATTGCCGATGCCATTGCCCATCTGCAGATTATTGATGCAGCCGAAGCCGCAGTTATCAAACAGCAGCACGTTGATCTTCCTTCCCTCCTGCAGGGAGGTGATCAGCTCGCTGTGCATCATCAGGAACGCACCGTCTCCGCACATAGCATAGACCTCCTGCTCTGGGCAGGCCAGCTTTGCGCCCAGGGACGCAGCAATCTCGTAACCCATGGTGGAGAAGCCGTACTCCATCTGGTAAGCGTCCTTCTGATCCGTGGTCCACATTCTCTGCAGGTCGCCGGGCAGGCTGCCGGAAGCACCCACAATAATGGCATTGGGATCGATGGTGTCCCGGATCAGGGTGATGGCAGAAACCTGGGTGATCTCGCCGCCGTTCAGCGCAACCTGCTCTCCAATGGTGGGTTCATACCGGGCAGGAATAATGGGCTGGAAACCTTCACCATAGCGGTAAGCCGCAAAGCGGGCGTATTCTTCCTCCCAGGCCTTCTTCGCAGCTTCAATTTCACCATTGTAGCCGCTGATATAGCCCTTCACCGCCAGTGCCTCATGGGCAAGTTCCAGTGTTGCTTTCGCGTCTCCGATAATCATGGTCGCATCCATCTTATTTGCGTCGAAAGGAGAAATATTTACGGATGCAATCTTTGTCTTGCCGTACAGCTCCTTTGAGCCGGTGGTAAAGTCGGACAGACGGCTGCCAACGCTGATAATCAAATCAGAACCCCGGGCGATGGTATTGGCAGCAAGATTGCCGGTGCAACCCACACCGCCCAGATTCATAGGATGGCTGGAATGGCATGCGCTCTTGCCTGCCTGGGTCTCGGCAAATGGAATTTTGAAAGTCTCACAGAAATGCTCCAGTGCAGCACCGGCTTCGGAATACCGGACACCACCGCCGCAAATGAGCATAGGCTTTTTGCTTGCCGCGATCAGCTCCACCAGATCATTCAGGTCCTCCCGGACAGGCTGGATACGGCGAATTCGGTGCACACGTTTCTGGAAGAAATAGTCGGGATAATCGTAGCTTTCGCCCTCAACGTCCTGGGAAAGTGCCACGCAGACAGCGCCGGTTTCCGCCGGATCCGTCAGCACCCGGAATGCCTGAGATAGGGTAGACATCAGCTGTTCGGGCCGGGTGATCCGGTCCCAGAACTTGCACACGGGGCGGAATGCGTCGTTAGTGGTCACGCTGGGGCAATATTCCTGCTCAATCTGCTGCAGCACCGGGTCGGGCTGACGGACGGCGAAGGTATCGCCGGGAAACAGAAGCAGGGGAATCCGGTTGACGGTAGCGGTAGCGGCAGCGGTGACCATATTGGCGGGGCCGGGGCCGATGGAGGATGCGCAGGCGATGATCTTCCGCCGGTTATTCTGCCGGGCAAAGCCGGTTGCCACATGGGCCATGCCCTGCTCGTTGCGGCCCTGGTAGACCCGGAGAGAGCCGGGATTCTCGTCCAGCGCCTGACCAAGACCCACCACGATGCCGTGGCCAAAGATGGTAAATACACCATCCACAAATTTCGTCTGGACGCCGTCCAGCTCTACATACTGATTATCCAGGAATTTTACAATGGCCTGGCCCACAGTCATGATGCTCATTGATTTTCCTCCCTGTCACAGCATACGGTCTCGCCGTATTTCTCTTTGCTTGCTTTGATAAAGGCATGGATTTGCTCCGCGTAGGGCATTTCCTCGGAGCAGGAGTGAGCCGCTACCATCATGGAAGCCTGTGCGCAGCCGAATTCCAGACAGTCGAACATATCCCAACCGCTGTACAGTCCGTACAGGAAGCCGGCGCCGTAGCCGTCGCCGCCGCCGAAGGACTTCAGTGCCTCCACCGGGAAGGGACGTACCGTGTAGTGCTTGCCATCGCAGGTATAGGCGGTAGAGCCCTTCTTGCCGTGCTTTATGATGACAATTTTTGCGTTATGGGCCTGCCATGCTTTGGCGCTGGCCCAGTCGTCACGGCCCGGTTCAATGAGCCGCTCCATCAGATCAAACTCCTCGCGGGAGCCCATGATGATGTCCGCATCCCGGGCAACCATGGAATAGTAAATGGACACCTCGTCCATATTCTGCCAGCTATAGCTGCGGTAATCCACATCGAAAATCACCTTGGTATCGAAGCGCTTCGCAAGCATCACTGCCTTCAATGCTGCTTCTCTGGAGGGGCTTGCAGCCAGAGAAGTACCGGAAATCAGCAGCGCTTTGGTATTGCGGATGTATTCTTCATCAATATCGTCCGGGTGCAGCTGCAGATCCGCAATACAGTTGCGGTACATGAGAATACTCGATTCGTCGCGGGAGAGAATCTCCGTAAAAGTCAACCCTATCTTCTCTCCATTGGTGCAGCGGCGGATCCGGGAGGTATCGATGCCCTCTTTTTCAAAGAAGTGGACCACGAAATCACCCAGCTGGTCGTCGGAGACCCGGGCGAAGAAGCCGATCTTCATGCCATGCCGGGCCGCGCCCACGGCGATGTTGGCCGGGCTGCCGCCTACGTATTTTTTGAAGGTGGTGCATTCCTCCAGGGGCTGGAAATAGTCCACCGGGTTGAAATCCACCGCCACACGTCCCAGCAGTACCAGGTCATAAGGCCGGGTCTGGTCGAAGCTAATGTAGCGCATACGGAAGCCTCCTTTACAGGGCGCTGCCGTCCCAGGTGTCCACTTTTTCCTTCTTCATTTCTTCCTCGTCGAACCAGCGGACGGTGACGCACTTGCTCTCGGTGTAGAAGCGGAAGGCATCCTTGCCGTGGCAGTGGAGATCACCGAAGAAGGAGCGCTTATGGCCGCAGAAGGGGAACACGCCGATGGGCACGGGAATGCCCACGTTCACACCGACCATACCGCCGTCGGTATGCTTTGCGAACTCCCGGGCATAGTAGCCGTTCTGGGTGAAGATCACGCTGCCGTTGGCAAAGGGATTTCGGTTCATCAGGGCCAAGCCTTCCTCGAAGCTCTTGACTCGCTTGATGCACAGGACCGGGCCAAAGACCTCACGGCTGCCGATGGTCATGTCCTCGGTGACATGGTCGAAAATGGTGTGTCCGATGTAATAGCCGTCTTCATAGCCTTCCACCTTCACATTCCGGCCGTCCAGAACCAGCTGGGCGCCTTCTGCGATTCCCTTTTCGATCCAGTCCAGCACGAACTTCTGATGGCTCTTGCTGCCCACAGGACCCAGGTTGGAAGTTTTGTCGTAAGCGGGGCCTACCTTCTGCTCCTTGCACAGGCGCACCAGCTCAGCAACCAACGCATCGGCGATTTCCTCCTCCACCACCACGGCGGGCAGGGCCATGCAGCGCTCACCGGCGCAGCCGAAGGCGGAGTTCATAATGCCGGCGGCGGTACGGGTGATGGGAGCGTCCTTCAGAACCAGGGCATGGTTCTTGGCCTCGCACAGGGCCTGGACCCGCTTACCGTGGGCGGCGGCGGTGGAATATACGTGCAGGCCCACATCGGTGGAACCCACGAAGGTGATGCCCCGGACATCGGGATGGGTCAACAGAATCTCCGCCTCGGTGCGGGAGCAGGGAACGATGTTGAACACGCCGTCGGGAACGCCGGCTTCCTTGTAAAGCTCGGCAAACTTCATGCAGGTCATAGGGGTGGTGGAGGCGGGCTTTAACACAAAGGTGTTGCCGCAGACGATGGCCAGCGGAGCCATCCAGCCCACGGGGATCATGGCAGGGAAATTCCAGGGAGCAATGCCGGCAAACACGCCGATGGGCTCCCGGTAGAGGGTGGTGTCATAGCCGGAGGAGGTATCCATCAGGCTCTCGCCCATCAGCAGGCTGGGGGCGCTGCAGGCCAGCTCCGTCATTTCCAGCGCCTTTGCCACGTCACCGGCGGCTTCAGACCAGCACTTGCCGTTTTCGGTGGCCACCATCCGGGTTAACTCTTCCTTGTCCCGCTCGATGAGGCCCCGCAGCTTCATCATAATGCTGGCACGGTTGCGGACAGGAGTATTCTTCCATGCGGGATAGGCTGCCTTGGCGGCGGCAATGGCCTTTTCCACCTCAGCGGCAGTACACTGGGGGACCTGGGCAATGGGCTTGCCGGTGGAGGGGTCGTAGATGGTGGTAAACTTCTGGCTTTCGCTTTCGATCCACTCACCGCCGATATAGGGCTTCATCACAGGTAATGCGTTCATATATATTCCTCCTACAAATTAAATACATATTGATAAAAGTGTCCCGACCGGGTAGCACTTGTTTTTTTCGATTTAAGGTTTTTACGGACATATGGGAAAATGAGGCCATGCGGCCCCATTTTCCCACTATAGCCGCTCATTCGATAAGCATATCTGATATTTCTATGATACTGCGTTGGAAGTTTCCGCGTCACTGCAGGCATTCGATCAGGAACAGCATTGCCAGCGCCTGACCATAGGGCATGGATTTCAGTTCGATATTTTTGTAGAAGTCCTTGCTTTCGCGGCCCATCGGAGTGCCGTAAGACACCTGGCTGACCACACCGTCACAGTTGATATAGCCCAGGATCGGCTCCAGCGCAGACAGAGCAACCTGCTCATACTCCGGTCCTACTAAGCCAGTATGCACTGCCTTGAGGATGCCGTAGCCGAAGCCGCAGGTAGCGCTGGATTCCACATAGGAAGTCGGATCATCGATCAGCGTATGCCACATGCCGGAGCTGTCCTGATACCGGCAAAGCGCCCGAATCTGATCATGGAGGATTCGAATTAACTCGATACGCACCGTGGCATCGCAATTTACCATCTGTAAAAATTCAGGGATGGCGATCGTAACCCAGCAATTACCACGGCCCCAGAAGGCTCCGGCAAAATTATGCCGTCCGTTGAATGTCCAGCCATGGTACCAAAGACCGGTTTTGGGATCCGCCAGATACTTTGCATGAAGCAGGAACTGGTATTGAGCCTCGTCGATATACTGCTGTTTTCCCTCGATACGGCCCATATTGGCCAGAAACAGCACGGTCATGAACAGGGTATCATCCCAAAGCTCCTGATCGTTCAGTGTATCAGAGGTCATGTGCTGGAAGCCGCCCTCTTGGGTGCGGGGAAAATGGGCTATGATCCACGCGGCACTATCTCGGCAAGGCGCCAGGTAGCGTTCTTCACGCAAATACTCGCCCACATAGGACATCGTCAGGAAAGGTGCCATGGTATTGACATTCAATGCAGGAAACCCGATCTCCAGCTGAGAATCGAAGAACTTTGTTAGGATGTCCAGATACTTTTGCTCGCCGGTTTTCGCAAACAGCTTCCACAGGCCGTAAAGGCCGACGCCCTGTGTCCATTCCCAGTGCTGGTAACGGCGGATGTCGTCACCTGCCAGATTGCGGTCCTTCATGTTTTCCAGAAATATCTCGTCATCCTCATATAAAATTGGGGTGAATGCCTCAATCAGTTTGGACAATTTTTCTTCAATTGCAATTCTTTGAGCATTGTGTTCCATAGGTAAACCTCGACTTATTCTACAATTTTCTCCTCCAGAGCATGCAGAAGCGGGATCAATTCGGCCGGTGTTTTGACTGTATAGTCCGGATTCCAGTCAGTCTCCTCCACAGTGTGAAAATACCTAGGAGACCAGTCAAGCCAGACAGAAATCAGCCCCTGGCGGTTGGCACCGGCAATGTCTTTTTTCAGGTTGTTGCCGATCATGACGATACGGCTTTTGTCGGACTCCGTCAGGTTCAGCGCCTTGTATGCTGATTCAAACATAATGGGTTCCGGCTTTTGCTTTCCAACCACTTCTGAAACAATCCAGGCATCAAAGCAATAACCAAGTCCGTTCTTTTTGTAGACATTCTGGAAGGACTCCCACTCGCCGTCTGCCACCAGGGCGATGGTAAAGCCCTCATCATGGAGCTGCTTCAGCACCTCACCGGCACCTGGAATGAAATCCGCCTCCAGAACGATTCCCCGTTCATCCCGAACCTGAGTTGCTTCATCGATGATGGTATCGCCGCTGTCGGTGAAGATGATTAGTTTCTTATTTGTCATAGGAAAAACCTCTCAGCTTCAGTTCCTCAGCCCGGTGGCAGGCGACAAAATGGCCAGGCTCCAGTTCCTTGTATTCTGGGGTTGCCTGGGAGCACTTTTCGGTGCAGTAGCGGCAGCGGGTATGGAAGAAGCAGCCGCTGGGGGGATTGGCCGGGTTAGGGATCTCGCCCTTCAGTGGAATCCGTTCGATCTGAACCGTCGGGTCTGCCACAGGCACCGCGGAAAGCAGGGCTTCCGTATACGGGTGCAACGGCTTTTCGAACAGATCCTCCGTATCACCGAACTCAACCATTCTTCCAAGATACATAACACCGACCTTGTCGGAAATATGCTCCACCACAGACAGGTCGTGGCTGATAAACAAATAGGTCAAATTCAGGTCTTTTTGCAGGTCACGAAGCAAATTGATCACCTGTGCCTGAATGGATACGTCAAGAGCGGATACTGCTTCATCACAGACAATAATCTGCGGTTCAACAACCAGTGCTCTTGCAATACCGATACGCTGTCTCTGACCACCGGAGAACGCATGGGGATAGCGCATTAAGTAGGAGGGGTTCAAGCCAACCTTCTCCGCCATTTCCTTTGCCTTCTGGTCCATTTCGGCTTTCGGCATCTTCGGATAGTTCGCTTTTAACGGCTCCTTGATGATGTCGAGAACAGTCATACGGGGATCCAGAGAAGAGTAGGGATCCTGGAAGATCATCTGGATTTCCTTACGGATCTCCTTCATCTTCTTTCTGTTAACCTTTAAGAAGTCAACTTCTTCCCCTGCTCTCGTGCGATAAAACACCTCGCCTTCGGATGCATTATATGCACGAACGATACAGCGACCAAGTGTTGTCTTACCACAGCCGGACTCGCCTACGATACCGATCGTTTCGCCCGGCTTCACATCAAAGCTTACATCTGTTACTGCCTTTACGGTAATTCCCTTTGAGGAAAAACGCTTATGAAGATTTTTTACCTCTAAAATGCTGTCTTTATTCATTACTTGCGCCCTCCTTTTCCCTCAGGAGTGCTTCCACTCTTGCTCTGTGCTCTTTGCACGCTTCGTGCGGGCAGTTAAAGCAGGCAATCTTGTGTCCGGGGGCTACTTCTACCAGTTCGGGGTCTGCCTTGTTGCAAAGACCTTCAATCCGCACATCACATCTGTCGTAGAAGCCACAGGCCTCCGGCAGGTTCATTGCCAGCGGCACCGTTCCCTCGATAGAGAAGAGTCTGTCCTCCTTCTTGGAACCGATTTTGTGCACAGAACCAATCAGACCCCTCGTATACGGATGCTGCGGATTCGCATAAATTTCCTTGGAATCTGCGCTTTCCACGATCTTACCAAGATACATAACCGCTACACGGTCACACATCTTCGCAACCACACCCAGGTCATGGGTAATGAACAGGATGGATGTATCAAAATCCTTCTGCAGATCCTTCATCAGCTCAAGGATCTGCGCCTGAATGGTCACATCCAGCGCAGTGGTGGGCTCATCAGCAATCAAGAGTTTCGGATTACACACCAGCGCCATTGCGATCAGCGCACGCTGCAGCATACCGCCGGAGAACTCGTGGGGATACTGGTTGTAACGCTTTTCCACATTGGCAATACCGACCTTGCGCATGACTTCCATGGAGATCTCTTTGGCCTTTTTCT
The DNA here is from genome assembly GCA_045589835.1 of Faecousia sp. GTDB lineage: Bacteria > Bacillota > Clostridia > Oscillospirales > Oscillospiraceae > Faecousia. The sequence goes on from JAZNPV010000075.1 coordinate 10,535, forward strand.
TATCCTTTGTGATATGGAGCAAGGTGGCCTCATTGATCTGATTGCCAATGGTGTACATCGGAGAGAATGCTACCATGGGTTCCTGGAAGATCATGGAAATCTCTTTGCCTCGGATGGAACGAATCTTGTCGCTCTTCCTGGCATTTGCCAGGCTGATGAGTTCTACTTCGCCATGCTGCTCAGAATCAAACATGATCTGTCCGCTGGATACACACTTCCTATCGTTGATACCCAGGATCGCCTTACAGGTCAAAGACTTACCGCAGCCGGATTCGCCAACCAGTCCTAAGGTTTCTCCCTTCTTCATTTCAAAGTTTACGCCACGGACGGCGGTCAGAAGACCTTCTGCCATACGAATGTCCACATGGAGGTCTTTCACTTCAAGAATATTGTCTTTATTCATTACTATGTACCTCCAGTTTCTTATTTGTACGGGTCAGCCGCGTCTCTCAAACCATCGCCAAGGAAGTTGAACGCAAGAACTGTAATTGTTACAAAAATTATCGGAATCAGCTTATGGGGATTGCTTGCAATTTCCGTAACGGCACTTGCTTCCTGCAAAAGCACGCCCCAGCTGGTTGCGGGAGACTTGATACCCAGACCAAGGTAGGACATAGAAGTTTCACCTACGATAGAACCCGGAATACTCAGGGTCATGGATACGATCAGGTAGCTGATAAAGCCGGGCACCAGGTGCTTCCAGATAATGTTCCATGTGGAGACACCGGACAGTCTGGCTGCCATGACATAGTCCTCGTTCTTCAGGGACAACATCTTACCACGCACCACGCGTGCCATACCGGTCCAGTTGATAAAGGACAGAATCAGTGTCATGTAAAAATACATTTTAATCGTGGAAATACCGGCAGGGATCGCAACAGAAAGTGCCATCCAGAGAGGAATCTGAGGCACCGCGCCGATCACCTCGATGATACGCTGCACAATAATATCAAACATTCCGCCAAAATAGCCGGAAAGGGAACCGATCAGAATACCTAGGAAGAAGCTGATGATGGCACTGGCAAAGGGGATCGTCAGGGAAACCTGGCTGCCATACAAAACTCTGGAAAACAGATCTCGCCCAAGAGAGTCTGCGCCGAAGAGCATTACGCGTGCACCGGTGCCGCCATTACTGCCCTCGCCTACACCAAACAGATGCAAATCTGTTTTGAACAATCCCAAGAACTTATATTCCGTGCCATGCACAAAAAACTGAACTGGATAGTATTCCGATGTATCTTCTGTAATCGTTACAGAGAAATCTGTTCTGTCAATTGTCTTTTGCAATTTGTAAACATACGGGCCTACAAATTCACCTTCATACATAAAGTGGATCTTTGTGGGAGCGCTGTTGCGGTATAAGCCATCAAAATCCTCCAGACCGTAGGGGGCCAGAAAATTCCCAAACAAAGCACCAAAGTATAAAATGCCGAGAATTGCCATGGAAATGCGTGCCAGCTTATGTCTCTTAAGCTTTCTGCCCATCAGGGTCCACTGGGAGGCCAGATAATAGTCTTCCTGAGACTTCACTTTTTTCTTAAAGATATTTTTGAAGAAAGCCATTATCTTCCACCTCCGGAGTAACGAATTCTGGGATCCAAGAATGCCAGTGCAATATCCGACAGCAGGATACCGATCACAACCAGGATCGCCTGAGTCATAACAATACCGCCGGCAAGGTAAACGTCACCAGTCTGCAGAGATTTCAGAAGCTCAGGACCCTGAATGTCGATCATCAGCACCATGGCGGTAACCGTAGAGCCGGAGAACAGACTGGACAGCACGCCGCCCAAACCGGATACGGTGGGGTTCATAGCTGCCCGGAAGCAGTATTTCATAACGATCGTTCTCTCCGGAACACCCTTTGCGCGGGCTGTCAAAGTATACTGCTTGCCGATCTCATCCAGCATTTGGGCACGCACCGAACGGATGATGCCGCAGGTACCGGAGGTGCCAATCACAAGGAATGGAATGATCATACTCTTTAAAAATGGGAAAAAACCGCTCAAATCCAAGCCGACGTTTGCGTTACCGGTCCATTTATACGACCAGTACATCAGCATAAATGCCAAAATAAAGTTTGGTATCGCAGCTCCAATAAATCCGATTATGGAAGCGATATAGTCGCCCACGGAGTACTGATGCGTCGAAGCATATACCGCAATCGGCAACGATACACCATATTGGAAAATCATAATCAGCGCAGACACTATAATCGTAAGACCCAAACGGTCATCGATAACATCCCATACGTTTTTGCCGTAGGCAAAGGAGTACTTCCAGTCATGATGGGACCCATAAAGTCTGTAATACGAGGAATCAGTGGGAGTCCAGATGATTCCGGAGATCCACTTAATGTATCTTTCATGTATCGGCAAATCGAGACCGTACTCTGCACGGAGCGCGTCCGCCTCCTCCTGCGTGACAAATTCACCTTCCGCAGCAAGCTTTGCAATTTCTCTGTCAACATAGTCTGTTTCCGGTAGCTGAATCACAAAGAAAGCCAGAACCGAGATCAGAAACAGTGTCGGAATGAACATAAAAAGACGCTTTACTATGTACTGTACCAGGTCTTTTTTGAAAAAATCTTTTATTGATTCAAGGAAATGCCCTTTTGCGTTTATAGTCTTGTCATCCATGCAAATTTCCTCTCCTAAAAGAAACGGGGGCGGGGAAACTGGCTTCCCCGCCCCCCAAATCAAGTTATGGGTTACACTTTCGTTAAATATTACTCAGCCTTGAACAGGGTCTCGTAGTGGACGATGTTAGCATACATGTACAGGTCAGCGCTTACCAGATTGTCAGGATAGTTGCTAATTGTGGTGCTGACCAAATTGTAAGTACCTGCGCTCTGCAGATATGCGATGGTCCACAGGTTGGCCTTGTGGATCTCGTAGATTTCCAGGTTGTAAGCATCTCTCTCCTCCAGAACAGGAGTTGCTTTCCACTTCTCCCAGATCTCAACCAGCTTGGCCATATCGCCGGTGGGCTCGACGCCGCTCTCGCCATTGGTGCCTACCCAAGTACCGAAATCGCCGTACCACTCAGCAGCCTGCTGTACGGGAACGAAGGGCGCCACACGGTCCTTCATGGACAGGCCGCCGATGGAGGTGTGGGGGCCAAGAACCGCGGTCCAGGTATTGTTGTCGATCTCACCGTCAAATGCAGCAACTTCATATTCCTTCCATGCAGTCTTGATGCCCACAGCATTGTAGTACTGCTCCAGGACGGGATACTCGTTTGCAGCACCGGAATCCAGATAACCATAGAAGGTCAGCAGGAAGTCGGAGCCATCTGCGAAGTTATAGAAGCCGTCGTCACCCATAACAAGGCCGCACTCCTCCAGAAGCTTCTTAGCGGTTGCTACATCGTACTCGGTCCACTTGTTGATCCACTCTTCATCGTAACCGAAGTTACCAACCTGAGGAGCGCACTGACCAGGCAGCAGGAATCCATCGGACAGCAGCTCAGAAACCTGATTGCGGTCAACGGCGATAGAGATGGCCTGACGGAACTTAACGTTATTGAACAGATTTGCATAGTTGGGATCGGTATGGGTGTAGTTGAAGGTAACCTTAACTCCGCCCCAGTCCACGCTTGCGAAGGTGCGCAGGACTGCCTTTTCGCCCATATCGGTCAGAATGGAGGCGATATCCTGCATGGCAACACCCAGAATGTCAACTTCGCCAGAACGGAACATCAGCTGATCCTGACCCTCTGCAGAGGTCTTGGTCATGACGATGCCGTCGCAGTAGGGCAGCTGCTGGCCCTGAGCGTCGACCTTCCAGTAGTAAACGTTGCGGTCCAGGTGAACGACAGTGTCGCTTCTGGATTCGCCAGCTCTCAGATTGAAGGAGTTCACAGTGGGGATACCGCCCACATTCCAGAAGTAGTAGGTGAGTTCCTTGCCAAGATCCTTGACGGTAGCCTTGTCAACGCCCTTAGCCTGACCATTCTTCAGAACATCTTCATCAGAAAGACCGGTGTCAGCCCAGTAGGGGTTCTCCACATAGTAGGAAGAAGGAATCAGATCGGCCAGCCAGTGGGAGGGAGCCCAGCACCACTTGAAGTCGCCGTTTTCGATAAAGTCAGCAGGGAACTTGGGGCTGGTAAAGGTCCAGGTGACAGTGTAATCATCAACCTTTTCCAGCTTGGCAAAGTCGTCGCCATCCTTCAGTGCTGCCCAGCTTGCCTTGGTGTCATAGTTGTTGATGTGGCACATGTAGTACCAGAAGGTGATATCATCTGCGTTGAAGTCATCGCCGTCAGACCACTTCATGCCTTCGCGCAGGTGGAAGGTCCAGACAGTGTAATCTTCATTGTACTCGTAGCTCTTGATGACGTTGGGATAGTAGGTTCCGTCATTGTCACGGCGAATGATAGTTTCCAGAGTGGGTCTGGAAATATCCCAGGAGCCGCCGCCGCCAACCAGATTAATAATGCCGCCGTAAGTACCGATTTCAAGGGCATCACCGTTAGCATCATTTACGGATACGAAAATGTCTTCCTCAACAGGCAGTCTGTCAACGACATCGCCGTAGGTGCCCAGATTGGTGATGTAGGGTGCTTCCGTGTAGCCCGCTGCGGCCGCCTCGGTGGAATCCTCGGTAGGATCGTCAGTGGGTGCGGATGCTTCGGTGGTTGCAGGTTCATCGGAGCCGCCACAGGCAACCAGAGACAGAACCATTACCAGCGCCAGAAGCAGAGCAATAAGCTTCTTCATTTTGGTTTTCCTCCCATTTTTTGTTATTACATCCAGAAGCAATCGCATCTGAACTAATTTAATTATACAGTATTTCCAGTATTATTCTACGCATATTATGTCTTTTTTTGAATTATTATATTGCACATTATGCTTTTTCTTTTCTGTCGTCCGGAATCTTTTGTGCATTTTTAACAATTTTCTTCTTCATCTTTTTATATCTCAAGGCTATTCTACTTTCATCTGGCACGAATTATGCAACACCCTCTTGATGTTACAGGCAAATTATGCTACACTATTTCCAGTCACAAAAGGATGGTGCATTGTCATGGGTTACAATATTTTACAGTTCGGTGCCGCAGGAGATGGGATCACAAATGATACCGCAGCTATTCAGTCTGCCATCGATGCCTGTGCTGCAGCAGGCGGCGGAAGGGTCATTTTCCCAAGCGGCAAAACCTACCGCAGTGGGGCGCTGGTGCTTTGCTCCAATCTGGAACTTCATCTGGAAATCGGGGCCATACTGAAGGGAAGTGATTCCCTCTCCGATTACGTACTCTTTGATAAAAAATCCTCCGCACGGAAAGAGCATAATGTACCCTCCTACGAAAACTGCGAATACAGCGGCGCACCCACCCACTATTTCCTGTATGGCAGGGACTGCGAAAACATCGCCATCACTGGCTTTGGCAGGATCGACGGTAACGAAGAGATTTTCTATGGTGAGGTCACAAAGTGGCATATCGAAGGCAGCTTCTACCCCAGGGCGCCCATGCTGTTTCTTGAGAATGTGTCCCATCTAACTATCCGCGACGTGACACTAGCAAACAGCGCCTTTTGGACTGTTCATCTTGTGGGCTGCAGAGATGTTCTCATCGACTGCATCCGAATTCTGAATAATCTGAGACTGGCCAACTGTGATGGAATCGATCCCGACCATTGCCAGAATGTTAGGATTTCCAATTGTCATATCGAATGTGCCGACGACTGCATCGTCTTCAAAAACACCGCAGCCGCCATGCAGTACGGTCCCTGCGAAAATATTACCGTATCCAACTGCACACTCACTTCAACCAGCGCCGCAATCAAATTCGGTAGTGAGAGCGAGGCCCTGTTCCGAAATATTCTTGTGGAAAACTGTGTGATCAGCCGCAGCAACCGGGGCGTCTCTCTGCAGCTCCGGGATAAGGGTTCCATCGAAAACGTGGCATTCCACAACATCACCATCGACACTAGACTATTCCACAAGGATATGTTTTGGGGACAGGCAGAGCCAATTGCCATCACCGTCCTGCCCCGCAAGACGGATACTCAGGTGGGTGCTGTGAGGAATATCCGTTTCGGCAATATTTTCTGTACCGGCGAAAACGGCATTCTTCTCTACGGAGAAAATCCGGGTTCCATTTCAGAAATCTCATTTGACAATGTACAACTCGAGTTACGAAGCGCAACGGACCACGAGAAAGGATTCCATGATCTGCGCCCCACCGTCGGTGCACCCTGCACAGAGAAAGGACTCCATTATCTGCTCGCGCACAACGTATCGGATACTGTTTTCACCAACTGCCGGTTCCGCGTCAGCGGCGATCTGGCTGATATGCTGGTTTCGCCATATTTGGTAACTAATTGCTCCAATTTGCAGCTTCAGAGGTAATGCCCCATGATCATCCAAAATCTAGCGCTATATCAGGATAAGTACTATATCCACGTAAATGAAGAAAAAGATACGATTTTTTATTTCTTTGACTATGACGTAAGAAGTGCAGATATTAATATGCAATTCCAGCACTTCCATACCTTTTATGAGCTATGCATATTACTATGCCCAAACGCCATCCATTTCATTGAGGGCATTCCCTACGAAGTCCAGGCATTTGACATCGTTGGCATCTCCCCCAACCGTCTTCACAAAACCCAGTATCCTACAGGAAGGCCCTGCAAAAGACTTATCATTCAATTTAATATGCCTGCTCATGTTGCAGGACTCTCGAATGAATATGAGCAGTTATTAAGCATATTTAATCGTGATATTCCTATCTTCCGTTTTGATTCCGAACTTCAACGAAGGCTGTACGGAAAGTTAAATGATATCTACCAACTTGCTCCCAAAAAAGATCCAATGCGTAACCTCATTATTCACCAGAAGTTCATCGAATTTCTGATTCTCTTATTTCTTAATCAAAACAGTAATATTTACACTAACGAAACCGATCTGACCGAGCTGGAACAAAAAATATATTCTGTCGCAGGCTACATCCATGCACATTATCCCGAAGACCTGTCACTTGACTTCCTCGCAAAGCATTTCTGCATTAGTGCCAGCTACCTTTCCCACTGTTTTAAGCAGGTAACCGGATTCTCTGTAACCGACTATATTCAAATGACACGGATTCGAAATGTTCAGGCACTGCTTATCAACACAAAGATCCCCATTACAGAGGTGGCGGAACCCTGTGGTTTTAATTGCTTCTCTCAGTTTAACCGTGTTTTTCGAAAGCATATTGGAATGTCACCTTCCAAATATCGAAAACAAAGTCAATCTCAGCACTCAGTTATTGACTAATCAGCCACCTTACTTTCAAATTCCCACATCCCGCAAAGCTGGTGATGTGGGAATTTTGTTGTTCAATTTATCAGAGTGTCACAATCCTATTTTTCTGATATAATCCCTATAACTTTTAGCCTGTATTCTGCGCTTTCGGTGTCTGTTTCGATATATATTGCGTAGCACCTTAGTTTGAATATATTACCATTGTATATAGGGTATACCCTACGCACATATTTCTGGCACTAAATTCATGCTTGCTTCTCTCAAATTCCCCTAAATACAAAAAAGAACACTTTAGATACTAACATTTCCGTGTTAGCATCTAAAGTGTTACCTAATTATGGTTGCGGAGGCAGGACTCGAACCTACGACCTCCGGGTTATGAGCTGCGGTTTACATAACTTTATACGCAAATAATCGAGGTTTTGGAGCCTTTTCCCGGAGTTTGCCACCTCTGGCAATCCACTGAAATCTGCCCAGTCCACTGCGTGATGATCCCGTATGGGTCAAAACATGGGTCAAAAATGTGGTCTTGTTATGGGTCAGCCAAATAGGCAACTTTCACCGCCGATTTTGGACTTACGACACATTCAAGACCACTTCGAATTCACTTTTCCGAGGATCGCGTTGACCCGGTTTTCAGGAGGTTTTTCACTCCCTGTTTTCGAGCCAGCCGCCGGAACCAGGAGACTTTCTGCCTCTGCCGGTAATCTCCTGCCCCGGTTCCAACATGGGTCAGACTGTTTTCCCTCACCCCAGGACGAGATCTTCATCCCTCCCCAAGGTGTCGTGATTGTACCATAGCTTTTAGAAATTGCAAGTCTTTTCTTTCCAAAAGAAACAGCCGCCGGACAGCATCAACCGATACCACCCAGCGGCCACTAACAATACGAAGTAATCAAATAAATGTCCCTCTTAGTTATTCAACAAATCTACCCACACCCATTGACAAACATCAATCCATCTGTTAACATATTGATGAACATCAATAGGAGGTGAATCAATGGAACTCACCGAAAAGAGAATGGCGCTGATTTTTAAAGCTCTGTGCGACGAGAACCGGGTTCGGATCATGAAGCTGCTCCGCACCGGCGAGAAATGTGCCTGCAAGCTGTTGGAGGAACTGAACATCTCTCAACCCACCTTGTCCCATCACATGAAGATCCTCTGCGATTCTGGGATTGTGGTAGGCCGCAAGGAAGGCAAGTGGATGCACTACTCCATATCTGCCGAGGGAAGCCAGATCGCAAGAGATTGTTTAAGTGAGTTGACCGCGGTCAACTGTAACTGCGAAGCTAAGTCGTGCTGCGAAAAGTAAGCCAGCTTTTCCATGCACGGCTTACCTTAAAGGGTATATATCGATATATGTAAATATTACGATATTTGAAAGGAGCATTGTTATGGAAGTATTGAAAACCGCCTGGGACTTCTTCCAGACCGAGGTCTTGGGTATGCAATGGCTGAACCGTTTGATTGGTAACATCGTGGAGACCGTAGGTCTTGACCCGGCAAGCCGTGTCGGCGGCAGTATCCAGTTTTTCTTCTATGATGTAATCAAGATCATGGTTCTGTTGGGATTTCTGATCCTGATAATTTCTTACATCCAGAGCTACTTTCCACCGGAGCGGACGAAGCGAATCCTGGGCAGGTTCCACGGTGTCGGCGCAAACTGTATCGCAGCTCTGCTTGGTACGGTGACGCCCTTCTGTTCCTGCTCGTCCATCCCACTGTTTATCGGCTTTACCAGTGCCGGTTTGCCTTTGGGTGTGACATTCTCTTTCCTGATTTCCTCCCCTATGGTTGACCTGGGAAGTCTGGTGCTGCTGATGAGCATCTTCGGCTGGAAAGTCGCTGTTGTTTATGTCTTACTCGGTTTGGTGGTTGCAGTCATCGGCGGCACTTTGATTGAAAAGATGCATCTTGAGGATCAAGTGGAAGAATACATCCGTAAGGGAAAGGAAATTGATGTTCCTCAGGAAAAACTACACTTCAAAGATCGTATCAAATTTGCATGGGAACAGGTAGTATCCACCGCAAAGAAGGTGTTTCCCTATGTGCTGGTAGGTGTGGGTATCGGTGCCATCATCCACAACTGGATTCCCGAAGAATTCATCGTGAAGCTGCTGGGCGGCAACAATCCCTTTGGCGTCATTATCGCAACCGTGGCAGGTGTCCCCATGTATGCTGACATCTTCGGAACCATCCCCATTGCGGAATCCCTGCTTGCCAAGGGTGCGCTACTGGGTGTTGTTCTCAGCTTTATGATGGGTGTCACCACACTGAGTCTGCCGTCCATGATTATGCTCCGCAAGGCGGTGAAGCCGAAGCTGCTGGGCATCTTCGTGGCTATCTGCACTGTGGGCATTATCATTGTTGGTTATTTCTTTAACGCAATTCAAGGATTTATTATTTAACGGAGGAATGATTATGGCACTGCTCAATTTTGGCAAAAAGAAAGAAGAAAAGAAAGCTCCCACCTGCTGTTCTGGAAAGAGTGTAGACGGCATCTGCTGCATCAAGGTTCTGGGTGCAGGCTGCAAGTCCTGCCATGCGCTATATGAAGCCACAAAAGAAGCCGTCAAAAAGCTTGACCTGTCCATCGAAGTGGAGTACATTACAGACATGGAAAAGATCATGGAGTACGGTGTGATGCGGATGCCTGCTCTGGTGATCAATGAGAAGGTCGTTTCTGTGGGCAAGGTTCTGAAAGCGGCTGAAGTCGAAAAACTGCTGAAAGGTTGATTGCATTGAAAAAGGTAGCATTTATCTGTGTCCACAATTCCTGCCGCAGCCAGATTGCGGAAGCATTAGGAAAGAAGCTGGCAGGCGATGTGTTTGAAGGCTATTCCGCAGGCACGGAAACCAAACCGCAGATCAATCAGGATGCTGTTCGCTTGATGAAGCAGGTTCACGGCATTGACATGGAAGCCACCCAGCACAGCAAGCTCCTGTCCGATATTCCGGAAGTGGATGTGGTCATTACCATGGGATGTAATGTCCAGTGTCCGTTCCTGCCCTGCTCCCACCGGGAGGATTGGGGATTGGACGATCCCAGCGGCAAGAGTGACGAAGCATTCCTGGAAACCATTCGGTTGATCGAAGTAAAGATTCTGGAATTGAAATCGAAGTTGCAATAAGATTAATGGCACTACCCCGAAAAAGGTAGTGCCATTTTCTTATTCATTCAATTCCTGTAACAACAGCATTCCAATCTTGATTCCCTCCACAAAGCCAGCCCTCTCATGATCCCGGCACAACTTACAAACCGGATAGATGATCTTATCCATCTCCCGCAGGGACATCCCATTCATCTGTCGGTACAGTTCTTCGAAATCCGCCTTTATCTGCTCGTTATCGTAGGGATTATTCTCGTTGAAGCATTCGTACAGAAGTCCCAGGACGGAATCTGCATCCCCATAATTGGGAGGATTATCGGCAATATGCTGTTTCAGCATCTCAAAATATTCCTTCATCAGGAAGCCTCCTTTTCCAGTTCCAGCATCAGCTCAGCACCGTATTGCAGGCCGTCCAGGAAGGCTTTGCGTTCGTATGCACTGCACAGACGGCAACACAGATTGAAAACTGCGTTGTTATTCTCCAAAGGCAGTACACACAGATATTCCTCCAGTTCCTTGAAGCCGTCACCAATCTCTTGGGGATCATGCTCATGGGATTCTGCGTAGGCATGGTAGAGTTGATCCAGCACCGTCTGGCAATCAGGATCGCCGGAGTCAAAGGGATGGGTCTGCATATAAGTCTTTAGCGCTTCAGAAATAGTTTTCAAGTACAACACCTCCAAAATGTTTTAGTGATGTTACCTTGGATTATTGGAAATTGCAACTGTCATTAGTGCCAAATATATTGACAAGCGAACGATTGTTTGCTAAAATATTATCACAACTGAATGAACCCAGGAACCTTCGCATGAAGGATTTTGTCGTCACCGAGCACCGGGGTACATTGCTTCCTAGCGTTGTAATGTGAAACCACCAAATAGCCGGGCGCAAAAGCTTACCACATACTCTGGCAGATTACTGCCGGATATGTGTTGGTCTTTTGTGCCCGGCTTTTATTTTCCCCGGCACATCTTGGTTGCGCAATAAGAATCCTGCTCCCACTTTTTTAAAAAAATTTAGAAAAGTGTTTCGTTTTTACCCGTCGTTTTGTAACAAAGGGGAGTAGGGAGAAACACCAGGGTTCACTCAGCAAAGTGCATAGCGAAGCGGTTCCAAAATTGTGCAACCATCTGAAAATAAATTATTTTCAGAAAAAGTGGCTAAAAAGGCCGTTCTCGCTGCCTACCTAGTGAGGGGACTTTTTCCTCTGCGGTCAAATTGCATATAGGAAACGGTTTAGAATTGTGCATTCCTCTGAAAATGAAAAATTTTCAGAAAATGGTTGTCAAAATCGCTCTCCCGATGCCTAGACCTTGAGGGGTTTCTCTCGTGTACCTTGACAACTAAATGACCGTCCGAGGGGGATATGCAGCTGGCGAAGTGTGCGGCGATATGAGCACACCAAGGCTGCGATACGGCGCAGAGATCCTGGGCCAGGAACTGACTTGGATAGAACGGCGAACACCAAATCAAACCTAAAAAACGAAAGGAATGATCAATTGAGAGAAAGTAAATTCAAAAGCTACCAAGACCTGCCTCTGACATTGACTGCGCCGGAGGTAGGCGAAGTCCTGGGGATCTCCAGAGCCGCCGCATACGAGTTGGTTCGTTCCAAGGGATTCCCCCGCATGAAGATCGGCACACGGATTCTTGTACCCAGGGACAAGTTCATCCAGTGGATTGACGAACAAACGGAGGTGGGAGAATGAAAATGTATCAGCCGCCTACCAGGGAATTCTTCCGTCTGCCCAACAAAATCTTCCAAGTGCCGCTGGATGCCACGCAGTTCAAACTATACGCCTACCTCGTCTGCTGTTCCGGCAGCAAAGGATACTGCTGGCCTACTCACGATACCATCATACGGGATACTGGGATCAAAAAGTCTTCGCTTCAAAAAGCCATCAAAGTTTTGAAACAGCGGAAGCTGATTGCGGTGTATAAGCACCGTAATGCCTACGGCTACTCCAACAATGAGTACCATCTGCTCAGCCTGGACAACCCGGAGATCTACCGTGACCTGGAAACGGAAGCGGACGAACTTCCACTGTTCATCGGTGAGGATCTTCCCGCATAAGCGGCACAGCTTTCGATACCAATTCCGAGAGATTCGGAAGAAAGTATTTGAAAGCGGGATAAAGGAGGTATTCCGGCTGCTGCCGGATACCTCCGAAATACACCGCCCGGCAACGCCGTGCGGGGCTTTTACAGGGATTCCGAGGTGTTACCTTTTCCACATAGTAAGGAAAAATAGGCGCCTGGAAACGGAATTCCCTTAGAGTATCAACAATTTAGGTGGGGGTCTGAACCCCAGAAAGGAGGAAAATGGATAACAAAACCGGAAAACGGATCGGTGTGTACATCAGCGAGGAATTGCTGGACCAGTGCGATGCCGCAGTTGAGAAAAGCGGTGCGGATTCCAGAAGCGAATTTATCTGCGATGCCATCATGCACTACATTGCCGTGATCAACATGCAGGAAAGCAGCCGGGTGCTGACACCTGCGCTGGAATCGGTCATCGGCAGCAAGATCGCACTGACCGAGGATAGGATCAACCGCATCGTGTTCAAACTGGGCGTGGAGATTGCCATGATGAACAACATCCTTGCGGCAACACACAATATCGATGCAGGCAACATGGATTCTCTCCGCCGGTACTGCACCGAGGAAGTTGCCACCATCGGTGGCAAGTACAAATTCGAGGATGCGGTCAAATATCAGCAGGGGTGATATAGATGGCAAGGTTAATTCTGAAATCACCCTATCTCAAGCCGGGAGGCACAAAATCTCCCGGCGGCTACCTGAAGTACATTGCAACCCGTGAAGGTGTGGAGATGGCGGAAGATACCTCTCGCCATCTGCCTGCCACAGCCGAACAGCAGAAGCAGATTGCAAAACTGCTGAAACAGTACCCCGATTGCAAAGACAGTAATGAATACCAGGACTACTTGGCAAACCCAACCCGTGGCAATGCGGATGCATTCATCCGCGGCATCATGGAATTGTACGGTGACACTCCCCAGCGGGATGTGTATCTCAAGTACATCGATGAGCGCCCCGGCAGTAACGGCCTGTTCACGGACGAGGGCGTTTCCATTGTCCTGTCTCAGGTGCAGAAGGAGATGAATGAGCATCCCGGCAACATCTGGACGCACATCATCTCCCTTCGCCGGGAAGATGCGGAACGGCTGGGCTACAACTCTCCCGTTGCCTGGATGCATCTGCTTCGCTCCCATCGGAATATGATCGCCCAGCAGATGAAGATCGCACCGGAGAACTTTCGTTGGTATGCCGCATTCCATAACGAAGGTCACCATCCTCATGTTCACATGATGGCCTACTCTATCGACCCCAGTGAAGCCTACCTCTCCACCAAAGGCATCGAAACCATCAAGAGCAATCTGGCGCAGGAGATCTTCCGCCAGGATCTGCTGCAGATCTATCAGAAGCAGTCGGATCTTCGTGACGAGCTGCGGCAGGAGAGCCGGGATCGTATTACAGAGATCGTAGATGCCATCAACCATGGCAGCTTTGACAATCCCCAGATGCAGACGATGCTGGTGCAGCTTGCGGACAGGCTGGCGAAAGCCAAGGGCAAGAAGCAGTATGGCTATCTCAATGCCAGCACCAAAAAGCTGGTGGATGCCATCGTTGCGGAACTGGCCGGGGACAGAAGAATTCAGGAACTGTACACTCTGTGGTATGAACAAAAGGAAGATGTACTGCGCACCTATACCAATAAAATGCCAGAGCGGATTCCCTTGGAACAAGAAAAAGAGTTTCGGACTATCCGCAATGCTGTGGTGCAGGCTGCATTGCAGTTGCAGCTCCCGCAAGAAGAACTGCCCCTGTCAGACCCGGTTCCGCCCCGTGTGGACTTTGTTGACGATGGCTCGGATGTGTACCCGAAAGCGGCAGAAAGCCTCCGTGAGCCGGAGGTGGAGCCAGATTCCGAAGTCAGGCAATTCCTCCACGAATCCGCTATCCACGGCAGTGTGGATGCGGTCTACGGAGTAGGCAAGCAGTATCTGAAAACCGACATTCAGAAAGCCATCTCCATGTTCGAACTGGCTGCGGAGCAGGGCAATTCCTACGCCGAATACCAGCTTGGCAAGATCTACTGCTTCGGAAAGGGTGTTCCTCAAAACCTGGAAACAGGCATGGAATGGCTGAAAGCATCCGCCAGCCATGGCAATGAATATGCCGCCCAGCTTCTGGAGAAGGTGGAGGAACGGTTACACCAGCAGACGGTATCTGCGGTGTTCGGACTGTTCCGGGGATTAGCTGGTATGGTCCAATCCAGCGCCAACAACTTCATCCGCCGCAGAAATTCCATCGACCGCAAGCAGCGGCAGAAAATCGAAGAAAAGAAACAAGCCCTCGGTCAGCACTCCAGCGGTCAGGAATATGACTACAATGATGGGCAGACCATGTAACCACTGCCACCGGACGGCACCATTCGGTATTGTCCGGTGGCGGGTAACAAAACTCAAAAAACAAGTAAAATACCCACCAAATTCTTTGGTAGGTTTCGTGACTAGCTATTTCCAAATTAGTGTGGTAATGTTTGCGCTACGAAAGGAAGTGATATTTATGGCAAAGCGCAGAGCCAACGGCGAAGGCAACATCCGCAAGCGGAAAGACGGCCGTTGGGAAGGAAGATACACTGCCGGAACCGACCCGGAAACCGGCAAGCAGATCTTCAAAAATGTCCTTGGCAAAACCCAATCCGAGGTCAAAGAAAAACTGAAACGGGCTTTGGAAGAAGCCAAGAAGGTGGACTTCACCCGGACAGGCAAGTACACGGTGGAACAATGGATGGATGAGTGGTTCGAGAATGTGTGCAAAATCAAAGTCAGACCTTCCTCGCACCAGACCTACCGGGGTTACATCGACCACCATGTGGCACCGAACATCGGTAAGATCCCTCTGGAGAAACTCAGCACCATGGACCTTCAAAAACTGTACCGCAAGCTGATGAACAAAGGCCGTGTGGAACGGATCGAAGCGGAACACCAGCCGAAAGGGCTGTCGGCAAAGACGGTGCGGAATATCAACCAGGTCATCTCCTCTGCCATGGACTTCGCCGTAGCGCAGAAGATCATCTCGGAGAATCCGTGTAAGGCGGTGGCGCTTCCCAAGCTGGAGCACAAGGAGATGCAGACCATCCCGGCAGAGCAGCTTCAGGTGTTCCTCCAGGAAGCAAAGGCAACCGGAGTCTATGAGATGTACTACATCGAGCTGGCAACCGGCCTGCGGCGTGGTGAGCTTCTCGGACTCAAATGGACGGACATTGATTGGAAGAATGGCATCATCAAGGTACGGCGGCAGATCGCTAGGGTAGATGGCAAGATCGTGGAGTCCCCTCTGAAAACCAAGAATTCCTACCGGGCAGTCAGCATCTCGCCTCAGGCAATCGAAGTCCTGCGAGAACAGAAACGGAAAACCAATGACCAGTATGTATTTCCCTCTCCCAACGGTGGCCCCATCTCCCCGGACAGTGTGAACAATATGCTGAAGCGAGTGATGGAGAGGGCAGGCATCCCGAAGGTCAGGTTTCATGATCTCCGTCACACCTTCGCCACCATCGCCCTCCAGAACGGAGTGGACATCAAGACGGTCAGCGGTATGCTTGGTCACTTCTCCGCAGGCTTCACCCTGGACACCTATGCCCATGTCACCACCTCGGCACAGAAGGAAGCCGCCCAGACCATGGGAAATGTGCTGAGTATGTAAAATTCGGCTTTGCAGCCGATAGAAAAGCCTGAAACGACCAGCACATCGTTCCAGGCTTCGTTGTCAAATCTCAGTCCCGATTTCCCAGCTCTAGAGCCAGGCAAATGAACCAAAGAAAGGAGGGTTTTGAATGAAAACGATCCCCAAGAAGAAACACAAAGTCACCGAACTGTATTTCAACGGGCACGAAGGCCCCGCCGAAATCTACACCTACAACACCAAACTTAAAAAATCACCTGACTTCTTTTTCCGCCTAACAGCATTTTATATTTAGAAGCAGGTCCAGCCTCCGTCGCAGGTGATGGTAGTGCCGTTGACAAAGCTGCTCTCGTCGCTGGCCAGGAACAGCGCCGCATTGGCAATGTCCTCGGGCATGCCCAGCTCCGGAGAGTGAGTCAGCAGACTGCTGGTTCGCTCAAAGCCGAATTCATCCGCAGGAGGCATAACCAGCGGAATATCCGTTAGCACGCCTCCGGGTGCGATGGCATTACAGCGGATACCCTTGTCGATGTACATAAAGGCCGTATTCTTGGTGGCAGAGGCAATGGCTGCCTTGGAAGCGCAGTAGGCAACACCTGCAGTCTGATGGACTGCGCCCACAGAGCTAACATTAATGATGTTGCCACATTCATCATCCTGCTCCAGAAATACCTTGACAGCCTTGCGCATGGCATACAGCGCCGCAAAAGTATTGACCTTGAACATCCGTTCCATCATCTCGTCAGACATGTCGCCGATGGCGGTGTTGTCATCCATGATACCGGCGTTATTCACCAGCACATCCAGCCGGCCGAATTCCTTCACTGCCAGATCGATCATACCCTCGCAGACAGCGCTGTCGCTGACATCACCAGCATAGATGACCACTTTACCGGGAGAATCTTTCAGGCTTTCTGCCAGTTCTTCCAGCCGTTCCTTTCTACGAGCAACCGCCACCACATTGGCGCCTTCCTCCACAAAACGGGTCACAATTGCCTGTCCCATACCGGCAGAGGCACCAGTGACAACTATAGATTTCCCTTCCAGTCTCATAGTTTAAATCCATCCTTTCTTCACAATAACAGCAGGAGAATGGTTGCATCCAACGGTCACTTCCCGTCCTTCAACAGCCTTCCGGGCATCGATGACCGCATAGCCGATGTTTTTGTCCACAGTGTAGCCATAAGTGGCGGCCTTCACACGACCGCAGGGCACGCCCTTGTAGTAGACAACTTCCTTCTGGGCAATATCCTCATAGGATTCTGCCAGATACTCCAGGCCTACCAGTACCAGCTTGGGACCCTCCTCCTTTGCCTTCTGCAGAGCTTCTTTACCGATGAATTCCTTGTCCATATCCACAGACCAGTCCAGACCACATTCATAGGGGGTCAACAAATACATATCCTGACGCAGTGCAAATCCTTTCTCCGTGGGCAGGCTGCGGACGTAGACCTCCAGAATCGTCATCTCCGGGGCATTGTGGGCATCACAGGCGGCACGGATGGCAGTCTTCACCGCCGCAGTGTCTGCCATATCGCAGTAGACCTCAAAACCGTTCTCACCGGTGAAGCCGCTGCGGTGGATAATGACGGGGATCTCACCAATCTTGTTGTCTGTCACGGCAAAACGTTTCAGACCGTCGATAGGAACAGCCAGCAGAGTATTCAGAACCGCGGGAGAATTGGGGCCCTGGATAGCATACATATCCATTTCGCCGGTCATATCACGATAGGACACGTTGAGGCTGCCCTTATGGCTGTCCATCCACTTCACCAGCTGCGGAGCGTACAGAGTAGATACCCAGTACAGATTTTCGGCCATATGCATAACGATGGTGTCATCGATGATCTTACCTTCTTCGTTCAGTAAGGTGGTATATTTTGTACGGCTGATGTCTGCCTTTGCGATGTTGTTTACACACAGCAAATCTAGGAATTTTAGTGCATCGGGGCCCTTCACTTCTACCAGATCGTGGGTCCAGCGGTACCAACCAGTATTTTCCCGGACTGCCTGATGCTGGGCACGGGCAACAGTATCTTCACGGAATAACATAGTGCTTAACCCCCTTCCTTATACCATTCGCTTGTCGATCTTTCTGCCGACAACGATGGTCATTTCCTCTTCTTCCTTATCTTCGAACCAGCAGGACCACTCTGGAGAAACCATTGTCTTGACCATGTTGTGCCACATGGTTTCATAGCCCAAGATCAACTCATCAATGGGGGCCATTTCAAATCGGCCGGTGAAATCCTCCACCTTTACCTTGATTCGGACTTCGTCCTTGGTGAAGGCATCCAACTCATTGGGAACCAACTGAGTGTCCATAATGTTCTTGATGTAACCGCCCATAAGCCGGGGGTCATTCCAGCCGATTTCGTGGGGAACGCCCAGCCAGCTGCGCAGGCCTTCCTTGGCAAAGGGTTCGATGAATTCATTCTTTCCTGCGGTGGCAAAAACGATCTTAAAGATCCGCTCGAATTCTTCCTCTGTATCCGCCATATCCCGAATAGCAATCAGGGGGAAGGCGACACACCATACCCAGCCCTTCTCCATGCTCCAGCGGTAGGTCCATTCCAGGGTCTTCTCTTCACCAAAGGCCTGAGAATAAACACCGTTTCGGACAAACTGGCATTCCTTAACGGTGCGCTCTTCAGGCGTGTTATGGACAGGCATAACAGGAGTTCCCATATGATCCAGCCAGCCTTGCTTGGGTAGGTTGAAGGTGTCACGACGTTCAGCGACCACGCGGCACTTCCGGTCGCCACAGCCACGGGCTTCACACATGTTCAGGGAGACTTCATTTTCACCGGGAATTGCGGCTTCAATATCAAAGTTAGCGGTGAACATGGCTGTGGTCATGTTGCAAAGCTCCGCACCTACGATGTCCCAGGGGCAAGTGTCCAGTTCCTTTTCTACTCGATCCCGGGTGAACTGGATGACACGTCCAGCCATATTCTGGTACTCGTCACCGGAGTCACCTACGATGCCACCCAGCCAGGAGGAACGCTCGCAGAATTCAGGGATATTCCATTCCTCGTAGAAGGCAGCCTTGTATTCGTCGCTGCAGGCAGCCATATTGAACATGTAGGATGTTTCGCAGATGGCCTCCGTTCTCTTTTCAAAGTCTGGTTCCAGAATACGCATAACCTGGAAGATATTGGCAGTAAAAGCTGCGATGTGGCGCAGAGCATAGTTATATGCCTCATGCTCCGGGATCAGCTTTCCCCACACAGTCTGGATGCATTTTGCCTTTTCGAGTTTGTCATTGAGTGGCATGAAAAAACCTCCTTAATCTAACCGGAAAGCCCGGGTATTATGTCCATATTCATTCTAGACAGATTATGTAGAAAATGGCAGACAGCAAAATGTCGGCAAAGCAGGACGAAAACCCTACATTTCGTTGGGTATATTTGATGGTAAAAATCGGAACTTTAATGCGCCAAACCACAACAATTATGATATAATAAAATAAAAGTAAGCGATAAAATTCCAGGACACTATTACAATATCCCTCAAAATGGAGGTGTTACTATGAAGCTAAGCACCAATTTGATTTTCGATAATCTACCCAGCGAATTGGATGCTGTTTATCATGGACAAACAGATACTACACTCCACCTGCTGCGTCCTGAGTTCTACGAAAAGCCTCAAGACAGATTCCGCACGGATCATGTATATCTGATTAAAGCACAGGATCTTCCTTTACGGCCAAGAATTGATCCGGATACGCTGATTATTCTGCTGGGTGACAGTATTTACCTCTCTCGTTATTTGGGAAAATGTAATTTGATCCAGATTCGGGCCAATGTACATAGTTCCCATGCTTTCAATTTAATCAGCCGTATCTATAATCGGTTTGATCGGTGGTCAGATGCTTTGCGGGAGATTCTGGAGGGCACAGCCAGTCTCAATGACATGATCGCCTGCAGCCGGGACATTTTCGATAACCCTATTGTGGTGCTCAATGCCAACTTCCATTACTTGGCCCATTCCGATTTCAGCTTTATGGAATTGGCAAAGATGGACCGGATCAGCTGGGGCGGTAAGGGCAGCACAGGCCTGCCGCCGGAATCTCTGAATGAGTTTATGGAGCTTCATGATCTGTCTACCAATGTAAAAGAGCCGTTGCTGCTTAAGCTGCCGGGAAGTACAACATTAAATGTCAACCTGTTTGAAAACGGTGAGTACTCTGGATGTATGTCTATTGATTACCGAAATCGTCATTATCGGGAAAGCGATAATGTTTTGGCAGTATATCTGGCGAGAATGATGCAGCTTGCCCTGAGGCGATATTCAACCGCCCTCGATAATGACCAAAGCAAGCTTCGTCAGGCATTGATGGATATTATTGAAGGATTGCAGGTATCTCTCAGCCAGCGGCGGACCATCGATACCTCCTATTTGCAGCAGGAGCATATTTGCGTGAAGGTCAAGTTCCGGAGTCCCTTGGTGCAGCTGCCGGTAAAATATCTGTGTAATGCCATTGAAAATGAATTTCGGAGAACTGTGGCATTTGAGTATGACAGTTCGATTGTCTGCTTTATTGAAGTATCTCAGGAACAGGCAGACAATCAAAGTTATTTGCCTCTGCTGAAAAAACGTTTAACACCGTTACTTCGCGCCTTTGACAGCTCTGTTGGCATCAGTGACCCCTTCCATGATATTTATCATGCACGACCTTACTATTTTCAGGCCTGCGCTGCCTTGGAAAATGGGCAGCTGTTTCATCCGGGGGAAACATTCCACGATTTCCAAGAGTATGCCCTGCGTGAATTGTTGATCAATGCAATCGGTAACCTACCCATGGAAATGTACTACACAGAAGGCATGCGCAGGCTGAAACAGCACGACGAAAACTCTCCGGTTAGCTATATTGAGACCTTACGAACCTATCTGGACTGTAACATGAGCGTAACAAAAACCGCCGCAAAGCTCTATGTAAACCGCAGTACTTTAATTGAACGATTAACTCGGATCAAGAGGGAATTGAACTGCAACCTGGAAGAACCGGGGGAACGACTTCGCATTCAGATCCTGCTGAAAGCAGAGCAGTTGCATCGGGATATCAGCAAGGAATAGAAAAACACCGCTGCGCAGTGCACAGCGATGTTTTGATGCTACTTATCCAAGAGCCTTTAGCTTCTCGTCGATTTCAGCCAGTTGCTCTGCGCTCAGACCAGCCTGAGGGAAGGAACAGAGCTTACGGAAGGTCAGCGCACCAACCAGCTTCATCTGCGGATCAGTCTTAAAACCAGGGGTATAGGCAGCGATGATATCGCTGGCTGCTTCGTTCTTTCTCAGATCTTTTACCTTGGAATCAATAGAAAATGCCATAATATCTCCTCCTTAAGTTGTATGGTGTTGCATCGAACCTCTTATCAACAAGGTTATTTTATCGAGAAATCATGGAGTTTGATAGCCAACAAATCGGCCGGTATAATTAACCCCGACACCACTATTTTGTACGAATTGATGATTATTCCAAAGGCATTTGCACTATTGGAAACTAAATTATATTTCGAAGAAACCAGCATGATGCGTCATTATTTGCTGTGGTAATCCTAGCAATAAAACTATGGTCAGGAAAGTTCTGCTTGCAACCAACTTGCAGCATATTACCATAGAAAGAGGATTATAAAGGAGGAGAGGTAATTGCATTGTTTCGAAATCTCTCCTCGTACATGCGCTTTCCGGATCGTCTGCAATATACTTGGCATCAATCAGGTCATCTAACGATTATAGCTTATTCCGTCAAAGCGTACCTAACAAAACGAAATAAACAAACGAAACCTCTCCCGGTGCCGGAGATCGGCATTAGGAGAGGTTTTGAGTATTGAGTGTCACATCGATCGGTCGCAGAAAATTCTTTTCAAAAGTTTTGGAAATTTTCTCGGTTTTCCGATTTGCTGGACATTGTATTCTGAAAAATGCTGCTTTGTCCACTGGGTGATATCCTATTATGGGTCAGAATATGGGTCAAACGGTTTTTCTAGAAATCGCAGAATTTTTCTACGAACTTTTTAACCTATAAAGCGCAAGAAAAAGTCCTGAAATCCTACGATTTCAGGACTTTTTATGGTTGCGGAGGCAGGACTCGAACCTACGACCTCCGGGTTATGAGCCCGACGAGCTTCCAACTGCTCTACTCCGCGATGTTCAGGTGCACTCCTTAAGTGCCTGTGTATTGTAGCATAATTGCGTATATTTGTCAACCCCATTTTTGCCGACACTGCTCGACGTTTTCCCGTACACCGCCGCCGGTGTACCAGAAATTCATTATCCCCCTTCGACATCCCAGACACGCAAAAAGTTTTGCTTGCTTTTTAGAGTCAATTATACTATACTAAACAAGCACACCTGCCGGTGTGATGGAATGGTAGACGTAGTGGACTCAAAATCCACCGCTGGCGACAGCGTACCCGGTCGAGTCCGGTCACCGGCACCAATAAAGGGAACAGTGAATGATACATTCGCTGTTCCCTTTATCCTTTGTTGAAGCCGGACTCGAACCCATCAGTTGTGGCGCGGATGAGTGCCACTGCCGAGGGCTCGACCGAGGCGAACCGTAATTTTCTCCCAACGGGAGAAAATGCAAATCGAGTCCGGTCACCGGCACCATAATACCTACCCTTATTTGATACAATCGTATCAGCAAGGGTAGGTATTTTTTCCCTTTTTATCCGGAATCGGTTTCTTGATCCACAACTATCGTTTTGACCAGAATTTATTGCAAAAGAATTATTTTTATGGTAAATTTTAGAAAGGGGGGATCGCTATGTATTACATACAAAGTAGATGGAAGCTCGAAAATAGGAAGCTGCATTATTACGGACTGCGCAGCGCTCCCAATTTGTTCAAAAATGATATCACTGTCTCGAAGAAGCAGGCGGATATTCTTGCTTCGTTACCCCGGGAACTGAATCCTAAGGAGTTATCCGTGATTGAAAAGTTTATCGGCAAACAGGTCGTGTCGGAGCACCAGCGAAAGCACGTTCCGAAAGATTTTTCCGAGGCAACTTTCTGTACGGATTGCTGTGCCAATGATTTTTTGATTCCGGGATTGGAGTTTGATGATAAGGGCCTGTGCCCTATGTGTCAAACGGCAGAGGATGCCAAAAATCTGAAAAGTGTTGTTCCAATTGTGGAGGATATCTCTCGCAGCAAAAAATCACGCTTTGATATTGCGCTGTTCTACACCGGCGGAAAGGATTCCACATACCTGCTCTACTATCTTTCCAAGGTAAAGGGGTTACGGGTATTGGCGCTTACCTGGGAAATCCCTTTTATTTCCGAAAGTGCCGCCAAAAGCATTGCAAATGCCAAGAAAACCTTTCAAAATGTAGAGTTCATTACCCGTACAGTCAGTCAAAGCGACTTGCGACGGTTTTACAGCAAACTATACTCCCTCAGCGATAATACCTGTGCCTGTCCTTCACTGGCATATCTGCTGTTTTATCCGGAACTGGTAGCAAACAGAGTGCCGTATTTTGCTGCAGGCAACGAGCCTGTTCAGATGCTTGGATTGTACTATAATCACATGGCACCCAGGATCGCGTATTCCTTTGCCGGCAATCGCTTTTTGACCTTCCTGATGAATGTTGCGCGTGTGCTGACTTTGCGGCCACCTCTGAAGCAGGGTCAGTTCCAGACCCTAATGACCATGAAGCAGCTGGCATATGGCGATCATCCGGTTAAGAAACTCAGCGGATACGAAAGCGAACTGGTTTCCAATGTTGTGGATGCAATTCAGGCTGTTCCGGAGTTGCTTCCCCCCTTCAAAAGAAGCATCCGGCAGTCCTCTCGCACCGGAAATATACCGGCCTTTGTTCACTTTGATCATGATAAAACATCCGGAGGCACCTACGATTGGAATAAGGTAAAATCTATACTTGTTCAAGAATGTGGCTGGGTGCCACCGGAGGATGAAAACAAAGCACTGCACACAAGCTGCAAAATTGAAAAATGCAAAGACCACACCCAATTTGTGCGATTTTATTATTGCAAAAGCAAGATGATCCCGTTTAGTGCACTGGAATTCTCCCTTGCAAGCAAAAAATGCGGTAGATCCAAAGAGCAGACCCTTTATGAAATGGAACATTTGCTAGGATTTTCTCTTGAAGAAATCCCAGAGTGCGCCATTATGCAACAATTCTTGAGGGAGCATAAATGATTACGATTTATTGTTTTTCCGGAAGCGGACACAGTTTGGCTGTTTCAAAAGAATTGGCTAAACTGCTGGATTGCGAAATCAGACCGATTGATAACAAAACCACAACGGAAGATGCTGCGGTGGTCGTTTTTCCGGTGTATTGTCAAAATATCCCGAAGCCGGTGAAACGATTTCTAAAGGGTCTGGAGGCTAAGCATGTTGCGCTGATCGCAACCTACGGAAAAATATCCTATGGTAATGTTTTGTACGAAGCACAAAAGCTCTTGCGCGGGCAAGTTATTGCGGGGGCGTATATTCCTATGGGACATACATTTCTTGACGGTGATTACGAATTTGATACAGCGCAGCTGCTGCCAATTGTGCAAAGGATCAAAATGCCTCAGCAGGTCACAATTCCTAAAACCGCAAAGAATCCATTGGCAATTATCTTTCCTGGTTTGCGCAGCCGCATTGGAGTAAAAATTATAAAAGAGGACAATTGTTGTAGCTGTGGACTTTGTGAAACAAACTGCCCGGTTGGAGCAATCCGAAACGGTCGGATTCATTCACAGTGTATTCGCTGTTTGCGTTGCGTAACAAACTGTCCTCAAAAAGCATTACAATACAAAAACGGCCGGATACTGGACATCTACTTAAAAAGCTACTGTAAGGAAGAATATGTGCTGTATCTATAGAAAACTATTTTAGGTTTTGCTGCCTTGTTTGACCGATGGTCGTTTAACGAATGCAACGCTCTCACCGTTAGCGTTGCATTGTATCAAATTGTGTAGTATATACCACCCAAAAGAGAGAGGCTTCATGCCTCTCTGTTTTATTTGCGGCGTTGGAGCATTGGCATTTCTTTGCTGCCACGATTGGCAGGCTTTTCCGTGGAGAATCCCGCTGATATATCGTAAGAAACCGGGATTGTGGTTGAATTTTTACTGACAACCGGGAATAATTGTGCTATAGTAAATTTATCATAACAGGAGGTGGCTATGTATGAATTTTCTGGAAGATCGGATCGTAAAAGAAGGCAGCGTAAAGCCCGGCGGCATTCTCAAGGTGGACAGTTTTCTGAATCATCAATTGGATATTGCCCTGTTGGAGAAGATCGGTCGGGAATTTACCCGGCGGTTTGCGGGCAAGCCCATCACCAAGGTTCTGACCATCGAATCCTCCGGCATCGCCATCGCCTATCCCGTTGCCCGGGAGCTGGGTGTCCCGCTGGTGGTGGCTAAGAAATCCCACTCCGTCCAGTTGAACGGCGAGGTCTACATCGCCGAAATTGAATCCTACACCGGCAAGACCGTCCATCAGGTCGTGGTGGCGAAAAAATACCTGCGCTCTGAGGATCGGGTGCTGATCATCGACGATTTCCTTGCCAATGGCTGCGCCCTGCAGGGATTGATCTCTCTGGTGGACGCCGCGGATGCCACCGTAGTGGGTCTGGGCATCGCCATTGAAAAGGGCTTTCAGGAGGGCGGTCACCGTATCCGCAATCTGGGCTACCATCTGGAGTCCCTCGCCATCATCGACAGCATGGATGCCGAAAGCGGCGTTATCACCTTCCGGCAGCAGCCTTAAACGCAACAGGAGAGGATACATATGCTAAGTCTTTGCGATCATTGGGAATTTACCGAGAGCTGGTCTGATTCCTTTGCCGCCGGTGAAGGCAGCGCCGCTTCCGTCCGCCTGCCCCATACGGTTAAGGAAGTTCCCCTTCATTATGTTGACCACAATTCCTATCAAATGCTCTGCGGCTACCGGCGGAAGCTGGAGCTGGGCAAGGAGCTAACGGGCAAGCGGCTGTTTATCCAATTTGACGGCGCTGCCCACATCGCCACCGTTTACCTGAACGGTCAGGAACTGGCGAAGCACAACACCGGCTATACCGCCTTCCGGGTGGAGATCACCGGGGCAGCCAATTTAGGCGGCGAGAATCTGCTGGCTGTGAAGTTGGATACCACAGAAAACCCCATTACCCCGCCATTCGGCGGTGTGGTGGACTACCTGACCTTCGGTGGTCTGTACCGGGAGGTCTGGCTGGATATTCGGGCAGAAATCTTCCTGCAGGATATCTATATCACCACCCCTACCCTGACCCGGATGCACATCGCCGCCACCGTTGAAAACGGGGAGGGCTGCACTTGCGTGGCTGAGCTTTTGGATGAAAGCGGCAATGTGGTGCTGACCCAGACCGGCGGCACGGAGATGGCCCTCGACTACCCCGATGCCCGTCCGTGGAGTCAGGAAGATCCCTACCGCTATACCTGCCGGGTATCCCTTTTGAGGGACGGGCAGGTTCTGGACGTTCAGGAGGTCAAGACCGGCTTCCGTACCCTTGGCTTTGCCAGGGACGGATTCTTCCTTAACGGCAAAAAGACCTTCCTGCGGGGTCTGAACCGCCACCAGTGCTGGCCCTATATCGGCTATGCCGCCCCGGAGAGCCTCCAGCGGGAGGATGCACGGATCTTAAAAGAAGAGCTGGGCTGTGTCATCGTCCGCACCTCCCATTACCCCCAGAGCCACTATTTTATCGACGAATGCGATCGGCTGGGTCTGCTGGTATTCACCGAGATCCCCGGCTGGCAGCACATCGGTGACGAAAAATGGCAGGATCAGGCGGTGGAAAACGTCAGGGAAATGGTCCTGCAGTACCGCAACCATCCCAGCATCATTTTCTGGGGCGTGCGGATCAACGAAAGTCAGGACTGCGACGGATTTTACCGCCGGACCAACGCGGTGGCGCAGGAGCTGGATCCCTACCGTCCCACCACCGGCGTGCGGAATTTCCCCAAGAGCCATCTGCTCGAGGATGTGTACGCCTTTAACGATTTTACCCACACCGGCGACAACAAGGGCGTCCAGCCGAAAAAACTGGTGACCCCGGATATGGGCAAGCCCCTGCTGGTGACGGAGCATAACGGTCACATGTTCCCCACCAAGCCCTTCGACACATGGGAGCGGCGGCAGGAGCATGCCCTGCGCCATGCCCGGGTGCAGGAAGCCGCCGCGGCGGACGGAAAGCACATTGGCTGCATCGGCTGGTGCATGTTCGACTACGCCACCCACAAGGATTTCGGCTCCGGCGACCGGATCTGCTACCACGGTGTGCTGGATTCCTTCCGCAACCCCAAGCTGGCGGCGGCCCTGTACGCCAGTCAGGCAGATAACCTCCCTGTTCTTGCCATTGGCTCCACCATGGACATCGGCGATTACCCCGCCGGCAACATCGGTCAGGTGTATGCCTTTACCAATGCGGATGAAGTAAAGCTCTACAAAAACGGTCTGTATGTATCCCGGCTTGCCCGGGGCGAATGGCTGGGTCTGCCCCACGGCCCGATGCTGCTGACGGACACTATCGGCAAGCTTCTGGAAACGCAGGAGGGCTTCTCCAAAAAGAAAGCCGCTCTGATCAAGGGCGCGCTTCTGTCCGCAGCCAAGCACGGTCTGAGCGGAATGCCCCTGAAGGATATGCTGCGGCTGGGCTATGCCATGATCCGCTACGGTCTGAAGCTGTCCGACGGTGTTGCCCTCTACGGCAAGTACGTGGGCAACTGGGGCGGCGAGGCCACCGCGTGGCGCTTCGATGCCATCAAGGACAAGAAGGTGGTGGCATCCGTCACCTGCTGTCCCAATACGGAGCTTCGCATGGAGGTCACCCCCAGCAGCCTCCTGCTGCACGAGGACAATACCTACGATATGGCTGCCATCCGCATTCGGATCACCGACGGAAACGGCATCACCGCTTCCTATGCCCAGCTTCCCATCCGTCTGGAAGTACAGGGTGCTGCTGAGCTGGCTGGCCCTGATGTGGTCACCGCCGAGGGCGGCATGTGCGGCACGTACATCCGCACCACCGGCGAAACCGGAACTGCCACCCTCACCCTCCGGGCCGACGGAATTGAACCCGTCACCGTGGAATTTACAATTCAATAAACAGCAACGAGGCTGCGCGATTTGCGCAGCCTCGCTTGTTTTGATATAGGAGGATAAATTATAGTTTGATCCTTCTCGTGATCTCATTGGCGATGCGGGCGAATTCCCCGATGGAAAGGGTCTCGCCACGGACATTGGCATCGAAGCCTGCCGCCTCGATCACTTCAGCAGCACCGCTTTTTCCCAGCTCCGGGAAGCCGGAAGCCAGTCCGTTGCTCAGCTTCTTGCGCCGCATGGCAAAGCTTGCCCGGACCGTACGGAAAAATACATCCGTATCCAGAATATCCCACAGCCGCTCCTTGCGGACCTTAAGCTGGATCACCGCGGAGGTAACCTTCGGCTGGGGCAGGAAGCAGTGGGCAGGCACATCGAACAGCAGCTTCGGCTCCGCGTAATACTGGCAGAACACAGTGAATGCGCTGTAGTCAGCCGTGCCGGGGGCAGCGGCAATCCGCTGGGCCACCTCCTTCTGCACCATAACGGTGACAGAATCGAAGCAATCCGCTTCCAGCAGCGCCGTCAGGATGGGAGAAGTAATGTAATAAGGCAGATTGGCGCAGGCCATGGGGCGCAGACCGTCGAATTTTTCCTTTACCAGAGCGGGAACGTCCTGCTTCAGCACATCGCTCCAGATAATTTCCAGATTGTCAAATTCCCCCACGGTCATATTAAGAATGGGCTTCAGCCGCTCATCCAGCTCCACCGCCACCACCTTCTTCGCCCGGAGGCAAAGCTGCTGGGTCAGCGGGCCGATGCCGGGGCCGATCTCCAAAACACCGGCCGTTTCATCCACCCCCGCATCCTCAGCGATGGAACGAGGCACCCATGGGGCAATGAGGAAATTCTGTCCCTTGGCCTTGGAAAAATGGAAGCCGTGCTCCGCAAGCAGGGGCTTCATCACGTTAATATTGCAGACATCAACCATACAATAAACCGCCTTTCTTCCCACATCATACCAGAAGAAAGGCGGTTTTGCAATGATTTAGTTGCCGGTTCCCAGAGTATCTGCCAGAGAAGTATCACCCAGGAAGGTATCGGCGTTGTACAGATACAGCACATCAGTGATAGCTTCGCTTTTCAGGACGCTTTCCACATTGTCGTAGTAGTACCGGGGATCGATCATGGTGATGTGATCAAAGTAGGGGTACAGGAACTGGATAAAGCAGTTGGCATAGGAATCCTTGAAGACCAGCAGGCTGCGGCCGGTGTCGGCGGTGGTGGTGATGTCCACCCGGGAGTAGTTGCCGCCGAAGAACACGGTGTAGTGATCCTTCTGGTTCAGCGCTTCCCGCTTATACATGGAGCAGATATCCGTTGCGCTGTCCTGATTGTAGGTGACGTAGTACTCGATATCCGTTTCGGGAACGAAAACTTCCACGGTGTCCTTTGCGCTGTGGCTGCCGCTCTTGGAGGACAGCGTACCCTCAAAGCTGGTAGACACAGTGTGGACCGTGTAGGTATCCAGTGCGGGAGCTTCAATGTCCAGACCGGGAGCGATGGCAGTAAAGGCATAGTAAGCGCCGAGGCTGGTCCAGTGGTGGTCGGTGCGGTAGAAAAGAGTCTGATCCTTGTGATCGGTCAAAGCATCGGTCACATCCACAAAACTGACACCGGTCAGTCCGCCGGCAATAGTCTGCAGATCCGCCGCCTGATCCCGGACTGGCGCATTGGCAGGGAGCTTATCGGCATGGACCGTCACCGCATTGGGGGCAACGGACACAACCGTATTCAGCTCCGGATGGGCAGCGGCAAAGGCGCTGATGGCCTGCAGATTCCGCTGAAGCTGGGCTTCATTGGGTGCGGAGGGGATCTGCATCAGGTAATCGTCGGCGCACAGGTAGACACCGCTGGCCTCCTTCTGCCCTAATAATTGGTTCATCCACAGATTCAGGGACATCCAGCCATCCCGGAGGGGGAACTGGTCCGCAACATAGGTGCCCAGATCCTTCAGGAAGCTGCCGTCAACAACGGTGCTGAGGGAAAATTCCGGGAATTTTGCCAGACCCCGGTTCTCACTTTCGGAAAAATCCCGGTCAGGCAGAAGCAGTCCCAGCAGGGTAAACAGCGCCACGCAGCCGATGAGCAGCCAGCTTAAGTACCGGCCCTGCAGGGCCCGGTTGCGCTGGTAGGGGGAGCGCCGTCTGGGACGGGGTACATTGTTTTGTTCTTCCAAAGTCGCTTCCTCCTATCAGAATTGGAAATACAGGAACGAGGAATAGGTGCTGCTGGTCATACCGGCGATGCACAGCACCAGCAGCAGCGCAAACCAGATAACGGAAATGGCTGCGGGTGTCTTGCCGCCCCGGTAAATGATGCTTCCCAGCTTTGCGGCGATGGGATAGGCGCTGAACGCACCAATGGCCAAAAGGATGGCGCTGGAGGACAGATAGTACTTAGCCGTGGCATCCACAAAGCCTGCCGCGCCGATGCCGAACATGCTGCCCAGCCACCGGAAGGCTTCGCCAAGACCGGCGGAGAAGAAGAATACCCAGCCGATCACCGCCAGGATCACGGTAAAGAACACCCGGATAAAGGAAGGGATCTTATCAAGGACCTTCTTCAGCACGAATTTTTCCACCAGCAAAATACAACCATGGTACAGTCCCCAGAACAGGAAATTCCAGTTGGCGCCGTGCCAGATGCCGGTGAGTCCCCAGACGATCAGCAGGTTGCGGATGATCTTGCCGGTGCTGACCCGGCTGCCGCCCAGAGGGATGTACACATAATCCCGGAACCACGCGCCCAGAGAGATGTGCCACCGCCGCCAGAACTCGGAAATGCTGGTAGACAGGTAGGGATAGTCAAAATTCTTACCGAAGTTAAAGCCACACATTTGGCCCAGGCCGATAGCCATATCGGAATAGCCGCTGAAATCGAAATACAGCATCAGACTGTAGCTGATCGCGCCCAGCCATGCGGTGACCACGCTGACCTGCCCGGCGGGCAGAGCGGTAACGGCATAGAAGGTCGTGCCCAGAGTATTGGCAAGGAGCACCTTCTTGCTCAGGCCGATGAGGAACAGCCGGCAGCCGTTGCCAAACAGGGTCTGGGTGATCTTCCGCTGGCGGATCTGGGTCGCCATCTCCGCGTACTGGATGATGGGACCGGACACCAGCTTGGGGAAGAAGGTGACAAAGAGGGAAAAGTCCAGAATATTCTTTGCCGCGGGTGCTTTTCCCCGGTAGACATCGAACAGATAGGACAAAACAGAGAAGGTGAAGAAGGACACACCGATGGGCATAGAAACATTTCCGGCGGAGAAATGGGTTCCCAAAAGGGCGTTGACATTATCCAGCACGAAGCCCCAGTACTTAAAGAAGCCCAGCAGCAGAAGATTCATTACCACCGCGCTGATCAGGGTCAGCTTTGCGTTGGCATTCTGCCTTGCCTCCTTCTGGGCGCCGATCCGCAGGCCGGAGAAATAGTTGAACAGGATGATCAGCACCATCAGTGCCATGTACTGGGGGCTGCCCCATGCGAAAAACAGCAGGCTCAGCACCAGCAGCACGATATTCTTGCCCACCATGGGCACGAAGGTGTGCAGCAGCAAAAACAGAGGGAAGAAGATGAACAGGAAAGAAAGATCGTTAAATGCCATATCTATCCCTCCTTACAGCGCGGCGAGGAATGCCCGCAGGGCATCGGCAGAGGCTGCGTTGACCACGAACAGGACGTAATTGCCCCGCAGCTCCACCACGGCGTTGTTGCTCAGCAGCGCGAACTGCTCCACGCCGTAGCCCTCGAAGGTATTCTTCTGGGTCTCGATCCGCTGCTCCACCGCGGCGCGGACAGTCTCCTGCTGAGAAACGTCCTTCAGCTTGATGATCAGCAGCTCCTCCGCCATCATATTGGTGGTGGGGTAATACAGGTAGCAGGCCTCGAAGGAGGAAGGATCAAGTCCGTAGAACCGCTTGATCATCTGGTTGTCACCCTCCACCATGTTGGACATATCCAGCACAGCGGTGACCTCCTGCACAACAGTCTGGGGATCGGCATCGCTGACGGTATTGCCGCCGAACATGACCATCAGCAGCACCACAGCCAGTGCGGCGCACAGCCACCGGGCGATCTCATAAAAGGCAGATTTAGCTTTCATCGGCTGCGCCCTCCATCAGTTTGGCAACGATCAGATTGCTTGCCCAGTAGGGATACAATGCCTCCCGGAAATGGATGCCGTCCGGGTCCCACAGGTTGGGATAATCTTCGGCGAGCTGGTCACAGTCGGCAAAAATGATGCCGTTTTCCTTGCATGCCTGACCCAACGCGTCGCTCCACTGGGGGATATTGCGCCACTTGCCGCTGCGGTTGAAGGCAGGGTCACGGGCAGGCAGGATGGAGCTGACCACGATGGTGGCATCGGGCAGCCGGCTCTGGATCTCCTTTACGATGGACATATATTCGGAAGTATATTCCTCCGCTGTATCCCAGTAGCCGATGGAGATATCATTCAGGCCGTAGCACAGGTAAATAGTCTCCGGATTCAGGGCAACGAGCTGGTCCATCTGAGTTTCAATGTTACGGATGGTGTGTCCGCCGTCCGCCAGCACCCGGCTCTTATCCAGAAAATCCCGGTACCAGAAGCCTACCGCACGGGAATCGCCCATGACCACGAAATCCTGGAACATGGTGAAGGGGTCGATCTCCCCGCTGGTGAGCTGCCGCAGCAGCTTGTCCCGCTGGGCGTCCAGCTTCTGCTGGTAAATATCCCGGCGCACCTGCTGAACTGCAGCCGGATCTTTCAGCTCCAGCGACTCCAGATACGCAACACCTTCCAGAATTTCCGGATCCTCCTCACTGCCGCCGGACAGGACGCCGACCAAGGCGATCACCACGATCAGCAGCGCCACACCGATGACGATGGGAACGATGGGAAAATTGGAATTTCTATTCTTCATTACGATTTACACCGCCAGTCTTAGCTTTCATTTTTTCATAATTAATGTATTATAACTGATTTTCCCCGTTCTTGCAATAGTTTCCATACCCTTTGGGGAAAATTAAGATTTTGATAGGGATGTAAATTGTAGTTTGCGGCCAGTGGCCGCAAACTATAATTTCCCGCCCTTATTCATAAAAAAACGGAGCGGGGTTAGCCGCTCCGTAAAAAGGATCTTTGATCAGGTTCCAAGGAAGTAGATGGTGGCATCCTTTACGCCAAAGATGACACACTCCTGATGGGTGGGCATATACAGGTCGATGCGGTTGCCCTTAATAGCGCCGCCGCAGTCCTCTGCCACAGACACACCGTAGACATATGTACCGTCATTGGTAATGATGAACATACGGGTTCCATAGGGGATCACCCGGGGATCCACAGCAACAGTACCCCAGCGGACCTTTGTCAGGGTGGCCGTATAGAAGTCGCAGCCCGCATCGCTGTGGGTATAGGCAGTGGCTCTTGCCTGCATGGTATCGGTGTAGGTCAGGACCTCACCGGTGGGCAGGGTGATGGTGCTGTCGGTAATGATGGGCATGCCGTCGGGATCTGCCGCGGTATGCTCCTTGCCGGAGCCTACTGCGATGACCTCCGTCACAGCCGCGCTGATCTGGTCCTGGGCCAGAATGGTGCGCTCCGTTTCCTGACCGTTGACATAGGTCACGGAAGCGGTGCAGCGGATCTGACCGTCAACACCCTCTACCAGAACGTTCTGTGTTCCCTCAGGCATAGACGGATCGAAACAATAGGTAGTGTCATGGGGGACATCGGCGGTGTAGACCTCCTGAGTCTGAACTACCTGCTTGATGCGGATCTGCATGCCATCCTCGGTCTGAACATCCAGAGGCAGGGATACCACATCGTACTCACCCAGAGCGATATTCAGCCGGGTGAGAAGCTGACCCACCGTCTCATCGCTGGAGGC
Organism: Faecousia sp.; assembly: GCA_045589835.1. Lineage (GTDB taxonomy): Bacteria > Bacillota > Clostridia > Oscillospirales > Oscillospiraceae > Faecousia. The sequence continues at coordinate 44,565 of JAZNPV010000075.1, forward strand.
AGCGGTGATCGATTCTCCGTAGTATTCCACGGTCACGGTACGACCCCGCTGAACAGTGATCTGAGACTGACCGTCCATGGTATGTGTCGTATAGGTATCATCCTCGCCAAGCTCCAGTCCGGCCTCTCCAAGTACAACAGCGGGATCCGTTGCGGTGGTGGTATAGGTGAATACCCGGCTGCCATCCGTAATTACATATGTATTCTCTGCAAAAGCCGTCTGGAACATAACCAGCAGCGCCATAATAACAGGCACCAGCGCTGCCGCAGCGCGAATGAACAACACTTTTCTCTTTAAGGCAAATCGTTTGAGTTTGCGCATGAATGAACCTCCTTCCCGTAAAAGTTACAAAATTTTTCACCGAGAAAACATCGGTATCAAATTGTTACATTTTGTTCTTTTCAACAAAATGTTGAGTTAATTATAACAAACTTTTCCAAAATGTCAAGCTTTTTCTTTGTTTTCCCTGTTTTCGACAACTTTCAGGCTATTTTTATCATTTGCGTTATGTAAACCGATTTCCTATATTTTGGTCATTTTCTGGAATATTTTCCCGTATATTGTGGTAAAATGGTTACAAAGTTTACATAAGTACCAGAATTATGTCACCTTCTGTCAAAAGAGTTACAAATCGTTATGTAGCCCCATTTTCTCCCCCCGACAGCCTTCGACAGGAGTTTTCTTGCCCACGGGGATTGACTTTTTTTCGCAATTGTGCTATTTTTTCAATAGTTAATGGCTGTGATGAAGACACGCCTGTCCGGTAAGATTCCCAGAGAGAAGCCAGTCGGTGAAAAGGCTTTGTACCCCTGCCGGAGAGGATACCACTTCTGAGCTGCGGGGAAGAAATGCTCCGCCGGGTGCGCCCGTTAAAGCGTCAATGAGTGACGGCTCATGCCGTAACCAGGGTGGAACCGTGGAATACTGTGATTACTGTATCCCACCCCTGATCTTGTCAGGGGCTGGGTATTTTTTATACCCTTCTCCCGAATAAAAAGGAGGAAAAGAAAATGGAAAACGAAAACCTGTACACCTTTGAAAACCCCGAGTACCGCAAGACCTTCTGGCATACCAGCAGCCATATTATGGCGCAGGCTGTCAAGCGTCTGTGGCCGGAAGTCCAGCTTGCCATCGGTCCCGCCATCGACGAGGGCTGGTACTACGACTTCGACGCTCCCTTTGCCTTCACCCCCGACCATCTGAGCAAGATCGAGGCTGAGATGAAGAAGATCGTCAAGGAGCGCAGCCGTCTGGAGCGCAGCGAGAAGTCCCGTGAAGATGCAATCGCATGGGCTGAGGCAAACAACGAGCCTTACAAGAAGGAGCTGATCGAGGACCTGCCTGCTGACGCTGTGATCAGCTTCTATACTCAGGGTGAGTTCACCGATCTGTGCGCCGGCCCTCATCTGGATCACACCGGCCGCATCCGCCACAACGGCTTCAAGCTGACCAAGTCCTGTGGCGCTTACTGGCGGGGCGACAGCAACCGCAAGATGCTGCAGCGCATCTACGGCATCGGCTTCCCCACCAAGGACGAGCTGGACGAATACCTCAAGAAGCAGGAAGAAGCCCTGAAGCGTGACCACAACAAGCTGGGCCGTGAGCTGGAATTCTTCACCACCGTTGAGGAGATCGGTCAGGGTCTGCCCATCCTGCTGCCCAAGGGTGCCCGGGTCATCCAGACCCTGCAGCGCTGGGTGGAGGACGAGGAGCAGAAGCGGGGCTACCTGCTGACCAAGACCCCCCTGATGGCAAAGCGTGACCTGTACCGGATCTCCGGTCACTGGGATCACTATCTGGACGGTATGTTCATTCTGGGCGACCCCCACGACGAGGAGAAGGAATGCTTCGCCCTGCGTCCCATGACCTGCCCCTTCCAGTATCAGGTCTACCTGAACCGGGCACGCTCCTACCGGGATCTGCCCATGCGTTTGGGCGAGACCTCTACCCTGTTCCGCAACGAGGACAGCGGTGAGATGCACGGCCTGATCCGTGTGCGTCAGTTCACCATCTCTGAAGGTCACCTGGTGCTGCGTCCCGATCAGTTGGAAGAAGAATTCAAGGGCTGCCTGGAGCTGGCAAAGTACTGCCTGGATACCGTTGGTATGCTGGAAAACTGCTCCTTCCGTTTCAGCCAGTGGGATCCTGCCCGTGCAGGTATTAAGTACAAGTCGGAGGCC
>JAZNPV010000076.1:0-26037 GCA_045589835.1 Faecousia sp.
TTTAAAACATTATCAAATCAAAGGATTTGTATATCGTCAACTTCATAGAATTTGTATATCATCAAGCCGACAGAAATACACACCTGAAGGTGTGATGAGATACAAATGCGGCTCACCGCATTTGATGATATACACGCTAAAGCGTGATGATATACCAAGCCTATCGGCTTGGATAAAAAAACACTCGTTCAAGAGAACGAGTGTTTTTTGGAGGTACCGGCCAGATTTGAACTGGCGGATCAGAGTTTTGCAGACTCGTGCCTTACCACTTGGCTACGGTACCATATGAAGTAAGGAACGCGGCGCGTTCCTTATCCTTTTTGGAGCGGGTGACGAGGCTCGCATGCATCTTCGCCGAGGCGAAGATAAAGGTTCCGATCGGTATTAACCGATCGGGTAACAGTCCACTGGACTGTTACATCTAATCATTCGAGCCAAAAAGACTCGGAATTTGAAATTGGAGCGGGTGACGAGGCTCGAACTCGCTACCTCCACCTTGGCAAGGTGGCGCTCTACCGGATGAGCTACACCCGCATCTCGGTTCCCATTGGGAACCGTGGTGCCTCCGGTCGGAATCGAACCAACGACACGCGGATTTTCAGTCCGCTGCTCTACCTACTGAGCTACAGAGGCATGTTGAGCAGAGCATTTAGCTCTGCTCAGATGCTTTATGGCGACCCCGAACGGACTCGAACCGTCGACCTCCAGCGTGACAGGCTGGCGTGCTAACCGACTGCACCACAGGGCCAGATTTTGGTGGGAACAACAGGGCTCGAACCTGTGACCCCATGCTTGTAAGGCATGTGCTCTCCCAGCTGAGCTATGCTCCCAAACATGCCGCGTCAGTTGCTTGCACACCTCAGCGACGTGGTTCATTATACAGGGAGAAGGGCATTTTGTCAAGCAATTTTTTCAATTTTTTTAAAAGAATTTTATAGGCAAAATGCCCCGGTCAAAGCCGCTGTTTTCCCTTGTATTTTAAACTTTTTTAAGAATTTGGCGGATATCCTCCGGTGTAAAGCGATAAACCTCATCGCAGAATTGGCACTCCACGGGAAAATCTTTTCCCTCTTCCATGATTTCCGTCAGTTCCTTTTTGCCAAGGCTTATGAGCGCGGCTGTGACTCGCTCCCGGGAGCAGTAGCACTTATAGCTGACAGGTGTGGTTTCCATGAATACAACACCCAGATCACCGCAGACCTGCCCCAGAATCTCCTCCGGAGTCATTCCCTGTTCCAGCATAACAGTCACAGCGCCGGCGCGCTGAATGCCCTGTTCCACCTTATCGATCACCTCATCCGGCGCACCGGGCAGCAGCTGGATCAGATAGCCGCCTGCTACCTTTACGCTCAGGTCCCTGTCCACCAGCACGCCCAAAGCACAGGCTGTAGGCGTCTGCTCACTCTGGGCAAAATAGGCAGTTACATCATCACCGATCTCGCCGGATACCAGCTGCACAGAGCCCACATAGGGTTCTTTCATCTGCAGATCCCGGATCACTGTAAGCGTTCCGTCCGTACCCACGGTGGCCCCCACATCCAGCTTGCCGGGATATTTCTCAACCAGCGGAACCTTCGGTTCCAGCACATAGCCCCGCACATTGCCTTGGGAATCGGAAACGCAGGTGATACCGCCAATCGGGCCGCCACCCTTGATCTGCATGGTCATGGAACCGTTTTCCACCTTCTGCATATTGCCCATCATGGACGCAGCCGTCAACGCCCGCCCGAACGCTGCTGTGGCGTTCGGTGTGGTTCCCTGTATCTGTGCGCCTCTGCGCACCATCTCGGTAGAGCGAATGCCCACGACCTTCACAAAGCCGTCCATGGTCATGCCCCGTACTAAATAGTCATTCATTTGATTCTTCCCTTTCTTGCTTTCAGGTAGATCCTCTGCTCACCGGCTTCCGGAGGTGTCATTTTCCGGTCAGCAAATACCGCAATATTTGTAAAACCCGCCTGGCGCAGGTAATCCGTCAACTGCCGGGCTGAATAGGCGTATTCCCGATGCTCCTCATAGCTGCGATGCCACAGCGCCCCCTGCCGCTGGAACAGATCCATGGCATAGGTGCAGATGCTGGTGACCTCATCAAATTCCCCACGCCAGACGCAGTAAACATCCTCATCCTCGTCCAGAAACACCTGCTCATCCATAGCCCGCAGTTTTTCCGGTGTATTCACATCAAAGATAAAGCAGCCGCCGGGATTCAGCGCCCTGTAGATCCGCCGGATCGCCATTTGGCAGTCTTCCGGATCGGTAATGTAGTCCATGCTATCCAGCGCGCACACAGCCAGGTCTACGGCTCTGGGCAAGCGCAGCTGCTGCAGCTTTTGGCAGATAAACACCGGTGGATTCACCATCCCCTGGGCCTTCTGAGAAGCCACACAAAGCATTTCCTCGGACATATCCACAGCCGTTACCTGCATACCCATATCCGCCAGCAGCAGAGCCACAGAGCCGGTGCCGCAGGCAAGGTCCACCGCTGTGCGGGGATGCAGTCCTTCGGCCTTTAGTATCTGCATGTAAAATTCCACCGTGGCCTTATAATCCACATCGTTGGTCAGCCGGTCATAGCTGGCTGCCAATGCATGATACGCATTCATGATAAGCTCCTCACATAAAAAAGCATCCCGGACATACGCCCGGGATGCCCCAAAACTTTCTTAGCGGTTAAAGATGCTGAAGATCTCGTCAATATCGTCAGCGCCCTTTACAGCAGGTGCTGCGGAAGCGGTCTGCTGAACCTCGGGCTTCTGTTCAAAGCCGGTGGCGATAACGGTAACACGCATCTCGTCCTGGAATTCCTCGGAGGAAGTAGCACCGAAGATGATGTTTGCGTCGGGATTGGCAGCTTCCTGCACGATGCCGGCTGCGGTCTCCACATCATCCAGCGTCAGCTCCAGGGAACCGGTCACGTTGACCAGAACGCCGGTAGCGCCGTTGATGGAAGTCTCCAGCAGGGGGCTGGCAACAGCGGCCAGAGCAGCCTGCTCTGCCTTTTCACGGCCGGAGGCAACGCCCACGCCCATGTGTGCGCGGCCTGCGTCCTTCATGACGGCAGAAACGTCAGCAAAGTCCAGGTTGATGATAACCCGGTCAGAGTAGCCGACCAACTCGGAGATAGAAGTGACAGCCTGCTTCAGCACATCGTCTGCAATGCCAAATGCATTGGCAAAGGTGATCTTCTGATCGGTGACGTACTTCAGACGGTCATTGGGAATGATAATCAGAGAGTCCACCTTCTCAGACAGGGCAGCAATACCGGACTCGGCCTGACGCATACGGTTGGCACCCTCAAATTTGAAGGGCTTGGTGACAACGCCAACAGTCAGAATACCGGCCTCGTGAGCCAGATCTGCAACAATGGGCGCTGCGCCGGTGCCGGTGCCGCCGCCCATACCGGCGGTGATAAACACCATGTCAACGCCTTCCAGAATCTTGGCAATCTGGGCTCTGGATTCTTCGGCAGACTTCTGGCCGATCTCGGGCTTGGAGCCTGCGCCCATGCCGCTGGTGAGCTTCTCACCGATCTGAACCTTATTCTTGCAGATGGACTTATTCAGATCCTGCTTATCCGTATTGATAACCACAAAATCAACACCGCCTACACCGGCTTCGATCATGCGGTTGATAACATTGTTGCCGGCGCCGCCGACACCGATCACTTTGATTTTAACAACGCGTTCCTGGAACAATTCAGACATTTTGCTCTCCTCCTATGTATCGTTTCACGGCAAATGCAGCAACATTTCCGCTCAATTTACAACTGTACTTCCTTATTCTACCCCGAAATACCGGATTGGTCAATAGAAATTCTCATATTTCGGCAAAGATTTTTCAATTATCCCAACCTTTTCTCAGGAAAACGGGGTGTAGGCCACCTGATCCGGCCAAGTGGTAAAACTGATATCCAGCATGCCGCTGTGGAAGTTTTTTTCCTGATCGATGACCTGCTTCATACTCTCGATCTTCCTTCCCAACTGCGTGCTGTCACCCAGATTCACCTGATAGCTGCTGCCGTACCATAGTTCTATATAGCTCATATTGCTCACATCCAGACTGGCCGCCTGTCCGATAACACCGTAATCCTCCAGATACTGCAGGATCGTCAGCACTGTATTCAGCTGCTCACTTGCACGGACGGTAACAGGCACCGTAGGCGTAGTTTCATCGGTAGCCGCAGGTTCCGGCTCTGCTGCTACAGCCTGATTCCCCACCGCCGGGAATTCCAGCTGTACACCCAGAATCCGGGTATAGCCCTTTGCGGCGGAGCTGTCCGTTTTTTCCACAATTTTGCCATTTGCGTCCATAAGCCACCACTCGCCGCTTAATCCTTCAACGGCGTAGACCACATCCAGCTCCACGATCTCAATATTTACCGTATCGGGCAATTTTATTCCTACCCGCACTTTATCCACATAGGGCAGCAGTGTTTTGATCCGCCCGCTGATTCTGGGTTCGCTGATTGTCAGCAGGTTTTCGCCGTCCAGAATTCCGGAGGCTTCCCGGATCTCCCAGGCGGTATATTTATCCGCACCGGAAACCGTCACATTTTTCACTTTAAAGAAAATGGCCATGCCCAGCACCAGTGCCAGCACAACCGCCACCACCGTAGCCAAATGCAGTAAAAACCGGTTTCTGTTAAAGGGCTTGGGCTGGGTATAAACGATTTGGGATTCCGCCGGTTTTGTGGCTTGCGATGCCGGTCTGCGCCGCCTTTGCTTTACCGCAGCGCTGTTTCTGCCGGTTGGGGCAGATCTTCTTTGCGGTTTTTTTTCTTTGGTATCCATTCTGTTCTCCTTTATCTGGCCGCCAAACTCTCCATAATGCCGCACAGTCGTTCCGCGCTGTCGGGTACCGCCATGCCCATAAGTGCCTTGCTCATTTTGCTGTAGCGTGCCTTATCCTGCAAAAGTGCGTTGATCTGTTCCATCAGTGCCTGGGCTGTGCAGTCCTTTTCCAGCATCACGATGGCCGCGCCCTGGTCAGCCAATGCCCGGGCATTTTTTTCCTGATGGTTGTCCGTCACATTGGGGGACGGGATCAGAATACAGGGTGTACCGGAGGCTGCGATCTCATTGCAGCTGGCAGCGCCTGCCCGGCTGATAAACACATCCGCAGCAGCCATCACCGTAGGCATATTGTAAATATACTCCTGCATGGTAATGGATTTTGCGCTGGCAAGATCCACACCTTTTTTCTTTACCAGCCCCGGCATCCATCCCCAGCCGTAGCTGCCCACTGCATGGATATGCTGAAAGGGGAACCCGGCCTCCTGCTCCAGCCGGAACAGCTCCGCCACGGCTTCATTCATGGCTTTAGCGCCCTGAGAGCCAAAGGCAGATACAATCACAGGCCGCTCATCCAGCCCCAATTCTTTTCTAGCATCCTCTTTTTTTGTGTAGATGAACTCCCGGCGCACCGGCATGCCCACTACTTCCACCTTTTCCGGGTGTTTATAGTATTTCGCACTTTCCGGGAAACAGACCAGCACCCGATCCACCCGGTCAGCGATCATGCGGGTGGTCAGGCCCGGCATAGCATTGCTTTCATGGACGCAGGTGGGGATCTTCAGCATACTGGCTGCCATCAGGGCAGGAAAGCTGGCATAGCCGCCGGTTCCCACAACCACATCCGCTTTGAATTCCTTCAGCAGTTTCTTGCAGGCTCTGACGGAATACATGGCACAGTACACTGCCAGCGCATTTCTTTTGAGTGCCTTAAAAGACTTGCCTCTGGCCATACCGTAAGACGGAAAGGTGGCCAGTTCATAGCCGGCCTTGGGCACCAGTTCCTCCTCCATGCTGTCCGTTCCGCCCACGAACAGGATCTTACTGTCCGGATGCCGTTCTTTCCATATATTGGCTACAGCAATAGCCGGGTTGATATGGCCGCCGGTACCGCCGCAGGTAAAAACCACATTCATTGTATTCCCTCCTGTCGTGTTGCCCTGTTTCTGTATCGGGAAACACTGAGTACGATGCCCATTTCTCCCAGATTCACCGCCAGTGCCGTTCCTCCATAGGAGAAAAACGGCAGCGCAATCCCGGTAGATGGCAAAAGATTGGTAACAACACCTAAGTTCAAGACTGTCTGCACCGCGATCAGCGTCACCAGTCCTGCTGCCAGAACAGTAGAAAACCGATCGGGTGCGCGCAGGGCGATCCAATAGCCCCGTAAAATCAAGGCAGCAAACAGCGCAATAATCAACAGCGCCCCTGCCAAGCCCAATTCTTCGCAAATAATGGCAAAAATATAATCATTGTACTGAAACGGCAGGTACAGGTACTTCTGCCGGCTTTTCCCCAGCCCCAGACCGAACAAGCCGCCGGAGCCGATGGCATACAAAGATTGTAATATCTGATACCCCGTATCTCCGGGGTCCTGCTCCGGATGGAGCCATGCTGTAATCCGGTCTCCGGCATAGCCCATGAAGCTTACGTAAACGATCACAAAAACCACCGCAGCTCCTGCACCCGCCAGCAGCCACTTGGGGTGAGTGCCTGCCACAAACATCATCACCACCGCCACCATACCCATCAGCATAATGGCAGACAGATGCTTTTCCAGCGCCAGCGGCACCAGAATTCCCATCAGCGCTGCCCCAAAGCCCAATACGCCGTAGCGGAACTGTCTGGCAGCGGTGCCAAAGCCCTTTGTCAGCCGGGCAAACAGCAGGATCATGGTAAATTTGGCGATCTCCGAGGGCTGGAACTGCAAACCTGCAATGTTGATCCAGCGTCTGGCACCGTTGACGGATTCACCGAACAGAAGCACAGACAGCAGCAGCAAAATGCTGATGCCATACAGCGGCCAGGCTGTACGTAGCCAGAATTCCGGCGGAATCCGACTCATAAACACCATAGCAGCCAGCCCGATCACCGCACATACGCCCTGCTTTTGCAAATACCGGGTGGATACGGTATATCCGGTATCATAATGACTTTGGGCATAGCTTGCCGAGTACAGCATCGCAAGTCCCACCGTCAGCAGCAACAGCAGAATGATCAAAAAAGGAATATCTACACTTTCACCCGCCGGAAAAAACCGACGGCGGTTCTCTTTGGCATACAGAGGGCTCTGTGATGCCATAAGATCTCCTTTCCTTCAGGAAACGCCAAACCAGGCGATCAGACACATGATTGCGCTGATCAGTGTAAAGACGATCACGATTTTCTCTTCCTTCCAACCGCACATTTCAAAATGGTGATGGATGGGGGACATTTTAAACAGCCGCTTACCGTGAGTCAGCTTGAAATAAGCCACCTGCAGGATCACGGACAGAGTTTCCACAATATATACAATACCAATCATAACAAGGATCAGCGGCATCTCCAGGGCAAAGGCCATAGCGCACACAACACCGCCCAAAAACAAAGAGCCGGTATCACCCATAAACACCTTGGCAGGATGCCAGTTGTAAAACAGATAGGCCACCAGACCGCCGGTCAGCACAGCGGGCAGCAGCGCCAGATCGAACCGTTCCCGGCTCACAGCTACCGCCGCCAGGAACACCATGACCGGAATTGTTACACTGCCGCAAAGGCCATCCACGCCGTCCGTCAGATTCACCGCGTTGACACAGCCCACCATAACGAACATGGCAAAGAAAATATACACCAGCGGATGAATGTGGATGCGCATGTCCACAAAGGGGATGTAGAGCTGGGTATTCATGACGCCCTGCTTGTACAAAAGATACAGATAAAGGGCAGATACCGCCATCTGCAGCATTGCCTTCTGGGCCGATGTAAGGCCCAGATTCCGCTTGAACTTGATCTTGCAGAAGTCATCTGCAAAGCCGATCAAACCGAAGCACAGGCTCAGTGCCAGGGTATACAGAACCGTATAGTCTTCCATTGCGGGCATACAGATCAGCAGGCAGATAATCGCCGCACCGATAAACATCAGTCCGCCCATCATGGGTGTACCTGCTTTGTTGTTGTGCCAGGTAGGTCCCAGTTCCCGTATGGACTGTCCGGCTTTCAGCGCCCGCAATACCGGCAGCAAAAAATAGCCCAAAACGGCGGTCAGCACACCGCCGGCTACCGCTGCCACAATGACTTTTGTCATAGATCTTTCCTCCGCTTATGTTAAAAACTGCTCCAGTACCAATTCCATCCGCATACCCCGGCTGCCTTTGAACAGGATCACATCGCCGGGCTTTGCCATTTGCTTCAGCACCGCTACCAGCCGCTCCCGGTCAGTAAAGGCTCTGGCTTTGGTCTGTGTCATACCGCCGGTCAACGCACCGTTAAGAACCCGCACGCTGTTGGGGCCGTAGGCCAGTACCACATCCGCCTTTTCCGCGGCAATCCGGCCGATCTTGTAATGTTCCGCCTGGGCGCAGATGCCCAGTTCCAGCATATCACCCAATACCGCCACATGTCTGCCCGGCTTATTGCCCAGCACCGCCAATGCGGCGGCCATGGATTCCGGCCCGGCGTTATAGCAGTCCTTAATGATGGTATATCCGTGTGCGGCAAATATCTCCTGCCGGCCTTCCATATTCCGGAAGCTGGCCAAGCCCTCCCGGATCCTATCAGGCTCTACGCCAAAAGCCGCACCCACCGCCACAGCAGCCAGCGCGTCATGGACATAATGTACACCCTCCAGCGCCAGATCCGCACGGAATTCCCCCTGCAGATAATTTACCTGGAAAGAAAGCCGCCCATCTTCCTGCTGAATATCACTGCCCTGTACGATGCAGTCAGGGTTGCTGACACCAAAATAAACCGCACCGGGAACATTTTTCTCCCGCTGTCCCCACAAGAGGGTATCATCACCATTTAAGATAACCTTTCCGTCTGAGCCCATACCCTCAAGAATCTCCATTTTTGCCTGCAGAATTCCTTCCATGGAGCCCAGATGCTCAATGTGCATGGTACCGATATTCACGATCACCGCCACATTTGGTTTTGCAACGCCGCTCAAATAGGCTATCTCGCCAAAATGATTCATACCCATCTCCAGTACGCCGATCTGGGTATCCTCATCCATAGCCAAAATCGCCATAGGCATACCGATATCATTGTTATGGTTTACCGGTGTTTTTCCAACCCGGTATGTAGTCTGCAAAACAGCGGTAATCATCTCTTTTGTGGTGCTTTTGCCTACCGAGCCGGTGACACCAACCACCTTCATGCCAATTCTGTCCCGCTCTCCCCGGGCAATATCCCCCAGCGCCTTGCGGGTATCTTCCACTATGATAGCCGGATAATCCCCATCGCAATGGGTACACAGCACCGCTGCCGCGCCTTTTTCCAGCGCCGCCGGAATAAAGTCATGGCCGTCCCGCTGACCTGTCAGCGCAATAAACAGCTGTCCCGCCTCCAGTTTCCGTGTGTCGTTATTGGCACCCAGAAACGTCACGTCTTTATATTTCGGATCAATACGGCCGCCGCACCACTGTGCGGCCTGCTGTAAGGTAATCCTGCCCATATTGTTACCTCGTTTCCTCCAGGTATCTAGCAACCACTTCCCGTTCATCCAAGTGGTTCTTTACTCCGTTGATCTCCTGGTATGTCTCGTGGCCCTTTCCGGCCAATACAATTATATCATGCTTTTGGCCAATGTCCATAGCGTGATGAATCGCTTCTACACGATTTTCAATAACTTTGTAATTATTTTTCTCCGAATCGATGCCTTTCAGGATATCCCCGATGATGGCCATAGGTTCCTCGGTTCTGGGATTGTCGGAAGTAATGATGGCAATATCCGCAATCTGCACACCAATCCTGCCCATAATGGGACGCTTGATGGGATCCCGGTCACCGCCGCAGCCGAACACCGCGATCAGCCTGCCCTTGCAGTAGCCCCGCACGGAGGACAACACATTCTCTAAGCCGTCCGGTGTGTGGGCATAGTCAATCAGCACCGTGTAATCCTTGCCGGGAGTGGGAACCACTTCTACTCTTCCCTTCACGCCTTTTGCGGTTTCCAGCGCTTTGGCCGCCAGCGTCAGCGGAATATCCAGCTGCAGCGCCATGCCCAGAACAGTCAGGGCATTGTAAACTGTAAACTTACCGGGAATGGGCAGCTTTACCTGTACCTGCTCCCCTGCTCTGACTGCTGTAAAACGGATACCGTCAGACAGCAGTTCCATATCCCGGGCATACAGATCAGCCTCCTGTTTTGCAGACGCGGTCAGCACCGTACATTTGGCGTTGCCGCACATACGCGCAAACCAGGGATCGTCCAGATTGGCAACCGCCCGGTCACAGCGGTTAAACAATTCTGCCTTGGCATCGCAGTAATTTTCCATGGTCTTGTGGAAATCCAGATGATCTTCCGTAAGATTGGTAAAGGCTGCCACGGTATAATGAAGTCCTGCCACCCGGTCCAGCGTGATGGCATGGCTGGAAACCTCCATAATCACATGGGTACAGCCTGCATCACGCATCCGGGCCAGCAATGCCTGCACTTCAAAGCTCTCCGGCGTAGTCCGCTCCGTGGGAACACTTTCATGGCCGATCAGATTTTCCATGGTACCCATCAGCCCCACCTTCGCACCCAGCACCTGCTCCAGCACATGCTTTAACAGCAGAGTGGAGGATGTCTTTCCGTTGGTACCGGTGACGCCGATCAGCTTCATGGCATCGCCAGGACGTCCGAAATAGTTGGCACCGATCAATGCCAGCGCCAGCCGGTCAGAAGGCACCAGCACATAAGGAACATCTTCCTGAGGCTCCTTTGCGGTCACAACGGCAGCAGCGCCCTTTTCCAGTGCCATGGGAATGTATTTGTTGCCATCGGTGGCAAAGCCGGTAATCGCCACAAACAGGCAGCCGGCTGTTACCTTCCGGGAGTCATAGGCAACGCCTGTAATCTCCTTTTCCATGTCCATGTTTGTTTTTATGATCTCTATGCCAGACAGCAGTTCTCTCAGTTTCATAACAACAACTCCTTTGTAGTAAGGTTTTAGGGATTAATCGGCAGCTTTGGTATCGGCAAATTCCAGCCGGACAGTCGTTCCCTCCGGCACTTGGGAATCCTTGGGCTGGGACTGAGCCGTTACCGTTACGTGGGACTCCGTACTGTTATTGCCGGCAACCAGAATATTGAGTCCTGCCGCACCAGCCGCAGCGCTGGCCTGCTGACGGTTCATTCCCGTGAAATCCGGAACCGTCACAAGCCGCTGCTCCGGTTCTTCCCCAAAGTACAGGATTACCTGTCCGTTTCCGGGTATGCTCTGCCCTGCTGCCGGGATCTGGGCCGTAACGGTTTCTCCCACTCCCTGGATCTGGGCAGTCAATCCGGAATCCTTTAAAAGCTTTTCCGCCTCTTTAGCGGTCATTCCGGTCATATCCTCCAGAACCACCACTCTCCCGGCTGCATCCTCTTCTGAAAACGTCTGTTCTACCCCCAAATAAGGCAGGATGTCCGCCATAACCGCTCCCACGGTAGGCGCTGCCATAACACCGCCGGATATGTAAATCCCCGTCTCCCGCGAGGGGGTATCCAGCGCCACCAATACAATATACTCCGGATCTTCCATGGGCGCAATCCCCACAAATGATACGATTTTATCCAGAACTCTCTGGCCATTCTCGTCAAAAACATCAATTTTTTCGCTGGTACCGGTCTTCCCTCCGATAGAAAATCCCGCTACGCTGGCATTTTTGGCAGTACCTTCCTCCACCACAGATTTGATCAGCGTACACATGGTTTTGGATGTTTCCTCACTGATCACCTGTCTTAACACGGTTGCTTCCTGCTTAAGCACCGTGTTGCCATCCGCATCCACCACTTCCGACACGATGTACGGCTCCATCAGATAGCCACCGTTGACCACCGCGGAAATAGCACGCACCAGCTGCAGCGGCGTGATCTTAAAGGTCTGACCGAAGGAGCCGGAGGTCAGGGATGCCGTTCCCCATTTATCCGTATCGGTCACCAGCGCCTTGTCAAAGAAAACGCCCTTGCTCTCGCCCGCCAGATCGATGCCCGTCTTTTCCAGCACACCGAACTTTTGCACATAATCGTAGAACCGTTCGCCCCCCAGCTTCAGGGCAATGTGGGCGAAAGCGATATTGCAGGAATTCTGCAAGGCTTGCGGTGTCTTTTCCGCTCCGTGGCCAGCCGAGCGCCAGCAATGCAGCAACTGGGAACGGCCGGGGATCTGCTCAGCGCCCTTGCAGTAAAAGTTGGTGTCCAAGCTGATGGCACCGCAGTCCAGCGCCGCCGCCATGGTCAGCACCTTAAATGTGGAGCCCGGCTCATAACCGTCGGACAGGCAGCGGTTTCTCCACTGCTTCAATCTGGCTGCGGACAACGTTTGCTGATAAATTTGTTTTGCTTCCGTATAAGCCTGACTTCCTTCCGGCTCCTGCAGATACCGCTGCTTCAACAGCTCCACTTGGCTGATGGCTTCCGGATCGGTCAATTCCATGTAGGCATTGGGATCATAGCTGCCCAAGGTGGCCATTGCCAACACTTCCCCGGTTTTTACGTTCATCACCATGCCAAAGGCACCGTTTTGTACGTCATAGCGGGCGATAGCATTTTCCATCTGCTTTTCCAGACACGCCTGCACCGTAGCATCCAGCGTCAGAATCACGCTGTCGCCCTGCCGGGATGTGACATAGTTTTCATAGGAAAAGGGCATATCCATCTCGTTATTGCCCTTGGTAGTAATTACCTTTCCCGTGCTGCCCTCCAAGAAGCTATTATAGGCAGCCTCCACTCCCTCTGAGCCTGTGTTGGAGGCATTGGTAAAGCCGATGACCTGCGCTGCCAGAGAGCCATAGGGGTAATATCTTTTGGTGTTGGGCTCCAGATGGATACCCGAAATATTGTTTTCGTTGATATATCCGCGGATCAGTGCTGCCGTCTGTTCATCGATCTGGGCAGCGATCTGTTTGTATCGCTTTGTAATATCCGTCCCCTGTTGGCGGATCCAGTCCGGATCCAGGTCAAGGATCTGTCCCAGCTTTTGGGAGATAGCATTCAGATCCGCCTTGGACTGCTTCAGTTCATGAGGATCCAGATATACGTTCTCAACACTTTGGGAGCAGGCCAGAATATTCATATTCCGGTCGTAGATCACGCCTCTGTCCGCACTTACCTTGGTTGTTCTGGTCTGGTTACGCAGGGCAAGGCCTGCATAATAATCATAGTCCGTGATCATGAGCTGATACAGCCGAAGTGCCACCGGCACAAAGGCAATGACACCCAACACGGCCGCCACCGCCAGTATCCTGCGATGCTGCCCACTGTCACCCCGAACACGCATGAATGTTTTCTTCTTTTGCCCCTTCGCCATAAAATCCCCGACCTTTCCGCAAGGGCTGTAAATGGGCAGCAAGGGAATCCCTCGCCGCCCACTGCAGCTGCTATTTAAGTCTATTGGTCGGGACAGCCTTTATGCAAATAAGCCTGTTAAAAACGCGCCGACGCGCTCCCAAAAGCCTGCCGGTTCTTCAACCGGAGGGGCAGATAGCTGGATCGTCACATGCTGGGCATCCTCTTTAGGGATCATGCCCAATGCCAAGGCAGAGCGCTCCACCTCCGCAAGGTCAATGCTCGCATCATAGGTTTCTTCCAGCAACTGATTCTCTTGGGTCAGCTGCTCCACATACCGCTCAAGATCTGCCGTTTCCTGCTGCGCTGCACGGAACTGAAAAATACCCACCGTCATAAGTACAAGCATACAAACCGCCACAACGATTCCCAACGTAGCCACAGGATCAATGTAAACATTCCTTCGCTTTATCTTTTTGGGCTTGGGCAGCAGCGGCTTTCTCACAGAGGAAAGGGGCATGACCTGCCGTGCGGCACTGCCGTCCGTATAATAACGAACATATTGGATTTCGGGCTTTCTTGCCATTTCCTCTGCTCCTTTCTTAAGCATCACAGCTTCTCACACACCCGCAGCTTGGCACTGCGGGATCGGGGATTGGCTTCCAGTTCTTCGTCGGATGCCACAATGGGCTTTCTGCTGATGATCTTCACCAGCGGCTTTTTGCCGCAGACGCACACCGGAAAGCTGGGCGGGCATGTACAGCCTTTGGCCGATAGCGCCATACCGTTTTTCACGATGCGGTCTTCCAGCGAATGGAAGGTAATGATCGCCAGTCTTCCGCCGGGCTTCAGCAGCCCCACCGCGTCTTCCATGATTTGCTCCACCGCCCCCAGCTCATCATTGACCGCAATACGGATCGCCTGAAAGCTCCGTTTTGCCGGGTGCTGCTTTTCCCGCAGGGCTGCCGGAGGCATGGCGCTGCGGATAATGTCCACCAGTTCCAATGTGGTCTTAATGGGAGAAATCTCTCTGCACCGGCAGATAGCGCCGGCGATCTGGGGAGCATACCGCTCCTCACCGTAGGTATATAAAATTCGTTTCAGTTCTTCCTGGGGCCATGTGTTCACAACCGCTTCAGCACTCAGGCTGTCGCCGCCGTTCATGCGCATATCCAGCGGTGCGTCCACCATGTAGGAAAAGCCCCGCTCTCCGTCATCCAACTGAGGGGAGGACACGCCCAGATCCAACAAAATTCCGTCTACCCCGTCGATTTGCAAATCTTCCAAAACCTGCTTCATCTGACTGAAGTTGGAATGCACCAACGTGACCCGGTCACTGTAAGGCTCCAATCGTTTTCCGGCCGCTTCCAGCGCCACCGGATCCCGGTCAATACCAATCAGCCTGCCGCCATACAGCCGTCTTGCGATCTGGCTGGAATGACCGGCACCGCCAAGGGTACCGTCCACATAGATGCCGTCCGGACGGATATTAAGGCCCTCCATGCACTCTTCCAGCAAAACAGAAATATGATGAAACTCTTTCATAGGCCGATGGCCTCCAAAGATGCCAGCAGCTTTTCCGGTGTCAGATTCTCTTCCTCGAAACGCTTAAATTCTTCAGCGTCCCAGATCTCCGCCTGTCCTGCCCGGCCCACGATCATTACATCTTTTTTGATGCCCGCATAGTCCAGCAAAAATTGGGTAAGGCCGAAACGGAACTGCTTATCGGGACTGCATTGTGCAGCATTCATAAAGATCAGGCTGGTGGCCGCGCTGCGCTGGGAAATGGGAAGGGCATTATAATTCTGGCTCAAAACTTCCCAGTCCTGCTCTGTGTAAACAGTCAGACAGCGGCAGCCGCAATTCACGCCCAAGGTGATATAAAAATCCTGACCCAGCTCTGCACGCAGCTTTGCGGGAACAAACAGACGGTTCTTGTCATCCAGTTTTGCAGGGTATTTCCCGATCACGGCCGCTCACCTCCGCTCCATTTTTCTCCACTTTACAGCCATTTTGCACCACTTAATGACAGTATAACGGATAGATATTTAAAAATCAATATTTTTTCGTGGTTTTTTTCAAAAAATATCTAGAAATTTCTGGAAATATCCGATTTTAGAACACTTGTTCTGCATCCTGCATGTGATTACAAAGTCACCACTCCATATCGTTTTTTCAAATTTCAGCTTATCGGTCTGTTACATATATTTTGCTGTAGGGTATAGTCTTGACCCTCCCTCCGGAAAACGCATACACAACAAGGGGTTTCCAAAGGGGAGAAAACAGAAAATATTGTTTGCTGTAACCTAAATGTTTTCTTCCCTTTGGTCGTCTGGAGGGTCCGGGAACCATACGAAAGGTTCCCGGGGGGCTCTTTGCATACTTTCTCGCCAGTGAGAAAGTATGATATCTGGTTTACTGTTTCGTTTATCGATGGGGATTGCCACGCCGGTGTGCGCACCGGCTCGCAATGACGAAAATAATTGATAGTCTATGCAATAAATACAAATTCACCCTAAAAAGTGAAGTTCTCCGTCCTCCAGACGGGATCTGATCTTTCCCGGTTTTTTTCCGTTTTTCAGCAAAAACACCGCCAACGGCCCTTCCACCTTTTCCTGCACCAAATGCCGAAGCCGCCGGGCACCGCCCTGCTTTCCGCAATGCTGTCCTAACTCCACGGCAAGTTCCTCCGGCAACTGAAGCTGTATGCCCATAGAACCCGCCCTCTCCTGTAGCAGGGTCAAATACTTTCTTGCGATCCCCTCCATATCCTGTTCCTGCAGTGGTTTAAAATACACAATCTTATCCAATCTGCCCAAAAACTCCGGTGAGAACCGCTGACGCAGTGCCTCCCTGGCCTGCCCATCCCTGCCAGCAGGCTGAAAACCAAGGCCATCGCTGCGCACCTCTCCGCCAATATTGGAGGTCATCACAACAATGGTATTTTTGAAGCTGACACGCCGTCCTGTAGAATCGGTCAGCACGCCCTCTTCCATGATCTGCAGCAGAATTCCGGCCACATCCGGATGGGCCTTTTCCAACTCATCCAGCAGCACCAGACTGTAGGGCCTGCGCCGCACAGCTTCCGTCAGCTTACCGCCCTCCTCATATCCCACATAACCGGGAGGGGCACCAATGAGTCTTGCCACCGACTGTTTTTCCATAAACTCTGTCATATCCAGCCGGATCATAGCCTCCTTGCTGCCGTAAAGCTCCCGTGCCAATGCTCTGCAAAGCTCGGTTTTTCCCACACCGGTGGGCCCGGTCAGCAAAAGGCTTGCCACAGGCCGGCTTTCGTCCCGGATTCCGGACAGTCCCCGCCGCACCGCTTCCGACACCGCATTTATGGCTTCCGGCTGGCCAATCACCTGCGCAGACAAAATTTTCTCCAAATTTAAAAGCCTTTCCCGCTCATCGGCAGTCAGTCTGCCCACAGGAATTCCGGTTCTTGCGGAAACCGCCCAGGCCACATCTGCCCCGGTGACCGTTCTGATCCGTCTTCCTTCCCCGGGCCGTGCGGCAATCCGCTGCATTTTATCCCGCAGCTCCGCAGCCTTTTCAAACCGGCTTTCCCGCACAGCATCATGCAGTTCCTGCTCCAGATCCTGCCGGATTCCCCGCCTGCCGGCGTATAATTCCTCCATACGGGCATGAGAGGCACCTTCATCCAGCAGATCAATAGCCTTATCCGGTAAATACAGATCCGGTAAATACCGGACTGACAGCCGCAGAGCTTCCTTCATGGCATCCTCTGAAATCCGGATATGGTGATGCCGTTCCAGGCCTGCGCGTAATCCCCGCAGGATAGCCATTGTAGCCTCACTATCCGGTTCCTCCACCATCACAGGCCGGAAGCGCCGGTCCAGCGCCGGGTCTTTCTCCACATATTTGCGGTACTCCGTCAATGTGGTAGCCCCCAGCATCTGCAATTCTCCCCGGCCCAGCGCAGGCTTGAAAATATTAGCCGCATCGATAGCACCCTCCGCCGCACCTGCACCCACAATGGTGTGCATCTCATCTACAAACAGAATCACATCGCCGCTGCGGCGGATCTCCGCCAGCACATCCCGCAGCCGTTCCTCAAACTCACCCCGATACTTGGTGCCAGCCACCAGATTGCCCATATTCAGCCTGACCAGCCGCTTATCCTTCAGCTGGGGTGGCACATTGCCGGAAGCCATCCGCTGTGCCAATCCCTCCGCAATGGCTGTCTTACCCACACCCGGCTCCCCTACCAGTGCCGGATTATTTTTATTCTTCCGGCTGAGTATCCCGATCACCGTATCGATTTCCTTATCCCTGCCGATGACCGGCTCCATTGCAGCCGCCTTTTGGATCAGATCCTCACTGAATTGCTCCAGAAGTTTCGTAGATATTCCCTCCTTTTTTCTGCCCGGATATTCCGATTTATTCCAGAGAAGGCTGTCGATGGTCCACGAAAACAACCCCTCTATGTCCACATCATTTAAAATCAGCAAGTCTCTGGCCGCCGTTTTTTCACAACGAAGCACTGCCAGCAGCAAATGGATCTCCGTAACCTCCTTGCTTCCCACTTGCCGTGCTTCATTTCTGGCCATCCGCAGGATTCTCCTGCCCTGTGCCGAAAAACCCTGGGGCAGCGGCAAACCGGGAGTTCCCCGGCCATACAGCACGGCTGCCATTTCTTCTGTCAGTTCCGGCACAAAGCCCGCTCCCCGCAGGAGCTGACCGGCAATCCCCTGCTGCTGTCCAAGGGCCAGCAGCAAATGGGCACTGCCCACATAACTATGCCCCAACGACCGGGCCTTTGCCGCAGCCAGCAGCAAAAGCGCCTGCGTCTGTTCCCCGTAGAACATGCCGCCACCTCCCTCTTCAGGAATTTTTCCCCAACAGCGTCAAAAAATATACGGATGTTTTTTAAAAAAACACTTGCGCTTTGTAAAATACATGCTAGAATAGAAGTGCATTCGAACGCTGATGCGCTATTATATACATATTGGAGGGAACATCATGGCTTACATTATCACCGACGCTTGTGTTAACTGCGGTACCTGTGTTGACAACTGCCCCGTTGAGGCTATCTCCCAGGGCGCGGACAAGTACGTAATCGATGCCGATATCTGCGTGAACTGCGGCACCTGTGCTGATAACTGCCCTGTTGAAGCAATCGAGGAAGGCTAATTTCCGACCCCGACCAGCCTGCGCACCGGCACCGGCGCGCAGGCTGATTTTTTACTTTTTCCTGTTGTTTTATTTTCTTTTATCGTAACCAAGGCTCCCCTTGAGGGGAGCTGTCAGCAAAGCTGACTGAGGGGTGTCACCCTTCCGCCCCTTCGGGGCACCCGTTTTTTAATGTTGGATTGCCACTGGCAATCATCCATTTAGTGTCGCTCCGCGACTGTCCTTGAGGGGAGGCTTGAATGGTGCAATAAATACAAACATTTTATGTTTATACCGTCAGGAGGGATTCCGTGGAACAACTGCATAACGGCTTTCGGCTTGAATTGTGTGACGGCGCATTCCCTCTGAGTACGGATTCCATTGCCCTTTCCCACTTTGCCAAGCTGCCAAAAAATGCCCGGGTTTTGGATTTGGGTTCCGGCTGCGGAACACTGGGACTTCTGCTGTGCGCCAACGATCCTAAGTGCCGTGTGGACGGCATTGAGCTGGATCCCCAAGCCCATCAAACCGCCCTTAAAAACCGCTTAGCCAACGGACTGGAAGATCGTCTTAACAGTATATGCGGCGATCTGAACAGCTTCCCTGATTTCATCAAAACAGGGGCTTACCACTGCTGCATCTCCAATCCCCCTTATTTTTCCGGCGGTCCCCGGAGCAAAACCGTCCCTCTGGCCAGGCGGGACGATGTCTGCTCCATGGAGGTTGTATTCCGTGCGGCTGCCCTGGCACTGAAATACGGTGGCGACTTTTTTCTGGTTCACCGGCCGGAAAAATTTGCTCAAATATGCACCTGCGCAGCGTCTGTCAAGCTGGAACCAAAAAAGGTGTGCCTGCTTCGCCACAAACCGGATGATCCCATTTCTCTGGTACTGGTGCAGTGCCGCAAGGGTGGTAAGCCCGGCCTTCTCTGGCAGGAAGAAAGCCTGTACGACCTGCAGGGCCTGCCCACCGATTATTACCGAAAGCTATACCATATTTAGGAGGCTGTGTCATGGCCGGAATGTTATATCTTGTTCCCACGCCCATCGGCAATCTGGGCGATATCTCCATACGTTGCAAGGAAACTCTGGAAAAAGCTGATTTTATTGCCGCAGAGGACACCAGAGTCAGCCTGAAGCTTCTGAATCATCTGGGCATCAAAAAAAGCCTTGTCAGCTACTACGAGCATAACAAGACTCAGAAAGGCAATATGATCCTGGAGCGGATTCTGGCCGGTGAAACCTGCGCGCTGGTCTCCGACGCAGGCAGTCCCGCCATCTCTGATCCTGGCGAAGAGCTGGTCAGGCAATGTGCCGAAGCAGGCATTACCGTCTGCGCCATCCCCGGCCCCTGCGCTGTGATCACAGCGCTGAGTATTTCCGGCCAAGCTACCGGACGGTTTTGTTTTGAGGGCTTTCTGTCCACTGCCAAAAAAAGCCGCCGGGAGCATCTGGAATCACTGATAAATGAGCAGCGCACCATGATCTTCTACGAAGCCCCCCATAAGCTGCTCAACACACTGCAAAGCATGGCTGACGCATTTGGCGGCAACCGGTCTATCAGTCTGTGCCGGGAACTGACCAAGCTGCACGAGGAAGTGATCCGCACCACACTGGACGGTGCCATAGCCCTGTATTCCCAGCAGCCGCCGAAGGGAGAATTTGTTCTGGTAGTCGCCGGTGCAACACCGGAGGAAAAGCCTGCTGCCACCACACTGGATGCAGGTACCCGGGTAGCGGAGCTGGTAGCAGCCGGCATGAGCCGCAAGGATGCCATCAAGCAGACAGCCAAAGAGCTGGATCTGCCAAAAAATGTAGTATACGACGCAGCTTTGGCTGCTGACGAAGAATAGTAAAACATCCTGCCAAGTTCGGCAGGATGTTTTTTACAGTTCTTTCATAGTCTGGACACATTCCATGCAGACATTTCTGCCGCGGAATGTGACCAACCCCCTGAGAGATGCACAGAACACACAGGACGGCTCATATTTTTTCAGCACAACTTTATCATCGTCCAGATAGATCTCCAATTCATCCCGCTCTGCAATATCCAATGTACGCCGCAGCTCCACTGGCAGTACGATCCTGCCCAATTCGTCCATTCTGCGAACAATCCCGGTTGACTTCATATACTGTCCAGCCCCTTTTAATTATATCTGTTTGTTTCGTATCATTTATTATATTATACCATCTGCTGCACATATTGTCAAATAATATTTCCGGTCATGTTTTCACGTGCCGTCACATACTTTGCATCAGGAGGGATGGACATGATTATGAGCTGGATCTGGACAGGCCTGATCGCTGTTTCGCTGCTGGCTGCAATCCTGACAGGCAACGGCAGCGCGCTGGCTGCCGCCGTGCCCCAGGGCGCACAGGCCGGCATTACTCTGGTACTCTCCATGGCAGGCTCCGTCTGCCTGTGGACAGGTGTTGGCAAGCTGATGGAGCATGCCGGTTTTACCGGTTTTCTATCCCGGCTGCTGAAGCCGTTACTGGGGAGGGTATTTCCCTCTTTCCGGGAGGATTCTTCCCTGGCATGCAGCCTCAGTGCCAATGTATGCGCCAATTTTCTGGGACTGGGAAACGCCGCCACACCCATGGGGATCCAGGCAGCGCAGAGGCTTGCCCTACGAGGCAAAAACGGCATTGCCACCGACGAGCTTTGCCGCCTTGTGGTGCTAAATACAGCATCCATCCAGTTGATTCCCTCTACTGTTGCCGCAGTACGGACTTCTCTGGGCTGCACTACCCCCTTTGACATCCTGCCTGCCGTATGGGTCACCAGTCTGTGTTCTGCGGGCATGGGACTGGCCGCCGCTTGGCTCATGGGAAAGCTGTGGCCCCATGCTTGATTACTTAGTTCCGATTTTACTGCTTAGCGCCTCTTTGTTTGCCCTGCGCAAGCAGGAAAACAGCTACGATCTGCTGCTGCAAGGCTCTGCCGATGGGCTGAAGCTGCTGGTTACCTTGATCCCCACGCTGATCCTGCTGCTGACCGCCGTGACCATGCTCCGTGCTTCCGGCGCTATGGAAATTATCAGTAACATGCTAAAGCCAGTATTTCAATTCTTTGGAATACCCGCGGAGACAGCTATGCTGGTTCTGATACGGCCAATCAGCGGCAGCGCCGCTCTGGCGGTGGGCACCGATCTGATGGCCCAATACGGTGTAGACTCGACCGTCGGCAAAACAGCCGCTGTCATGCTGGGCTCTACGGAAACTACCTTTTATACAATCAGCGTCTATTTCGGCGCGGCAGGCATCAAAAAGACCCGTTATACCATTCCCGCTGCGCTGATCGCAGACTTTACAGGCTTTTTTGTAGCCGCTTTAACCGTCCGTTTTCTCATGTAATTATTCCGGAATCAAATCTCCCAGCTTGATGTAGCGGATAGAATCCTTACCTCTGACCAGCGGATTGCCGTTCTGATACTCCAAGGCAAGCTCGCTGGTGCTGTAGGCCAAGTAAATATCATTCATAATATCTGCAATACTGATATTGACCATACCGGTCTTGCGGTACAGATCGGCTACCACAATATTGTTCTTTGGATCGGGATCTTCGCCGTAGATCATCCGGATAGAGGTTCTGCCCTGCTGGATAGCGGGCCGGTTTTTGGTGTCCTTATTATGGTAATTGTGGCAAGTCAAAATATGGCCGTTGTATACGATCATACGGGGGCGGCACTGAATGCTGTTCTCATAGGCTATAGGGTCGCTCCATGTTTTTCCCATATCATCAGAAACAGTGAAGAAAATGCTGCCCAGATCTTCGTCGGTTCTGTAGATGGCATAGATCTTGCCGTTCAGGAACCGGTATTCAAATTCATACTGAGCAGGCTTGGGATACACCGCAAAAAATTCCACAGTCGCGCCGTCATCGGCAGAGCGGTACAGAACCACCTCCGAGTAATAATCCACTGCCGCGCCGTAGGTATAGCCGTCCTCGCCCCGGAAGTAGGCGCAATGGCCGGTCTGCTCTGTTTTTACATGTTTATGATTGTGATAGCCCCGCTGCTCCAAGTATTTAAACTTGACAGACTGGTTATAGGGCTCTACAGTTCCGTCCTCGTGCCTGACCATCATGCATTTTTCTTCTGACAGGGAATCAGCCTGAAAATCATAATCCTTATAGCAGATGGTATGATCGCCCTCCCGGCGGCTGTTCTTTTCGTAAAAAACGCGCACCTTACCGTCACCAAGGCCGTGGATATTCTCGCAGTATACCTCATCCCCCTCTGCCACCGTCACAAACCGGATATTGGTAGGCTGAGACGCGGGGAAATAGGCAAGGGCTACCTTACCCCGGGATTCCCCGTAATGGCCCTGAAAACCGGGCATATAGGCGCAGAACATAATGCCGTATTTTCTGTCGAATGCCAGAGCCGCTCCGTCAGCGCTGGTCTGGGTAAGGCCGTCATTGATCTGCACAGAATGATCCAGCAAACTTCTCAATTTCTCGTTATTTTCCATACTATATCCGCCTTTCCAATGATAGCTTCTGCATGGCCGCTGCAATGCGCTCTGCGGCGGTCTTCAAATCCTCCGTAGATGCTGCAAAGGAGAAGCGCACACAGGGTTCGTCAGTGCCGTAGGCAACGCCGGGCACACCTACAACCCGGGCTTCTTTCAGGATGTAGTCGCAGATCTTCTCGGAATCGTAGCCGGGAACATCGAATCTGACCCATGCATAGAAAGCGCCCCCCGGCAGGCGGCAGCTGACACCGTCAATGGCGTTCAGCGCACCGATAAACAGATCCCGCCGCTGCTCATAAATACGCCGCATCTGCTCGATCTCCTCTGCGCAGTCCAGCGCCGTGACCGCCGCCTTCTGGACAAAGCCGCTGACACAGGTCATGGTGTGCTGGAACAGCTTGTACATCACCCTGGTCACTTCGGCGGATGCGGCCACATAGCCGATTCGCCAGCCGGTCATGGCTACGCTCTTGGAAAAGCCGTTGACGGTCAGCACTCTGTCCGCAATTTCCGGGAAGCTGGCAGGGCTGATATTCTCGTTGCCCATGTACAGAATCCGCTCATAGATCTCATCGGTCAGCAGCAGCACATCCGGATGGTTTTCCATGAACTTTTTGATTTCCAACGCCTCTTCCACGCTCAGGCACCGGCCGGTAGGGTTGTTGGGGCAGTTGATAATCAACATTCTGGTCTTGTCGGTGCAATGGGCCTCCAATGCCTTGTGGGTGATTTGGAAATTCTCTTCCCATGTAAGCCGCACCGGCACAGGCACAGCGGAAGAAGCCTCGATAATGGAGGGATAAGACACCCAGCCCGGCTCCAGATACATGACTTCATCGCCGGGATTGACCACGCTGCGTACTGCCAGATAAATGGCAAACTTGCCGCCAGGGGTCACAATGATCTCATCGGCAGTATAGTTGCAGCCGTTTTCATCGTGCAGCTTTTTCGCAATTGCTTCCCGCAGCTCCGGCAAGCCCGGGCCTACCGTATAGTGGGTATAGCCTGCGTCCAGCTGGCGCTTCAGTTCCTCACGAATTCTAATGGGGGTATCGAAATCCGGCTCGCCGCCGGCCAAGTCGATAACAGAAGGGTCTACGGCTTTCATTTTCTTGGCCTGCCCCATAAATACAATAGATCTGGAAGGCTGCAGCCGGGATATATCCTGATTGTACATAACTGGTTTCCTCCCCGTTAAATGATCTCGCAGCCGATCTGCTTCAGCATGGTATCCACCCACGGGCGGATATAAGTGCCGTCATTCACGATGTGGGACATGATTTCCGCTTCCTTACGCTCTACCGCTTTGGTGGCCTCTGCGATCTGCCGGGCATCCTCCGGACGGATAAACAGCACGCCGTCAGCATCGCCTACCACGATATCGCCGGGATGTACTACTCTGCCGCCAACAGACACCGGCACATTGACCTGTCCG
The DNA here is from genome assembly GCA_045589835.1 of Faecousia sp. GTDB lineage: Bacteria > Bacillota > Clostridia > Oscillospirales > Oscillospiraceae > Faecousia. The sequence continues at coordinate 24,295 of JAZNPV010000076.1, forward strand.
GGGCCGTTTTTATAAGGACCGTCGGGGGTGACCGCTTTGGCATAGACCAGAAAATCTTCCATTTCCGCCATACTCTGGGCATCCCGGACAGCACCGTCACAGACGATTCCCCGCACGCCCCGGGTCTTGCAGTAGGTAGCCATCAATTCACCAAAGATCGCCCGGTCTGTATATCCGCCGGCATCGATCACAAACACATCACCGGGCTTTGCCAGATCCATAGCTGCATGGAACATCAGGTTATCGCCCTGTGCAACCTGCACCGTAACGGCCGTTCCCAGAAGCTGCCCCTTGCCCAGCGGCACGATGTCCGACGCCACAGCGGCAGTACGGCCCATGCAGTCATCAATATTGGCAACCGCCATGCCCCGGAACAGCTCTACCAGCTCCGGATCGGGTCTTTCAAAATCCCGAATGATTTTACACCCAACAGACATATGTGAAACCTCCATTTACTAATGCTTTGATGCTCTCATTATAATATCGTGATTTAGAAATATAAATTGCAAAAAGCATAATTTATATTGAAAAAGCAGCACACCTGTGCTATTCTGTTTTTATGGCTACTAATTTTGAAATTAAACTGACCTACAACCAAATATCCTTTCAGCGAAGCGACAGTTTGACTATTTCTGAGCGGGAGATCCATTCCTATCACGAGATCCTCTTCTGCGAGGATTTGGATGCGGTTTTATTTACGGACAAGCAGCAAAAGAAGGTACAGGGAGATACGCTGTTTTTGATTCCCAGAGAAAACTATCACTTTTTCCGGCTTCAGGGCTGTCCGCGTTTCCCCCGGCTGAAGATTGCCTTTCCCGCGGAGGTGCTGGGCAGGACGCCCTGCGGACAAATCATGTCCGAACTGCGTATTATAGAGAATCTTGATACCCACATTCTGTTCCTGCTGAAACGGCTTTGCCGCATTATGGAAGAACCGGATAACGGCAAGCAGGGATTCTATGCCTACAGCACGGCGCTGATGCTGCTGGCAGAGTTAGATCGCTATGTACTTGATTCCGAATCGGCACAGGATCCGGTGGAAACAGGCGAGATGCACAATATCACCTGCTATATCGCGCAGCATCTTTCAGATGACCTGACAGTTGATGCATTGGCAAAAAGAATGAGTATTTCCTCCTCCGGTATCACCCACCTGTTCAAAAAAGAACTGGGTATTTCCGTCCACCAGTATGTGACCCAGCGGCGGCTGATCTTTGCCCAGAGCCTGTTGAAGGCCGGGAAAAAGCCCTCCAAAATTTACACCGACTGCGGCTATAAGGACTACTCCTCTTTTTACAAGGCCTATGTGCTGTTCTTCGGCTACCCACCCTCTTCAGAAGAAAAAGGATAACAAAAAACTGCCCGAGTGTTTAAACACAATGTCATTAAGTTAGCAACAGGGCATAGTGGGTAAAGCAAGGAAAATGAGCGCATCCAAGACAGGAAACTGTTTTGGATGCGCTTTTTTGTAATTTAGGCATGACAAGTAAGCGGATTGGCAAATCCGCTTAAAAAATCACTATTCAAAGCACGGAAATTATGCTACTCTATAGATGAAGCTAACCGCATGCTTAACGGTCATTTTGCGAGGCCTGCTTCTGCCTGGTCGAATAGGAGTAACATGCTTGCAAATGAGAGCTTCAACATCTGGTGGAGATACATTACCAAGAAAGAATTGTCTGCAAACATGTACCGCGACAGAGAAGTTTGCTTTATAGGCATACTTAGCATCGGCTTTCTGAA
>JAZNPV010000077.1:0-4497 GCA_045589835.1 Faecousia sp.
CCAGACTGATCAGCTACGCACCTGTGAAAATCAAACAGACATTGGAGGGTGTGCATGTGATGGAATACAGAATTGTGGAAAAGCCTCAGTTTACGGTGATGGGTGTCTCCCGGAAGTTCCATCCGGAAACCAGCTATCAGCAGATCCCGGAATACTGGACGGAAATGTTCAGTCAGCCGGACTTCCCACTGATGGGTGTCTACGGTATTTGTATCGACAACAATGGACCGGATGGAGAATTCGACTACTGGATTGCAGATAACTATATCCCCTGGCAGGAGATTCCCGCTGGATGCAAATCCATGGTGATTCCTGGTGGAACCTGGGCGGTATTTCCCTGCAAGCTGAAGACACTGCAGGACACCAATACCAAGATGTGGCAGGAGTGGCTCCCCGGTTGCCGGGAGTATCGCTTAAGCGGCAGCTACAACCTGGAAGTGTATGGACCACCCTGTGAGGAGGACCGGGGTGAAAGCTATGTAGAACTGTGGCTTCCCGTAGAGAAAGTATAAAGTATTAGCCCGGAATTGGATTCGTGATCTCACGCTTCCGATTCCGGGCGTTGTTTCTATTGCATGCTTTGCTATTTTCGATAATACTTCTTTCGGAACAATCCGTGCCGATTGCAGTAGTAATACAGATATCCCATGCCACGTAATTGCAGCCGGGTCTGGGCATTACCTTCTGGATAGAGTTTCACCTGTTGGAGTCGGTCGGAAGTTTCATAAGCAATGAAGGAAATATAATGTTCCTTCGTCATGGGATGGTGGATGGTGACGAAATGTTCATCCTCCACATCTTCGATAGTGATTGCATGATCTTCGTCAGCTTCTTCCGCTTCCAGGGCAGGCAGCGTGATACCGCAGCAGCTGACTACAGTATTTCCCAACGCATGGATGACATTGCCGCAGATAGGGCAGACATAGAATTTGCTGCGTAGCATATTAGCAGAAATATTTTTGTTAATAATATGCTCGCCGTTCATCAGCTCAATAACGGAGATACCAAGTGCCTGTGCCAATGGCTGCAACAGACTGATATCCGGAAGTCCTTTGGCGGTCTCCCACTTGGAGATGGCCTTGCTGCTGACACCAATTTTCTCAGATAGTTCTGCCTGAGTCATGTCACGGCTTTCTCGAAGCTGCTTGATGGTGGCTCCGGTTACATAGACATTCATGGTTGCCACTTCCTTTCTGATGCCATAATAGCATGAAGTGGGAAGTTGGACAACCTACGCAGAGTAGATGCTACTGAAACGGGTACTATTCATGGTGGCTTGCTGACTGGCTGCTGTTTTTCGTTCCTCACTGTATGGCGCAGTCAGGCGGATGCTGATCCGATGCTTATCGATCTCAAACCGCAGGCCGCCGTTTTCGTCATCTTCGGTTAACTTGCAGAGATTGGGATAGGTGGCGGCATAGGCGGTCAGGCGCTTTTTGAGTTTGGTGTTGTAGGTATAGATTTCGGCGGTGCCGTCGTATTCGTTGAAATACAGTTCGGTTACCTTTCGTTTCTTCTTGGGGATCTTTTTCATAAAACCTTCCTTTCTTCGGTTCATTTTCCCGGCTCTAGAGCTGGGAAATCGGGATTGAAATCTGACAGCGAAGCCGTGAACGATGTGTTGGTCGTTCACGGCTTTTCTATCGGCTACAAAGCCGATTTACAGGCTCAGGATATTTCCCATGGTCTGGGCGGCTTCCTTCTGTGCCGAGGTGGTCACATGGGCATAGGTGTCCAGGGTGAAGCCTGCGGAGAAGTGACCCAGCATGCCGCTGACGGTCTTGATATCCACTCCGTTCTGCAAGGCGATGGTTGCGAAGGTGTGGCGGAGATCGTGGAATCTGACCTTCGGGATCCCAGCCCTTTCGAGAACACGCTTCAGCATATTGTTCACGCTGTCCGGGGAGATGGGGCCACCATTGGGCGAGGGAAACACATAGGTGTCATTGGTTTTCCGTTTCTGCTCCCGCAAGACTTCGATTGCCTGGGGCGAGATGCTGACCGCCCGGTAGGAGTTCTTGGTTTTCAGCGGCGCTTCCACGTTCTCACCATTCACTCTTGCCACCTGGCGGCGTACCTTGATGATGCCATTCTTCCAGTCAATGTCATTCCACTTGAGACCCAGCAGTTCACCCCGGCGCAGGCCGGTTGCCAGTTCAATGTAGTACATCTCATAGACACCGGTTGCCTTTGCTTCCTGAAGGAATGCCTGGAGCTGCTCTGCCGGGATGGTCTGCATCTCCTTGTGTTCCAGCTTGGGGAGTGCCACCGCCTTGCAGGGATTCTCCGAGATGATCTTCTGCGCCACGGCGAAGTCCATGGCAGAGGAGATCACCTGATTGATATTCCGCACCGTCTTGGCGGACAAGCCTTTCGGCTGGTGTTCTGCTTCAATCCGTTCTACCCGGCCTTTGTTCATCAGCTTGCGGTACAATTTCTGGAGATCCATGGTACTGAGCTTCTCTAGGGGAATCTTACCGATGTTCGGCGCTACATGGTGGTCGATGTAACCCCGGTATGTTTGATGGCTGGATGGTCTGACTTTGATTTTACAAACATTTTCAAACCATTCGTCCATCCACTGTTCCACAGTGTACTTGCCTGTCCGGGCAAAATCTACCTTTTTGGCTTCTTCCAAAGCTTTTTTCAGCTTTTCTTTCACTTCTGCCTGGGTCTTGCCCAGGACATTTTTGAAGATCTGTTTGCCGGTTTCCGGGTCAGTTCCGGCAGTGTATCTTCCTTCCCAACGGCCATCTTTCCGCTTACGGATGTTACCCTCGCCGTTGGCTCTGCGCTTTGCCATAAATATCACTTCCTTTCGTAGCGCAAACATTACCACACTAATTTGAAAATAGCTATTCATCAAACCTACCAAAGGTTGCGCATAAAATGTGTGCGTGACCTGGGGTAGGCTTATTTGTTGATTTCGTTTTGTTACCTGCCGCCGGACAATACCGAAGGGTGCTGTCCGGCGGGAGTGGTTACATGGTCTGCTCCTCGTTGTAGTCATATTCTTGACCACTGGAACGCTGACCAAGAGCTTGCTTCTTTTCCTCGATTTTCTGCCGCTGCTTGCGGTCGATGGAATTTCTGCGGCGGATGAAGTTGTTGGCACTGGTTTGGATCATGCCAGCCAGTCCCCGGAACAGTCCGAAGACAGCGGATGTAGTTTGCCGGTGGATATGATTCTGCACCTTTTCCAGCAGTGCGGAGGCATATTCATTGCCATGGCTGGCGGATGCTTTCAGCCATTCCATGCCCACTTCCAGATTCTGCGACACTCCCTGACCGAAGCAATAGATTTTGCCAAGCTGGTATTCGGCATAGGAATTGCCTTGCTCTGCGGCCAATTCAAACATGGAGATGGCTTTCTGAATGTCCGTTTTCAGATACTGCTTGCCCACTCCATATACCGCATCTATACTGCCACGGATAGCTGCTTCGTGCAGGAACTGCTTTACTTCTGGATCTGGCTCTACCTCCGGCTCACGCAGGCTCCTAACTGCTTTTGGGTACACATCCGAGCCATCGTCAACAAAGTCCACACGGGGCGGAACTGGGTCTGACAGGGGTAGTTCTTCTTGTGGGAGCTGCAACTGCAATGCCGCCTGAACCACAGCATTGCGGATAGCCCGAAACTCTTTTTCTTGTTCCAATGGAATCCGCTCCGGCATCTTGTTGGTGTAGGTGCGCAGCACATCTTCCTTTTGCTCATACCACAGAGAGTACAGTTCTTGGATGCGGTTATCTTTCGTAAGCTCGGCCACGATGGCATCCACCAGCTTTTTCGTACCGGCATTGAGATATCCGTACTGCTTTTTACCCTTGGCTTTCGCCAGCCTGTCCGCAAGCTGCACCAGCATCGTCTGCATCTGGGGATTATCAAAGCAGCCGTGGTTGATGGCATCTACGATCTCTGTAATGCGATCCCGGCTTTCCTGCCGGAGCTCGTCACGAAGGTCGGACTGCTTCTGATAGATCTGCAGCAGATCCTGACGGAAGATTTCCTGTGCCAGATTGCTTTTGATGGTTTCGATGCCCTTGGTGGAGAGGAAGGCTTCGCTGGGATCGACAGAGTAGGCCATCATGTGAACATGAGGATGATGCCCCTCGTTGTGGAATGCGGCATACCAACGAAAGTTCTCCGGCGCGATCTTCATCTGCTGAGCGATCATGTTTCGCTGAGAGCGGAGCAGGTGCATCCACGCATCCGGGTTATTATAGCCCAGCCGCTCCGCATCTTCCCGACGCAGGGAAATGATGTGTGTCCAGATATTGCCGGGGTGTTCGTTCATCTCCTTCTGCACCTGGGACAGCACGATGGGAACACCCTCGTCTGTGAACAGACCATTGCTTCCGGGGCGCTCATCGATGTACTTGAGATACACATCCCGCTGTGGGGCATCACCATGCAATTCCAGGATGCCGCTGATGAACGCATCCGCATTGCCACGGGTTGGGTTTGCAAGATAGTCCTGGTACTCATGGCTGTCTTTG
>JAZNPV010000078.1:0-16785 GCA_045589835.1 Faecousia sp.
CGCAGTAAGAGCGCACTTTTCTCCACGCATAACATAACATATTTTCGTGGATTAAGAAAGAGACAAAATGTCTAAAATATTGGAAAATCTTTGTGCATCCTGCTTGATGGCAGACCATTCCACAGGGACGATACTGGGAGATTCGACAGAAATCAACCGCTTTTCCATCCAGTACAATCCCAGCCAGCGGCCGAATTTGAAGCCGCAGTCCGGAAAATCGCCCCGGAGAATGTAACCGCATTTTTTGTGAAAGCGGACAGATTCGGTATTTTCAGCGGTGATCAGGGCGTATAGTACCTGATAACCCTGCAATTTCAGAATTTTTTCAAGAGCACTATACAGGGCAGCGGCGATGCCCCTGCCCCGGGCTTCCGGCTTCAGATAAACCGTCGGCTCTGCGCACCATTGAAAGGCTGCCCGGGTGTAGGGAGCGGAAGCGTAGGCATAGCCCAGAATTTGGCCTTCCTCCTCCCAAACCAGCCAGGGATACCGGGTGGTGATGTCCCGGAATCGCTGCAGAAATTCCGCTTCTATGGGAACGTCGTATTCAAAAGTTGCGGTAGAATGCAGAATATAGGGCGCGTAGATGCGTAAGATCGCCGGTACATCGGCTTCCGTGGCAATGCGGAGCATAGGTAGTTCCTCCTTACGGTGGGGATAAGATGAGCAGTTAGAAAGAAGCATGTCATTGCGAGGAGGCCTGAAAGGCCGACGTGGCAATCTCCAGCAGAGCAGAACAGATGACATCTGCACCAATTAACATTGTAAATCCCAGATGTACTATGTTAATTTCCGCTTGAGCGTAACCAACTTCTGTGCAGGAGATTCCCACGGCCCTGCGGGCCTCGGAATGACATGCTTTACCTATACTGCCAAACAGTTCTTTACATTCAATTTTACTTCCCAAACTCTGCACCGTCAAGGTTGACAACAGTTCAAAATAGGGGTAAAATATTCATAACTATGACCATAAAGGAGGGAATACCATGGAAGCTGGCAGTAGCGGCAATATACCCGGGCGAAGTAGCAGTCGGCTTGCCTTGGTGAGCCGCCTGTAAAAGCCCCGTATGATTGCTTCTTATTCATTCATAATAAGGAGGAAAATCATGGCAGAACGCTTTGAAATTGTGGAAAAAGCCATCCTCAAAATGCTTGAGGATAAGAAATACGCAACCCTGAAGGACATTCTCGTCACCATGAATCCCAGCGACGTGGCAGGGCTTTTTGACGGACTGGAGGACAAGCAGATCCCCCTGATGTTCCGTCTGCTGCCCAAGGAGCTGGCGGCGGAGACCTTCGTTGAAATGGAGCAGGACGCACAGGAGCTTCTGATTCAGGGCTTCTCGGACAACGAGCTGAAGGAAGTGCTGGACGAACTGTACGTGGACGACGCGGCAGATATCGTCGAGGAAATGCCTGCCAACGTGGTCAAGCGAATTTTAAAGAACGTTGATCCGGAGACCCGCTCCACCATCAACCAGATCCTGCGTTATCCTGAATACTCCGCCGGTTCCATTATGACCACGGAGTACGTTTCCCTGCGCCCCCATATGACGGTGGAGGAAGCCATCCTGCGCATCCGCCGGCAGGGCGTGGACAAGGAGACCATCTATACCTGTTACGTCACCGCCAAGGACCGGAAGCTTATCGGTATGGTTACCGTCAAGGATCTGCTGCTGGCAGAGGATGACGAAATGACCATCGAAGAGCTGATGTTCACCAACCTGATCTACGTCAATACCCAGACGGACCAGGAAGAAGTGGCCCGGATGCTCAGCAAATATAACTTCCTGGCTCTGCCCGTTGTGGACGGCGAAGAGCGGATGGTCGGTATCGTTACCTTCGACGACGCCATGGACGTCATGGTGGAAGAGGCCACCGAGGATATGGAGCTGATGAGCGCAATGACGCCCTCGGAAAAGCCCTACCTCAAGAGCGGCCCCATCGACCTGTTCAAAAACCGAATTCCCTGGCTGATGCTGCTGATGCTGTCGGCCACCTTTACGGGCCTGATTATCACCTCTTTCGAGGATGCCCTGGCTCAGGTGGTCGTGCTGACAGCCTTCATCCCCATGCTGATGGGTACCGGCGGTAACTCCGGCTCCCAGTCCAGTGTTACGGTCATCCGTGCTTTGAGCCTGGGAGAGCTGCATCTGCGGGATATTGGCAGCGTGCTGTGGAAGGAACTGCGGACGGCCATCATGTGCGGCATCGTGCTGGCTGCGGTGTGCTTTGCCAAGATCTGGCTGGTAGACCGGCTGCTGTTCGGCAATATGGTTATCACCCTGACCGTGGATCTGGTGGTGTGCTTTGCTCTGGCTGTAACGGTGGTCATTGCCAAGATCGTGGGCGGTGTGCTGCCTCTGGTTGCCAAGGCATTGGGCGCAGACCCCGCCGTCATGGCAAGTCCCTTCATTACCACCATCGTGGATGCGGTGTCTTTGCTGGTGTATTTCCTGTTTGCAAAATCTATGCTTCCTATATAAGAATGAAAGCCCCTCCGGATTTCCGGAGGTGCCTTTTACGTTATTCTTTGTTCATCAGCTCAGGATGTTTTTCTTCCAGCCATTCCCGAATAATTTCTTCAGAAAGAAAAGAAACGGTCCATTTCTTTTCATTAGCGATTTTAGTTAAAATATCCTTGATGGTTTTATCGGTTCGATAAGTAATATATTCTGTTTTCTTCATGTTTCATCACCTGTATACATGGTATACCTTTTTGATTGACGGTACAATTTTTATCTGGTACACCAGGTATACCAATGTTTAGAGGTGGTTATCATGTGTTCATTTGATATGATTTATGATTCAATGTGCGGTTTCTTGGTAGAAGAATATGCACTGCCGGATGTAAACAACGCATTCGTTCCGGGTAGTTATTGTGACCGGCAGTATGAGAGGATGCGTTCTGCCTATGAGCGGGTCTGCGACCGGCTGAAAACAGGCGAAGAAGATCCGGATTTGAATATTATGGTGGAAGCAATGGAAAACATCCAAAGAGAACTGTGCAGAAGAATCTTTTACTATGCCAAAGAGGGATGAATGATGTACTTTTCTTGCCGAAACAAGAAAAGAATACACATCCCCTGCATGATGCAGAAGCCCCGTCTGTTTCAATACAGACGGGGCTGTGTTTTATTCCACTTCGACCATTTCTTCCTTCAGCTCGCTGCGGCGGATCAGGAAGCGGCGGACGGCGAACAGAGCGGCAATGCAGGCAATGGAAGCCACGTTGCTCCAGGGGTTTTCGTGGCTCAGGACAACGTGACGTGTGATAGCCACGGTCAGCACTTCCAGAATGTTGGCGGGGGTGGTATCGATGAGCATTCGTACGAACTCCAGACCGACAACGATGGTCAGCAGATTGTGCAGCATATGGTTCACATCTTCAAAGTAGGCGGCACCGGAAAGAAACATATGGTACACCTCAATGCCCAGAGCGCCCAGCAGGGCAAACAGGGTGATGGTGGCAATGATGCGCTCGATCATGTGCAGAATCCGGCGGAAGATGTGCTCGGTGCGGTGGTCGCGCTTGGCAACCTTGTCGAGGTAGGCCTGAACTTTGGGGTCATCGGAATACTGGCGGTGATGGCTCATAGAGGTCCCTCCTGTATGCATGATACTCTATTATACAGGAAAAAAGAAAATAATGGAAGATTTATTTCTGAAAATGTTTGCCCATTTCCTTATGGGCGGCATCCACTTCCATGCGCAGCTCTCTTGCGGACATCCGCAGCACACCGCTGCCGAAGGAACTCAGCTGCACCAGCGCATCGGAGGAGGCCACCCGCACGGCATAGTTGCTGCCGATTTCGTGGGCCAGGGCTTCAATGTAGGCATCGGCAGTCTCGCCTTCCTTGGTGTAGACCACCTGAATATTGTGGAACTGGCTCTTTTCGCCGGGATTCCCCTTTTGCTTGTAGCCGTCAAAAACCACCACAAGGCGGCATTTGGTGTAGCCCGCGAAGCTGGACAGAATATCGCACAGCCGCCGCCGTGCCGCATCCAGATCGCTCCGCGCCTGCTCGGCAAGATCCTCCCATGCGAAAATGATGTTGTAGCCGTCAGCGATGATGTACTTCTGCTTGGGTGGACGGATGTGGATCTCTTCGGTGGCGGGGCGGTTGGAGGATCTGACATTGTACAGGGGCGTGCGGACGTTGCCGAATTCCCGCTGCATGATTTTTTCCAGTTCTTTGTCATCCACGTGGACGTTGCGGGTGATGATATGGGGGGCTTTTTCTTCCTTCAGACCGCTTTCCAGGTGCATATAATCCTTGACCTGATGCCATTTGACGTTGAAACCTGCGCCGTGGGCGCAGAAAACGGAATCCGGGGTGTTTTCCACATCGGCTTCCGGATCGTAACCGGTCTCCGCCAGTACCGCTTCGGTGTTGTGACAGGGGGCGTAGCCCTTCAGAGTCAGCTGCAGGCGGCCCTTGCCCTGGGTGTAGGCGGCAACGGTTTCTACGTAGTCCTTCACTTCCGAAGCGGGGACGGTACCTTTCAGGACGGACTGATTGCCCGCTGCCTCCGGAGCATCAAATTCACCGCCCATGGCACGGATGTCGGTGATGGCCCGGCCGATTTGCTCTGTGGGGCAGGTGAGGATAAAATCGTACCAGGGTTCCAGAAGCACGGATTTTGCCTGCATCAGGCCCTGCCGGACAGCCCGGTAGGTGGCCTGACGGAAGTCGCCGCCCTCGGTGTGCTTCAGGTGGGCCTTGCCCACCAGCAGGGTGATCTTCATATCGGTAATGGGCGCACCGGTGAGGACACCCCGGTGGACTTTTTCGCTCAGGTGGCCGATGATCAGCTTTTGATACTGGATGTCCAGCACGTCTGTGGGACAGACAGTGTCAAAAATCAGGCCGCTGCCGTTAGGAAGGGGCTCAAGAAGCAGGTGACACTCGGCATAGTGCCGCAGGGGCTCGAAATGGCCCACACCTTCCACGGTATTGGCGATGGTTTCCTTGTAAAAAATCCGGCGGTCGTCCAATGTGATGTCCAGTCCGAACCGCTGCTGCACCAGACTGCGGAACACTTCCAGCTGCACCTTGCCCATGATCTGCACATGAATTTGGCCGCCTTCGTAAACCAGCTGCAGCTGAGGGTCTTCCTCCTCCAGCTGCCGCAGCTTGGGTACCACTGCGGCGGGGTCACTGCCCTTGGGCAGATTCACCCGGTAGGTCATCACCGGTTCCAGAGCATAGGCGGTATCCTCAGGCTCCGCGCCCAGAGCCTGACCGGCAAAGGTCTCCGTCAAACCGGTGACCGCCGCCAGCTGACCGGCAAAAATCTCGTCGGGAGCGGTGAACTTGTCGCCGGAATAGAGCCGCAGCTGAACCAGTTTTTCTTCTTTTGTTTCACCTTTTGGGTTTACATAATTCAGAACGGAACGGACCTTCAGGCTGCCGCCGGTGACCTTCAGCCAGGTCAGGCGGTTGCCCTGCACATCCCGGGAAATCTTGTATACTTTTGCGGAAAAATCCGGGCCGTATCTTTTTTCCGGGGCGTAAATGTCCAGAATTTCCAGTAATTTCTCAATACCCTCCAGCTTCAGGGCAGAGCCGAAGCAACAGGGGAAGAGCTTGCGCTGGCCGATGAGGCCACGGATGTTGCCGACGGTAACAGTTCCGGTTTCCAGATAATTTTCCAGCAGAGCCTCGTCGCACATGGCAGCGGCTTCCGCAATTTCCTCTTCACCGGCGGTGAAATCTACGCAGGCGGCGCTCAGCTGATCCTGCAGCTGCTGCAGGATCGCTTCCTTTTCCAGCCCGGGCAGGTCCATTTTGTTGACGAACAGGAAGGTGGGAACCTGATACCGTTCCAGCAGCCGCCAGAGGGTGGCGGTGTGGGCCTGGACACCGTCGGTGCCGCTGATGACCAGCACCGCACAGTCAAGGCAGGGCAGCGTCCGCTCCGCTTCCGTGGAAAAATCCACGTGACCGGGGGTGTCCACAAGGGTAATGCTGTGTTTTTCTGTTTCCAGCCGGGCCTGTTTGGAGAAAATGGTAATGCCTCTTGCCCGCTCCAGAGCGTGGGTATCCAGATATGCGTCCCGGTGATCCACACGGCCCAGCGTCCGACGGGCACCGGAAACGTACAGCAGCGCTTCGGAAAGGGTGGTCTTACCCGCATCCACATGGGCCAGCAGACCAGCACTAATATGAGCCTTTTTTGCCTGTTCACCCATGCCAGACACCCCCTTAAATGGTTTCATGCAGGGATTATAGCATGAAAAAGGGCTTTCGTCGATAGGGGAAAGCCGATTTGGGGCAAAATTCTAGTCTTGCTTGCCTATTGAAGATTCCCATATGCTTCCTGGTTCATAAAATTTCCCCATCTGCCGACGGATTGCCCCGACACCAGACTGGGAAGCAGAAGATCCGCAAATTGCAGGAAGGGCAGCTTCCTGATCCTGCAAAATACGAGAGCGGTGATCACACCGTACCAGGCAATATTCCACCCTTCGATACCAAAGAGGTTCTCAATCAAATACTTGCTCATAATGCTGCCTTCCTCAGACAATCAGGAACTCATTTTCCTGCTCAATGTATCTGCAAAAGGCAAAAATACCACACAGAACCTCGGGAGCAAAGCCGTGATCATCATGGAACAGCCAGCCACCCATCAATCCCCGGTGCATGATCTGCAAAATTACATAGCCCGATCGATCCTTCATCGAATAGTTCTGAGAATTGTGCATGGTCAGGTCGTATTCCTGTTCTCCGATCCTGATAAGGGCATGATCTACCCGGGGAAGTCGGCAGATAGGCCATCCGACAATCGATGGATCTTCTCCGTCGGCATATCCGGGTCTGCCGGTCATCCTGGTGTCTTTTTGATCGGCAAAAATGTATTCCCGGAATCGTACATCACCGCTGCGCTCTGGGGGAGGATTCAGTCTGCAGATATCTGTATGATACTCGGCATCGGAAAGCAGGATCTTTTTAACAGGTCCCGATAGAGTGCTTTTGATTTTTGCCATGACTTCGCTGGATTGCTCTTTGGACAGGCAACCGGATTTCATAATGTAATTCATAAGACAACCTCCCTTACACAATGGAATAAAGGATCACGCCTGCTGCGCCGCAGCCTGCCATCACCCAGAGGGGACTAGGCTTCCATTTTCGAAGAACGAAAAAACCGGCAGAAAACAGCACAAGGGCAATGAAATCCAAACGGAACACGTCAGTGGGAATGGAACGATCCCCATAAAGGGCCATGATCAGCAGGGAAAGACCGGCAGAGGCGATCATGGCGACCACAGCGGGCCGAAGCCCTGTCAGAATGCCCTGTACGATGCTCAGTCCCCGAAAACGGTAATATACATAAGCCAGAGTCAGCACAATGATGCAGGAGGGCACCACACATCCCAGCGTTGCAACAATGGCTCCGAGTAGACCGGCCACCTGGATACCTACGAAGGTCGCAGAGTTGATAGCAATGGGGCCGGGGGTCATTTCCGCAATGGTCATGATATCGGCAAACTGGGTCATGGTCAGCCAGGGGTGAATATCCACCACTTGATTCTGGATCAGCGGCATGGCAGCATAGCCGCCGCCGATGCTGAAAAGGCCGATCTGGAAAAAGCTCCAGAACAATTCCAGATAAATCATCGCCCAAATGCCTCCTTATGGATTTTCTCCCGCTTCCAGGTCTCCAGTCCGCCAATGATGCCGCAAACCAGAATGACGATCATGATATTGACATCCCAAAAACGAACTGCAGCAAAGGAACCCATCAGCACCAATGCAGGAATCATTTTCTTTTGCTGCAAAACCGTCTTTGCCATATTGATAACCACATCCAAAATCACGGCGGCTACACCGCAGAGCATACCGGCCATGGCCATATTCACGATGGTGTTATCCCGGAATGCCTGATAGAAAAGAGAAATGATCGAAATAATGATCAGCGGCGGAAGGATTGTTCCCAGAACCGTCAGCAGCGCACCCCGAAATCCTGCGACCCGGTAGCCAACCAGAATAGATGCATTTACCGCAATGGCTCCGGGAGAGGATTGGGCAATGGCCGTCAGGTCCATCATCTCCTGCTCCTCGATCCAGCCCAGTTCCTCTACAAACTTTTTCCTCAGCAGAGGGATGATCACGAAACCGCCTCCAAAGGTACAGGCACTGAGCTGAAAGGTAGAAAGAAATAGTTTGCTGTATTTTCCCTTCAAACGAATCACTCCTTTGCCTGCATTATACCGCTTGCATTTCGATAATGGAAATAATATAATCAAATCGTAGTGATAAGTAATTCTGTATAAGGATGTGGGAATATGACGTTACGGCATATGAAGATTTTCCGCTGTGTCTGCGAGAATGGGTATAATACAACAAAGGCAGCAGAGGCGATGCACATGACCCAGCCTGCGGTCAGTCTGGCAATTCGGGAGCTGGAAGCGTATTACGGTGTGAAGCTGTTTGACAGGATCGGAAGAAGACTGCAAATTACAGAAGGCGGACAGCGGCTGCTTCAGTATGCATCCCATATTTCTTCCATGTTTGATGATATGGAAAAGACCATGCGGGACTGGGATTCCTTCGGTCTGCTTCGGGTGGGTGCCAGCATCACCATCGGCTCTCAGTTCCTTCCCGGCTATGTGAAAGCCTTTTACAGCCGCCATCCCGGAACGGAGGTTCGTGTCCTGGTGGCTCCCTCCGACGAGCTGGAGCAGAAGCTCCTGAACAGCGAACTGGATGTGGCGCTTGTGGAGGGTATTCCTCACAGCAAGGATCTGACCTGTGAAGAATACCTGGAAGATCGTTTAAGTGTGGTCTGTCCCGGCAATGGACATTTCCGGCAAGGACAGCAGTTGACTGTTGAAGAATTCCGGACACAAAAATTCCTTCTGCGGGAACCCGGAAGCGGCACCCGGGAGGTTTTTGATCGGGTGGTTCACAGTGCCGGTTTTTCTGTAACTCCTTCCTGGGAGGCAACCAGCACCACTGCTTTGGTCAACGCAGTGATCAACGGTCTGGGAATTGCGGTACTGCCCCACAGAATGATTGCAGGCCCATTGCAGCGGGGACAGGTGGTTACCGTGAGTGTGGATGGACTGGATTTTCACCGCCGTTTCCAGATCGTCTATCATAAGGATAAATATCTGACATCTTCTGCAAAGGCATTCCTTGACCTGTGCCGGAATTACGAATTGGATTATCCGCAGCCGAAATATCAGGGATTATAACAATACCCCCTGATGTAATTATCCTACATCAGGGGGTGTTTTGTCTGTTGTCCAGTTTTACTGGTTCAGTTCAATAGCGGACAGGAGCCTTTTCATATTCGAATTCAGGGATTTAATGTCCATCTGTGATCGCCGTGATAGATCATAAGTCTTGTCTGACCGCCGGTGATGACAATGACTTTATTCTGAAACATATTAGTCCTCTGATTCTGGGAATAGCATTTCTATTTTAGGTGTTGCTACTTTTGTGTTGATATATACAAAATTAAATTCACCCTGGATTTCCATTCCGTCAACCGTAAAAGTTGCCAGATCATCCCGGCTGTTTGCGATTGGCTCGTAAGCAAAGGTGATTGCACCATTCTTGGCAACCAATTCACAAATTACCGAGAAATTGCTGATAGACGAACAGCTATGAAAGCTATCCAGTGAGTATCCTCGGTCTGCTATCGCTTGCTCCAAAAGCCTGCGGGTACCGGAACCCCTCTCACGAACGATCAGCCTTTCCCGGAATATATCCGCCAAAGAAACACTTTGACCTGCAAAGGGATGGCTCTTGCCACAGATGCCCACAAACCGCTCTTTCTTGAACAGGTGATGGGGATACCGTTCCTTATCAAACACACCCTCGATCACAGCAAAATCCAGTTCACCGTGGGAGAGCATTGTTAAAAGGTTTTCCGTGTTATCGACAATGAGATCCAGACAGTGATTTCCTTGCAGAAGAAATTCTCTGACCTCCGGAACGATGACAAATTCTCCAATGGTCTTCGTGGCACCAATCCTCAAATGAAGCTTATCTGTCTGTACAAAATCTTCCTTTAAGGAAATTTCCTCGGCACGCACACTTTCAAAGTGCCGCTTCAGTTGTTCCGCTTGCTTTGTTTTGGATAGGGTTCGTCCATCATATTCAAAGAGCTTCACACCATAGTATTTCTCCAAATAATGAATGTGCTGTGTGACACCCGGTTGGGTCATATTCAGCTTTTCCGCCGTTCTGCGGTAGTTCATTTCATCATAGAGGTTCAAAAAGGTCAGCACCCTGTAATCCAGCATAGTGGTCTCCTTATCATTTTGATTTATCAGGCGATAATAAATGATAATTTCATTTTATTGCAATTTACTGGTATAATCAAGCACGAAAGTAAAAAAGAAGGAGAATTCCTATGAAGATCATCAAGCTGTTCCCCGGAATTGTATTGTCCATAGCAATTGCGACTCTTGCCTGCTGGCTGGAAAGTCTGCTGCCCATCCATCTGATCGGCTCGGCTGTTATCGCCATGTTTATCGGTATGTTTCTGAATCAGTTTGTCCGAAAGACCGATATGTTTGCCTCCGGGCTAAAATTCACATCCAAGAAGATACTGAAGTTTGCCATCATCCTGCTGGGTCTGTCGCTGAATATTTCCACCATTCTCCATGTGGGCAAAATGTCTCTTACAGTCATGGTTTTCACCCTGCTGACCTGCTTCGGCGGCGGATATTTTATTGGCAAGGCGTTGGGGCTGAACTGGAAGCTGAGCAACCTGATCTCAGCCGGTACGGGTATCTGCGGCGGCTCTGCCATTGCCGCCATTGCGCCAACTATCGATGCTGACGATAACGATGTTGCTTATGCCATGTCGGCCACCTTCCTGTTTGATATGGCAATGATCGTGCTGTTTCCCATTATGGGCAGAGCCTTGGGCATGACCGACGAAGCCTTTGGCATCTGGGCAGGCACAGCAGTGAATGACACTTCTTCCGTTGTGGCTACCGGTTATGCATTCTCTGAAGGTGCAGGCGACTTTGCCACTATGGTGAAGCTGACCCGTACCTTGGCAATCATTCCTACTGTCATCACTTTCGCCTTCATTCAGCTCAATATCAAGCGTAAAGAAGCCCTTGCCAACCAGAAAGACGGCAAGGAGCTGAAGGCCAATTTCTCCATCGCAAAGATCTTCCCCTGGTTCATTCTGGGTTTCCTGGCTATGTCCATTGTGGCAAGCATTTTCCCCATTCCTGCAGCACTTGTATCCGGCACCAAGAGCGCAAGTAAATTCCTGATGGTCTGCGCCCTGGCAGCCATTGGTCTGAATACTTCTTTTTCAAGTATGAAGAAGGCAGGCATCCGCCCCATGATCCACGGCTTTATCATTTCTGCCCTTGTGGTTATCGTTGCATTACTGGTAGAAATGGCTATGGGAATCGTATAAGTCATATTCAAACCGTAATATTGGGGTGGCTCAAAGAGGTCACCCCATTTTCTACTCGGGATTATTCTGTATGTGATACACTCGCTGCCATCCGGAAAATATCTGCTTCCGGTATGGTCCCGGCTGTGTATTCCAGAATGCAACTGTATGTGGGCGAGATTGTCCAGCACAGATAGGTCTGTCCATCCAGCTCGCCTATGACCGCTTCCTTATCATTTACTTCGCAATCACGACGGTTTTCAAGGGCATCCATATCCACCACTTCCTCCAATGCGGTTTGGTTAATTCCAAAATATTCAGTAGGTTCATCATCCATATAGGTGGTTATGCAGCAGTAATAGGTAATGGTATCTCCATCGGAATTCTGATAGCAGTAGGGTGTGACTTGGGTGAGGGATTGCAGTTCCCAGCTTTCGTCGATCTCCTGCAATGCTGATTCCAAATTGTATAGCTTCTTTGCAGTCTGCCAGTTGGGATCTTGCTCCCGCCGATAGATACTGCCGTGGCATTTCTGAGCATTCGCGTTTTTCCTGGATTCGTATTATCCCCGGTAGCTACCTGTAACGCTTTTAATCCCGTTTTTTTGAAGAAGTAAGGTCTTTATATTCCGAAAGCAGAATCACGCAAAAAAGTCGTTGCAACGCAACGACTTTTTTATCCAAAAGCGTGACATATCGTCCCTGTTACAGGCAAATTGTCATATAGGGCGGGATGCAAAGGATGTCATCCTTGACGGTCAGATTGCGCGGATGGATGATATAGCATTCCCCGATCCGGCTCTTGTATTTCTCCCGGAATTTCAGAAGGGACTGTGTAGTATAGTTTGTACCGGACTTGACCTCGATGGGGTACATCTTGTACTTGGTTTTACTGTTGTTGGAGATGATGAAATCGATCTCAATGTCGTTGCGTTTCTTTTCCTCGTTATAATGGGTGTAGAAAAACAGGCGGTGTCCGTTGGCGGTCAGCATCTGGGCGATCATATTCTCATAGAGCATGCCCTCGTTCAGCCCCAGTTTCCCGGCAAGGATCTGCTTGTAGACCTCATCTTCCAGAAGCTCATTTTCATCAAAGGCATGACTGACCAGCAGACCGGTATCTCCCAGATAGCATTTGATATAAGTATCGGACTCGTTCAGCGACAGACCCACATTCGGATCATTGGTCCGCCTGCATTCGTTGCAGACCATGGAATCCGAAAGCCAGAAGAAGGTCTCCTCGTATTGCTCTGCACTGGAGCCTTCTACAATACGGTTGAATACGACTCGCTTCTCATGCCGGGACAACAGACCCGGGATCTGATCGAAGATCGCCAGCACCTTTGCCCGGTACTGGGCTTTGATCTTCATAATATCGCTGCGGTACAGCTCAAGAATATCCCGCTTTTCAATATCCGCCGCACCGAAGTTCTTCTGACCCTCAACAAATTCTGCCACAGCCTTGGGCATACCGCCAACCAGCAGGTACTGCTTGAACAGCAGCATCGCCTTGTTGTGGATACTCCGCTCCAACGGTTCCCGCTTTTCAAAGCAGCTGCGGATGTAGGGAATCAGAGGCTTCTCACTCAATGCCCAGCAGAATTCCTCAAAATCCATTGGATACATCTTGATGTGCCGTTCCTCGGAGGGAATGACAATGTCCTTAACGTTTTCCTTGATGGAGATCAGCGAACCAGTTTCAATGAAGTCATAGCGGCCATCTGCCACCAGATATTTGATTGCTTCTCTTGCTTTCGGGAATAACTGGACTTCGTCGAGAACGATCAGGCTTTCCCGGGGATGAAGCTCGACACCATACTGAACCGACAGAAGCATATAGAAAGTATCCAGATCGTTTAGGTGCAGAAGAAAATAGGATTTCACATCCTCTGATGCTTTGGCAAAATCGATCAGAATATAGCTCTTATATTCCTGTTTGGCAAATTCCTCCACCACAGTGGACTTTCCGATTCGGCGTGCGCCCTCTACAAGCAGGGCCTTTTTTCCGTCGGATTCGGCTTTCCATGCCAGAAATTTATTATAAATCTTTCTTTTGAAGATCATATCACACCGCCTCCGCTACTATATTAGCACATGCTCTCACAATCCGCAATATTAGAATTGTGAAAAGTTTCGACAATACGCAATATTAGAATGCTCGCGAGCCCGCGCAATCCGCGGGTTTATGCTGTTTTTCAGTTATTTACTGTGCAGTCGCTTGCCCAGTTCTTCCATCGCCCATAAGTACCCATCCGACACTGTCAATGTTTTCAGCAGCGGGTCACCCTCCCGGATGCGCAGGGTTCTTCTGATCTCCTTGGGAATCACGATCCGGCCCAGGTCGTCCACCCGGCGTACAATACCTGTTGCTTTCATATCTTTCCTCTCCTTGCTTTATGACTGAAACAATGGTATTGTTTGCAGGATTTGGCGCTTTATGCGGCAAAAAAGAAGAAGGAAATTCGGATCAAAGATTCAAAAAATTCTGCCAGTCCCGGAGATAGCTTTGGGTCTGGTGGGGGGTATTGCCCTCCGCGGCGAGGCGCAGCAGGGGCTCCGTTCCGGAGAAGCGGCAAATCACCCAGCTACCGTCAGCGAAAATGACCTTGCAGCCGTCGCTCCAGTCGATTTTCCGGGGCTGCTCCGGGAAATTGGGGATCCGATGGTCTGTAAAAATCGTCTGCTGAAGTTCATCCTTCCGCGCCGGAGTCATGCGGCAGGCGGTTTCGTCGTAGTGGAGCATTCCGTACCGTTCCGTGATCTCCCGGTAGAGCTGTCCCACGGATTTTCCCGTCACCGCCAGCATTTCCACCAGCAGCGCCGCGGCGTAGATGCCGTCCTTGCCGGGGATATGACCCTTCACTGCCATGCCGCCGGAGGATTCGCCGCCGATGATGGCATCGGTCTCCGCCATTTTCGCGGAGATGTACTTGAAGCCCACCGGCACCTCGTGGCAATCCTGGCCGAAATCCGCCGCCACCCGGTCCAGCAGATGGGTGGTGGAGATATTCCGGACGCAGGGTCCCCGGAAGCCCCGGTATTGCAGGAAATAGTAGTAAAGCAGCACCAGCAGAGTGTTGGCGTGGAGGTACTGGCCGTTTTCGTCAATGACGCCCAGCCGGTCGGCATCGCCGTCGGTGGCAATGCCCAGGTGGCACCGATTATCCACCACATAATTCGACAGCAGCTTCAACGCGTCGGCGCTGGGGGCCGGCATCCTGCCGCCGAAGAGGGTGTCGTGCCGCTCATGAAGCACATCCACATCGCACCGGCAGGTCAGCAGAATGGTGCGCAGGCTGCTGTGACCCACACCGTACATGGGATCGATGGCAATCCGCAGCCGGGCAGCCTTGATTTTCCGCACATCCACCATTTCCAGAATGCTGTCTATGTATTCATTGAAAGGATACCCCTCCCGGACGATCCCTGCGGCCAGGGCTTCGGCGTAGGGGATGCTTTTGACCTCCTCCGGCCGGATTTTTTCGATCTCCGCTTCGATTCTCCGGGTGACGGTTTTGTCCGCGTCCCGGCCTCCGGCGGTGAAGACCTTGATGCCGTTGTAAATGGCCGGATTGTGGCTGGCGGTGATGGCCATACCATAGGGCAGCCCCATCTGCCGGACGGTGGACATAATCATGGGGGTCGGGGAGGAACGGTTGATGACGTAGGGCTTAAAGCCGTATCCGGCCAGTACCTCCGCCGCCCAGAACATGGACTCCTTGGACAGGAAGCGCCGGTCATAGCCCAGGCAGACGGTAGCCCCGGCGTGTCCCTCCTTTTCCATCAGGGCGCAGAGGCCCGCGGTGAGCAGGCGGATATTTTCCTTGGTAAATTCGTCGGCGATGATGGCCCGCCAGCCGCCGGTGCCGAATCTGATCATATTCCTCTCTCCTTTGTGCAAAGGCACCCCCGGCGCAGGGTCGGGGGTGCCTTGAGAACTTATTGCAGGGTAATGCCGGCGGCCTTCATCTGGCTGCGCAGCAGCGCCGCGTCGCCGTGGAACACCGCCCCGGGGATGCCGCAAAAGGCGGCGCCCTCCACGTTGGCGCTCTGGTCGTCCACGAAGAAGCATTCCTCAGCCTTCAGGCCGAAGCGTTTCAGGGCCCGGAGGAAGTATTCCGCGCCGGGCTTCATAACACCTTCATCGGCGGAGATGATGGTGCCGTCGAACAGCTTTTCCACAGTGACCTTTTTCCAGTATTCGTGCTGCCGGTGGCTGGCGTTGGACAGCAGGTAAATGCCGTAGCCCTTCGCTTTCAGCTCTTCCACCAGCTCGTACATGCCGGGGATGGGCAAAATGGGCTCATCCCACTTAGATACCAGCGCATGCACCGCGCTGTGGAGGTGTTCGGGCAGGTCAGCGCACATCCGCGCTTCCGCCTGGGGCTCGGCCAGGGTGCCCCGGTCCATCTGCACCCACTCGATACTCAGGAAAACCCGGCGCATAAGCTGCTGCTTTTCCTCCTCGGACACATCCAGCCGGTTCAGAAACAACTGCCGGTCGAAGTACAGCAGCACATTGCCCATGTCGAACAGGACATTTCGGATCAAACGATCTTCACCTTGCCCTTCGTCAGACGGAAGACGATAATCAGGGAAATCATGCTGGTGACGGTGAGGATGGTGGCCAGAGCCGAGGCGGGGCCGTCATTCATGTGGGTGACCTCCTGGTAGATGGCGATGGCGATGGTGGAGGTCTTGCCGGAATAGAGCATGATGGAGCTCGACAGCTCATTGATGCAGGTGATCCAGCTGATAACCGCGCCGGACATGACGCCGGGGAGCATCATACGGGCGGTGACGGTGAAGAAGGTCTTCAGGGGGCTGACGCCCAGGTTGATAGAGGCCTCCTCTACGAAGGGATCCATCTGGTACAGGAAGGCGGTTCCGGACCGGACGGTATAGGGGAGCTTACGGATCACGTAGGAGATAATCATGATGGCGGCGGTGCCGACCAGCACGATGGGCTTGCGGTTGAAGGCGATAATCAGGCCGATACCCAGAACGGAGCCGGGGATGACATAGGGGAACATGATGAGGGTATCGATGAGGTTTGCCACCTTGCCCTTCTTGCGGACCAGGATGTAGGACACCAGAATACCCACAAAAACAATGAACACAATGGCAACCAGGGAGAATACGTAGGTGTTCTTAATGTTGGTTGCCAGCTTGGCACTGATAAAGCGGTAGTTGCTGAGGTTGATGCCCTTGACCATACCGGAGAAGCTGCGCTCGATGAAGGACTGGCAGATGACCACGATCTGGGGCAGGAAGGCCAGAAATACCACGATGTAGATGGGCAGGGACACCAGGAAGCGCTTGATGCCGTGAAGCTCCGTCTCCTTGGGGGGCCGCAGGGAGCTCATCTGGTAGTTGCGCTTGTCAATGACCAGCTTCTGGAAGGTCAGCA
>JAZNPV010000079.1:0-6758 GCA_045589835.1 Faecousia sp.
TATTTGCAGGGAAACAGCAGGTTTTTACACACCTCACCCGTGATCCTTAACTTGACATAGATGAATTGTCGAAAAAGGAGATTTTAATTCTTCTTTCCTTTTCGACAAATTCTGATTTCGGGGGATGCGCAAGTGTATAGCACCCCAAATGAACAAACCGGATGCTATAAACAGCTTTCGGTTTGTGTGATATATAATTAATCAACACAAAGGAAATACGGACCACAGTCACTTTCGTGAGTACGGGCATAGGCCCATTTTCCTTTTACATCAAAGATATAAACATCAGCTCTCTCAAACGAGTAGTCCACGCCTAAATCAGCACTGGTTAAAAGCTGTGCGTTTTCGATTTGCCATGCTTCATCAGTACATTGAATAAATAAATATGCGGATTCCTTTTCGCAACGATCAAATGCACGGTTCGCATCATCACCCTTCAATGCTTCAGCTTTTTCGTAGCTGAACATATGCCATTTGAAGTCACTGTAATAGATTTTTCTTTTCTCTTCCGGCGAAATGTTTGAGGCAAAGAAAGCATCCCATTTCCGCGTGGCTGTTCTTTTGGAAATAGACTTAAAAATCAGGCCACGGGATTGAATGTTCCTGCAGTGCTGTGCAAGGTTGTACTCGTTGATATGGCTGTTGTAGCCTATGACCTTTTCATTGATTTCTTCCAAGAGCCTTTCTCGGATAGCAGCTTCTTCTGGATCGTTTAATGCCTCAATTTCTGCTTCCTCCGCAAAATAGGCTTTCCAGTCTATGAGCTGTTTATATCCCATGCTGTTTCACCGCCTTTTCTTTTATAATATCACAAGACAGTAAAATTGCAACAAAAGTATGATCATTGATTGCCCTTTTGTTCGATTGTCCTATTGACGAGACCGCCCATAACTTGTCGCGCTTTATTGCAGGTATTCAAGAACTAAATTGTAGAACTCCCCTATATCAGCAAAATAGTTTGGATATGCGGATTTTAATTCTCTGAACGAATTAACTCGAACAAGAACGGCGTCAACTTTACCCTCATTTCGTGTCCCTTCAATTTGGGTGTATACTGTATTGGCCTCATCAAATTGACCTGGAGAATATGTCCGAATTCTCAATTTATGGGTATTATAATTGAGGATTAACAAATAATAACCTTTTTTGTCTTTTGAAACGGTAGTGTCATAGTTAAGCGCTATGCGAATTGCATTTAAGGTTTCGAGAACATGGTGCTCATCATTTATTTGCTCAAGTTCAGAAACAAGTTCGGAAACATCTGCCACAGTACCAGGAATTATGGGACAATTCTCACGTAAAGCAAATAAAGATGAAACAAGCACGAAGAAACGCTTAATATGTTCGTCACCTTGTCCGGCTTTTAGTGCCTGTTTTGTAAACAAACCCATTGTTTCCAATGCTGTTGCCCATATATGCTGCAAATGCGTCCGGTATTGTATTTCAACAAGCATATTTTTATTGTATGTGTCAACGGTATCACTACGATACTCATACACCATATGTAAACTACGGTATCCAGAGGGCTTGGGATTCTTAATATAATCATATTGTTCTTTAAAAAGATGACGTTTTCTAGATGTATCATATTTTTTTGCGTAATGATACACTTCCTCTAAAGTGGGAACGATGAAGCGGCAACCACCTAAGTCCTGCATCATCCAAAGACTCATGGTTGGTTCTCGTTCAAGTTTTTTGATAATTGAGTCCAGTCTTTTTAAGCGCTCAGCCACAACGATATTTTTACCTTCAGCCATGCGCCGGAGATGAATGTAAATAACATGAAGAGGAAAAGCATGTGCAGCACGCCAATTATCAATTACCCTTGTTGCTTCCTCAATCTGTTGAGGTGTTGCGTTAGGATCCTTTATTCGCTTTCCAGACTTTATAATTTTACTTCTAGAATACTCGACTTTTTTCCACTTTTGATGCGCTCCTGCAGACAAAAATATCACTCCCTTATGCGATTATGAAACTTATTTCTTTTATCATATCACAATACGGAGAAATTGCAAGAAAAAGGGCGGATGTGGTCATCCGCCCGTGTGTTATTGCATTGTAGGTCTTGCCAAGGAAGCCACAAGGTCGTGCATTTCTTTTTCGGAGTGGACGTTGTGTGCTTTGTTGATAATTTCTTGCTTTTGTTCTTCGGTCATGGCAGCGTAGGCGTTCATGGCCGGCTCATTCACCGCCAATGCCATGCCGAACCCAATGGGGACTTTGTAGAAATCCATAATAACACCTCCTTACGCTGCAGCATCTAACATGTTTTCGATAAAGATGCCGTAGCCGGTGGTGGGATCATTGACCAGGACATGGGTGACTGCACCCACCAATTTGCCGTCCTGTATAATCGGTGAGCCGGACATTCCCTGTACAATGCCGCCGGTAGCTGCAAGCAAGTCAGGATCTGTCACACGCAGGAGCATGTTTCGTCCGTCCGCCTTGCTGTTTGGATAGATCTTCAAAATCTCCACAGAATACTCCTGTACCGTATTGTCTTGAATGGTGGAACGAATGATTGCACTGCCGGTATGCACCTGCTCCTGTTCCGCTACCGGCAGTGGTTCACCGGAAAAAGCCACATCTGCAGTACCAAATACACCCCGGACCGTATTTTTGGATAAAACTCCGATAGGCGTTTCCGCTTGTAAAGATCCCAACAGTTGTCCCGGCTCTCCGGCTTTGCCTTTCTTGATAGCCACGATACTGGCTTTGTATGCCTTTCCGCTGTTCATCCGGATCAAATCTCCGCTTTGACTATTCACGCCATGACCCAATGCTCCGAATTTTCCCGACGCAGGATCATACCATGTGACGGTGCCAACACCGGTGATTCCCTGTTTCAGATACACACCCAGCCGGGGACCTTCGCCTGTAATATAAGGTGTGATCTGCAGCTGTTTTGTTTTACCGTTTCGCATGATGGAAACATCCACCTGCCCATCAGAGCGCTCCAACACCCGTCGCACATCCTGTGCCGATGCGATCACTTGCTTGTCGATGTGCGTAATTCTGTCCCCTACTTGCAGCCCCGCTGCCTGCGCGTTAGCGCTCATGGCATTGTCAAAAGCTGCAACGGTTACTGTATTATCTGCCAGCTCCAATCCGATGATCTGTCCGGACGGCACAAGAAGCTGGACTGCATGCACATCCTGACATAAGGTAAATAATAATACAAGCGTCAAAACCATGCGGTTTGCGATTCTTTTCATTTTCCTGCCCTCCATTTTTCTTCTGCGGTCACGGTGTTAATATTCCTCGGCAAGACAAATGTAACCGAAGTAAAAGTCGAAAAATAAGGGCAGGTATGGATGGTTTGGCAAATTCTGCAACATTATAAATTTCAGTTTATCGTTCTGTTTAGGCTTGCAGTGTACGCTTGCCTCCCGCGCTTGCGAGGGGGGTGCCCCGAAGGGGCGGAGGGAGTCTTTTCTTGTGCAACAGCGGCTCCCCCAGTCTGCCCTGCCGGGCCTGCGCCCCTTTTGTCCGCTTTGCGGACATTTTCCCCGCTAGCGGGGAAATCTGCCCTAATAAATGCGGGGCCAAGATATGGTTGCGCCGCCTTACGACAGCGCGTTAAATACAGATTTCAAAAATTGCTGTTATTCCTCATTTACCTATTGACAAGATAGGTAAATGATGGTATATTACCTATAACCTAAGTAGGTAAATATAAAGAATCCCATTGGAGGTAACAAACCAATGCAAGTATATGCCGATAACGCCGCAACAACAAAAATCAGTCAGCATGCATTAAACGCTATGCTGCCCTGTTTTGAAACCTATTACGGCAATCCCTCCAGCCTGCACACGGTAGGCCAGGAGGCAAAAGAAATACTGGAAGACGCCCGCGCCCGGGTGGCAAAGTGCCTGGGCTGTGAGCCCCGGGAGATCCTGTTCACCTCCGGCGGCAGTGAGGCCGACAATCAGGCCATCATTTCCGCTGCCCGCTACGGCGCACGGAAAGGAAAAAAGCACATCATTTCCACCGCTTTTGAGCATCACGCTGTGCTGCACACCCTGCACAAGCTGGAAAAAGAGGGCTTTGAAGTGACCCTTCTGGATGTAAAGAACGGCCACAACATCACCGCTCAGCAGGTAAAGGACGCCATCCGTAAGGACACCTGCCTTGTGACCTGTATGTACGCCAACAACGAGATCGGTTCCGTCCTTCCCATCGCCCAGATCGGCGCGGTGTGTAAGGAAGCAGGCGTTCCCTTCCATACGGATGCGGTACAGGCCGCTGGACATATCGCCATTGATGTGAAGGCACAGAACATTGATATGCTGAGCCTGTCCGGCCATAAATTCCACGGCCCCAAGGGCGTCGGCGCCCTGTATGTCCGCCGTGGCTTCCCACTGGTCAATGTGATCGAGGGCGGCGCACAGGAGCGTTGCAAGCGGGCCGGCACAGAGAACCTGCCTGCTATCGCAGGCATGGCCGCGGCGCTGGAAGATGCCTGCACCAACATAGAAAAGAACAATGCCAAGGTCACCGCTATGCGTGACCGGCTGGTTGATGGCCTGAGCAAGATCCCCCACTGCGCCCTGAACGGTGATCCGGTCAACCGGCTGCCCGGTAATGTGAGCTTCTGCTTTGAGGGCATTGAGGGCGAGTCCCTGCTGCTGCTTCTGGATATGAAGGGCATCTGCGCCTCCTCCGGCTCTGCCTGCACCTCCGGCAGTCTGGATCCCAGCCATGTGCTGCTGGCCATCGGCCGTGTCCATGACGTGGCCCACGGCTCTCTGCGTCTGTCTTTGAGCCACTGCAACACCGAAGAAGAAATCGATCACATTCTGCGCGAAGTACCGGAAGTGGTACAGACTTTGCGGAACATGTCCCCGGTATGGCGGGATCTGCAAAACGGCAAGCGCGAATACATTTTGTAATTAAGGAGAAAACTGTTATGGCACTGTATAGTGAAATTGTTATGGATCATTTTACCCATCCCCGGAATGTCGGCGTCATTGAAAACGCAGACGGTATCGGTGAAGTGGGCAACGCCAAATGCGGCGACATTATGAAGATCTACCTGAAGATCGAAAATGACATCATTGTTGATGTAAAGTTTGAAACCTTTGGCTGCGGCTCTGCCATTGCCTCCTCCTCCATGGCAACGGAGATGATCAAGGGCAAGCCCATTTCCGAGGCCCTGCAGCTGACCAACAAGGCAGTTGCGGAAGCATTGGATGGTCTGCCTGCCCACAAGCTGCACTGCTCCGTGCTGGCTGAGGAAGCCATCAAATCCGCTTTGAAGGATTACTACGATAAAAACGGCATTGAATACGACAAGAAGCTGTTCCCCGACTGCGCCAACTGCGCCCACTGCCACGAATAAGCTATGATCGTATCAACAAAAGGGCGCTATGCCCTGCGGGTGATGGTCCACTTTGCCCTGTACGGCAAAGATAAGTATATTCCTTTGAAGGAGATCGCTGAGGCAGAGGGGATCAGCCAGAAATATCTGGAGTCCATTATGGCAACATTGAGCAAAGCCGGCTTCGTGGATGCGGTCCACGGCAAAGGCGGTGGCTACCGGCTGAACCGGAAGCCCTCGGAATATACGGTGGGCAGCATTTTAAAGCTGACTGAAGGCTCTCTGGCAGCCGTATCCTGCACCAGCCAAGGCCCCGCTGCCTGTTCCCGGTCTACCTGCTGCCAGACAAAGCCCATGTGGGAAAAGCTGGACAAGATGATCGATGAGTTCTTTGAAGGGGTCACACTGGCCGATCTGCTGGAAGAAGCTGCAAAGCAATTATAACCACCAGACTTCCAATTGACTCGGAATGACAAACCTGATAGGTTGTACAGTAATTTAAGAAAACGATAAATATTAACTTATTCATTGACGCAAATGGGTCTGTTGCAAAAGCAACAGACCCATTGTTTTTCATTGAGAGCGGGATTGTTCTTTCATCTGTAATCCCGGGGTGTTTCGTACTTATCTTGCTGACCGCTGACGGCCGGTTTTTGCGACGATGGCGGTGTTGTGGGCTTTGCAGGCTCTTCCTCAGGCTGTTTGCCGCCGCTCTCCGGATCTTTTTCATCACCGGGCTTCTGTGTCTCCTTCTCTGACGCAGGAGTATTGTTCCCGGTCACGGGCTGCTCTTTGCCGCTGTCCTCGTTCCCGGCCTGCTGGGTCTGCTGTGTGACGGTTTCTGTTGGTCCTTGTCCGGTGAGTTCCTGGCCGATTTTCGGCAGCAGCGCGATAAACACCAGTCCCGCCAGCAGGATCGCTGTCAGTACCCCTATCAGTATATGCATTGTCTTCTTTCGCATCTTCTGCCCCCTTTTCTTGGGAAATGCCCCGGCGGTTTGGGCCGCCGGGGCTGGTTTCATAGTTTCCTTTGGGTTTTCTGTTGCTATCTGTCCTTAATAGTCTCTGTCAGTTTCGTAATTAGAATCTGTAATCACATCGATCACAGGAAATTCCTTTACCTGAACTTCAGGCTCTGTGAAATGCTTCACTTTTTACACCTCTTTCTTACTCTGCAAAGAGTTCTTTCGCACGCTCGCCGTAAACAACCATCCACTTTACGACTTCCTTCAGTTCGTCGCTTGTGGTGTCCTTATTCAGCATATTGCTTGCGTACTGCTCTGCGCTGTAGGCGAGCACGCCGCTGCAGGCTGTAATATTGCCTTCCGCATCTTTCGCTACCAGACATGCATAGATGGTTTCGCCAAGCTCTGCTGCCGGAATCGGATCCGATACGCCATAGTATTCATAGCCGCCGCCTGCCAGTGCTGTGCCGCC
>JAZNPV010000080.1:0-6313 GCA_045589835.1 Faecousia sp.
ACTTAAAACGCACGTCATTGCGAGGAGGGCAAAGCCCGACGTGGCAATCCCCGGCAAATTTCCGAAAACCTAAGGAGATTGCCACGCCAGTGTGCGCTACTTCCCGCAATGACGAGAATAATTGATAGGTTGTACGATAAATACAAAATTTACCGTACTATGAAAAGCAAAAGCCGCAGGCTCTGGCCTGCGGCTTTGCAACAAGAAGAGAGGAGAGGAAATGAAAAAGAGGAAAACATGAATCTTTGTACTTATATACTACTTGGTAATTATGAAAAAAATAAGTGAGTAAATATTAAAATTGTATGAAGTTCAAAAAATATTTGTTGCCAACACTTAAAAATCAGGTAGAATAGAGCCAAAGAAAGGAAGTGGACTGCATGGAACTGGTATGTCCAATTTGCGGCGGAACGCTGGAGAGGGAAGAACAGGCCTGGCGCTGTCAGAAACGCCACAGCTTTGATATCGCAAGGCAGGGTTATGTAAACCTGCTGCCTGTGCAGCAGAAACATTCCCTGCAGCCCGGTGACACGAAAGAACAGGTACGGGCCCGCCGGGAATTTCTGGACGGCGGCTTTTATGCACCCATTGCCCATACACTATGTGATATGGCTGCCGGCTGTACAGGACCCATTTTGGATGTGGGCTGCGGTGAGGGGTATTACAGTGCCGCGTTGGCGCAGACACTTGGCACAGAACTGGTTGGCCTGGATATCTCCAAAGAAGCGGTACGGTATGCCGCCGGGCGGTACAAAAACAGCCTGTGGCTTTGCTCCACAGCGGCAAGACTGCCGGTGAAGGATCAAAGTATCGGCTTGCTTACCAGCCTGTTTGCGCTGACAGTACCGGAGGAATTCCGGCGTGTTCTGCGGCCGGACGGCGCGTTTATTCAGGTGCTGGCGGCGGAGGATCACCTGCTGGGGCTGAAGTCGGTTATCTATCCGGAACTGACCCATAAGGAAAAGAACTCCGTGCCGGCGTTTCCCGGCTTCCGGCTGGAAGAAAGCAGGAATCTTCGTTTTGCCTTTACGGTGGAAGGGGTACAGGTTCAGAATCTTCTGAGCATGACGCCCCATGTGTACCGGATCAGCCGGGAGGGAGCCCAGAGGCTTCAGCAGACCCGGACACTGACGGACACCGCAAGCTGTGTGCTGAACCTGTACCGACCGGTGTAGATTTATAGGTATGGTTTTGTTTGCAAACAGAACCATAAACTGAAAGCTGAAGATCTATGGATCGCTTTACATTTTATGAAAAGCTTGGTACAATGTATTTTAATAAATTACGGGAGAGAAACCATGCTGGATAAATTGGCGGCGGTGGCAAACCGCTATGAGGAATTATGCGTCCGGTCGGAGCAGCCGGACTTTTATGCGGATCCGAAAAAGGCTGCAGCCATTTTGCGGGAGCGCAATGACTTGGAGCCTATTATTGAAGCTTATCACGCCTACCGGCAGGCAGAGCGGGATATGCTGGATGCGGAAGAACTGATGTCGGACCCGGAGATGCGGGAGCTTTGTCAGCAGACCTATCAGGAGGCCAAACAGGCAAAAGAGGATCTGTATAAGCAACTGCAGATCCTGCTGCTGCCCAAGGATCCCAATGACGAGAAGAGCGTCATTATGGAGATCCGGGGCGGTGTGGGCGGCGAGGAAAGCGCCCTGTTTGCCCACAGCCTGTTCCGTATGTATTCCATGTACGCGGCCCAGAAGGGCTGGACGGTGGAACTGATGAACTACAGCGATACGGAACTGGGCGGCGTGAAGGAAGCGGATTTTGTGATCAATGGACGGGGCGCCTATTCCCGGCTGAAGTACGAATCCGGTGTACACCGTGTCCAGCGTGTACCGGAAACGGAGTCCGGCGGCCGTGTTCACACCTCTACTGCCACGGTGGCGGTGCTGCCGGAGATGGAAGAGGTGGATGTGCAGTTGAGTCCTGCGGATATTGAGATGCAGGTGTACCGGGCATCCGGCGCAGGCGGACAGCACGTGAACAAGACCAGCTCAGCGGTGCGTCTGATTCATAAGCCCAGCGGCATTGTGGTAGCCTGTCAGGAGGAGCGCAGCCAGCTGCAGAACCGGGAAAAGTGTATGCGGATGCTGGCCTCCAAGCTTTATGAAATTGAGCAGGAAAAGCTGGATTCCCAAGTGACCGGCATGCGCCGCTCTCAGGTAGGCACCGGTATGCGCAACGAGCGGATCCGCACCTATAACTTCCCCCAGGGCCGGGTAACCGATCACCGGATCGGACTGACCCTGTACAAGATCGATCAGGTGATGGATGGTGCCATTGACGAGATCATCGACGCACTGGCCACCGCCGATCAGGCGGAAAAGCTGAAAAATGCGCAATAAAAGGCTTCTCCTTGAGGAGAAGCTGTCAGCGAAGCTGACTGATGAGGTGTATAATAAGCTATGCGTCAACAACTGCTTTTGCGTAAAGGAGGATGCCTATGAATAACTATAGGAATACAAGGCTTACGGGCAACGCAAAGCAGCTGCGTAAAAATATGACGAAGGAAGAGCGGCGTTTGTGGTATGATTGCTTGAAGTTGCTGCCGGTAATGGTGCATCGGCAAAAAGTGTTTGGCAATTATATTGTGGACTTCTATATTGCCGCAGCGAAGCTTGTGATTGAGCTGGATGGGTCTCAACATTACGAAAATGCGAATAAGGAAAAGGATGCACAGAGGGATGCATATTTAACGGGTATAGGTTGCACTGTTTTAAGGTATTCCAATGCAGATGTGAATTTGCGCTTTAACAATGTATGCGCAGATATATACAATCGCCTGAACGGGATCAGAATGGAATGATTGCATAAAGTGCATAGTTTAGTTGTACTGTACACCTCATCAGTCGCCTTCGGCGACAGCTTCTCCTCAAGGAGAAGCCTTTGGTGCGGCAAATAAAGAGGTATGTTTATGGAATTCTTAACAAATTCTCCGGAGGAAACGGAAGCGGTGGGACAGGCACTGGGAAAGGTGCTGAAAGCCGGAACAGTGATCGCCTATGAGGGAGATCTGGGTGCGGGAAAGACCGCCTTTACCCGGGGACTGGCCAGAGGCTTGGGCGCAAAAGATCCGGTTACAAGTCCCACTTACACCATTGTCAATGAATATTTGTCCGGCAGACTTCCCTTGTTTCATTTTGACATGTACCGTCTGGGTTCCAGTGAAGACCTTTGGGATATCGGATGGGAGGATTATCTGGACAGGGGCGGCGTGTGCGCCGTGGAGTGGAGTGAAAATGTAGCCGATGCCTTGGAAGATCCCATCCGGGTACGCATCGAAAAGACCGGGGAAGAAGAACGCCGGATCACGATTACAGGAGGAGAAGACCTTGCTGATATTAGCATTTGAGACCTCGGCAAAGGCAGCGTCTGTTGCACTACTGGACGGTGGCAAGTTGCTGGGGGAGGGCTATCAGAATACCGGTCTGACCCATAGCCAGACTCTGATGTGCATGGCTGAGGATCTGATCAAAAATTGCGGTTACAAACCGGCAGATATCGAAGCGGTGGCTGTGGCTGCAGGTCCGGGCAGCTTTACCGGTGTGCGGATCGGTGTGGCGGCGGCAAAGGGCTTTGCCTGGGGGAAAGAGCTTCCCTGTTACGGCGTTTCCACGCTGGAGGCCATGGCGCTGCAGTTGGGCGTTTACAGCGGATATGTGCTGCCGGTGATGGATGCCCGCAGAAA
Organism: Faecousia sp.; assembly: GCA_045589835.1. Lineage (GTDB taxonomy): Bacteria > Bacillota > Clostridia > Oscillospirales > Oscillospiraceae > Faecousia. Next base: position 3,701 of record JAZNPV010000080.1, read on the forward strand.
TCAGGTATACAATGCCCTGTTCCGGGCTGTGGGCGGAAAACTGGATCGAATGTGCGAAGATCGGGCCATTTCTCTGGAAGATCTGGAAAAAGAAATAAAAAAATTGCAGGAACCGATTTTTTTGGTTGGCGATGGCAGTACTTTGTGTTATAATACATTGGTAAAGACAGTGCCGCAGCTTGTAAGCCCCCCGGAACACCGCATGCATCAGCGGGCGGCGGGTGTTGGTTTGGCTGCATTGGCTATGATCCATGCTGGCTTAAGCGGAAACGGCGCTGAATTGACCCCCAATTATCTTCGTCTGTCCCAAGCGGAAAGAGAACGCATGGAAAAGAACCAAAATAATTAAGGAGAGAGAAAAATGGGTACTGTACATGTTTTGGAGCATCCTCTGATCCAGCACAAGCTGGCTATCCTGCGTAATGAAGAAACCGGTGTTAAGGAATTCCGGGAACTGGTCAGCGAGATCGCAGGCCTCATGTGTTATGAAGCCACCCGAAATCTGCCCACAGAGGAGGTAGAGGTGAAGACTCCTGTGGCTGTGGCAAAGTGCCGGATGCTCGCTGGCAAGAAGCTGGCCATTATTCCCATTCTTCGTGCTGGCCTCGGCATGGTGGATTCCATGGTGGATATGATCCCCTCCGCAAAGATCGGTCATATCGGCCTGTACCGGGATCCGGAGACCCATATGCCTGTGGAGTATTACTGCAAGCTGCCTGAGGATATTGAAAACCGTCAGGTATTCGTGGTAGACCCCATGCTGGCAACCGGCGGCAGCGCCGTGGCGGCTATCGACTTTTTGAAAAAGCACGGCTGCAAGCAGATCATTATGATGAACATTATCGGCTGCCCCGAGGGCATCAAGGCTGTATCGGAGGCCCATCCCGATGTGGATATGTATCTGGCTGCAGTGGATGAGAAGCTGAATGAGCATGCCTATATTATACCCGGTCTGGGCGATGCCGGCGACCGTATTTTCGGAACAAAGTAAATGAAGTGTCCAGCCGGAAAAATCTTTTCCGGCTGGATTTACTTTCTTCTTGCTATCGGTGCGTGGGTATAGTACAATGATTTCGGAATCCCAAAAAGAACAGAAAACAGGTAGACAGTATGAAAATTAAAACAAAAAAGCTTTCCTATGAGAAAGTGATGCAGCTGCCCCGGCCCAAGCACCGCAAGCCCTTGCGCCCCCTGTTTCTTTTGCAGATCGTGATTCGGATCCTGGCGATTCTGGATCTGTTTCCCACCAAGTTTACTTATCAAAAGCACGGAATGGAAAAGCTGGGAAAGAAAGAGCCCTGTCTGATTCTTATGAACCACTCCAGCTTTATCGATCTGAAAATTGCATCCCGGATATTCTTTCCGAAGCGTTATGGCATTGTCTGCACTTCCGACGGTTTTGTGGGCTTTGGCAAGGAGCTGCTGATGCGGCTGCTGGGCTGTATTCCCACCCGGAAGTTTGTCAGCGATGTGAGTCTGATCCGGGATATGGAGTACCTGCTGAAGCAGAAAAAGACCAGCGTGCTGATGTATCCGGAGGCCAGCTATTCCTTCGACGGAACGGCGACTCCTTTGCCCCGGAAAATGGGTGTGTTGCTGAAAAAACTGGGCGTGCCGGTAGTGACGGTCATTACCAGAGGTGCCTTTGCCCGGGATCCGCTGTATAATTGCCTGCAAAAGAGAAACGTGCAGGTCAGCGCGGATGTGACGTATCTGCTGTCTGCGGAGGATATTAAGACAAAAACCGTGGCAGAACTGGATGCCATTCTGGATCAGGTTTTCAGCTTTGATAACTTTGCCTGGCAGAAGGAAAACGATATTGTAATCAACGAGCCGTTCCGGGCAGACGGATTGAACCGGATTCTGTACCGGTGCCCCCATTGCGGCAAAGAGGGCATGACCGAGGGAAAAGGCACAAAGCTGACCTGCCGCAGCTGCGGTATTGCTTACCGGCTGACAGAACTGGGGCAACTGGCCTGCATGAACGGTCAGGCAGTATTTAACCATATCCCCAACTGGTACGCATGGCAGCGGGGACAGGTTCGCAGGGAACTGGAGGAAGGCCACTACCGGCTGGAAACTGACGTGCAGATCAGTATGATGGTGGACTACAAGGCGATCTACATGGTAGGCAGCGGCAAGCTTGTCCACGATGCCGACGGCTTCCGGCTGACCGGCTGCGGCGGCAAGTTGGAATACACCCAAGGGCCTTTAGCCTGCTACGGCCTGTATGCCGATTATTATTGGTATGAGATTGGTGACGTAATCTGTATCGGCAATCAGGATGCGCTGTATTACTGCTTCCCCAAGGGCAGCGGTGATGTGGTGGCAAAGACCCGCCTTGCGGCAGAGGAGCTGTATAAGCTGAAAAAGCGCCGGAAAATACCGGTAACTATGTAAATATGGTTCTATGTCAATAGTTGGGGTAAGAGCCAAAATGAAATAGTTTAGGATCGTGTCGGAGCGAAAGCCCCGGCACGATTTTTATGTATTGGAGAAGAGGATCCTTTTTCTGAAATTGTTGAAATTACGCATACCGAAACAAACCCTCTTCAATACCTTTGTTTTATTATTGCATCCTTCAATAAAGCCATTTGTCCAGGGTACATCCAT
>JAZNPV010000081.1:0-54252 GCA_045589835.1 Faecousia sp.
GTAATTTTGTTATTTGTTAATCGAAAAAGTTACCACTTCAAAACTACGCAGTACCTGAAAAGTACAGTTTTTTCTGCCAGACAAGGAAAAAAGCGCAGGAATCCTTTGTGGATTGCGAGCATTTTTGACGCAGTATGGCTGGAAAAGATGCACCTTTTCAGGCATTACTTCCTTATGAAGCGGTGCCCAAAGCAACAGACCCTTTTTATCAGAATGTCATTTCGCCCAGAATCACTTTTCTGTAGGTGGCATCTATGGGATAAAGATCCTTCGCTTCCTGAATCATATCAATAGTGCGCTCAGTCAGCATATAGCTTGCCAGATCAACCTTCCAGATCTCCTCGCTGCCAGAGAAGTACATAATATGATAGCCATACACAGACTTCACAAGGCCAGTATCCCCCACCTGCCGGCTTTCATCCAGATACCAGTCTTTAAACTCCTGCACAAAGTTGGTGGAAGCTGTCAAATCCTCGTACAGACCACCATAAGAGGCGGAGCCACCATCAGCAGAGTGTTCTGTTGCCAATTCCCCAAAGCTTTCTTCTGTTGCCTCACCCTTCTTCCACTCATCCAGCAGCTTCTGGGCATCAGCCAAGCACTTGCTCCAATCCTCTTCTGTGGAGGTTTCATTGCTGTCTTCATCGGTAGTGGTAGGCACTTCAATCAGAATATGGCGAACATCATAGACTTTTCCGCTATCCTTTGTAATGCCCACTTCATTCAGCATTTCTTCATTCTCTGCATAGTAGGCGATAATTTCTTCCTCTGTAGGCTCCAGAGAGGGCAGTAAAGTATTGAAATATTCAAGTCCATAATAGTAATCCCGGTAATACTGCACATATCCCTCAACACTGGCTCCCGCACCCAAATCGTGTTTCAGAATAGCTTCAGCGCTTTCATAACCGTTTTCGCTGGCAAGCTCTGCAAGATACTCCTCCAGTCCGTCGATCTGCTCCTGCGTTTCGGCGCTCAACTCATAGCCCTCCGTTTCACCCATCACCCGCAGTACTGCGGCCTGATGCCAGTTGGACAGGGCCATGCCCACAAAGAACTGCTCCCAGGTCTGATCGGGATCATAATAAGAGGTCTGTTCGTAAAGGGGCTTCGTATAATTCAGGCCGTAACCGGATGCCAGACTTCCGCTGTTCTCAGACAGGAATTCCATAACACCTACGGCATAGAAGACCTGCAGCTCTCCATTGGTCAGCTCAAAATCTCCCACTTTTGCTACTACCGTATCGGCCTCCCGGGCTGCCTTACTGTCGCTTACGGTGTACTTATTCTTATACTCCGGATCATTGGCACGGAACCGGAATCCCAAAAGCAGCAGGACAGCGCATACCAATACGCCCAGCGCAAGGACACCTCCAACGGCGTACAGCACGGTCTTTGCGGTTTTTGACAATTTTTTCTTTGCTTTCTTTTCCTTCTTCGGCGTCTCGTCCACCGCTTCTTCCCCAGTAGCTTCTTCAGCTACCGTTTCTTCCGTTACGTTTTCTTCCGTTACGGCGTCCGCAGTCACGTCTTCTTCAGCCGCAGTTTCCTCGATCACGTTTTCTTCTTCAATGATTGTTTCATTCTGCTCTTCCGGCAAATTCTCTTTTCCGCAGACCGGGCATAGGGTCACACCATCTTCCAGTTCTGCATTGCAATATTTACAATTCATAGTTTTCCTCTCTCCCCAAATGGGCCAAATTCTGGTTTAGTTTACCACGGAAAAATGCTAAATGCAAGTAAGTTTGCAAAATGTTTTCATTTCCGCTACAAAATTATAGTAAATTTCAGTTTGTCGAGCTGTTGCACTGGTGTTTACGCGTCAATGGCTTCTCCCGGGGAGAAGCTGTCGAGCGAAGCGAGACTGATGAGGAATGCGGGCAGAAATGTTGGATTTTGCTTCTGATTGCAGGCCTTTTCCTTTCTGCCAATGCTCGCCGTTCCTCATCCGTCTTTTCACCGCTCATTTATGAGCGGTGAAAATCCACCTTCCCCGCGGGGGAAGGCATTGCGGCTTCGCCGCTAGACAGCCCGATAAATACAGATTTGATTTTTTCCGGGCGCAAAAAACAGGCCTGCCAAAAGGCAGGCCTGTAAATATGTGTGGAATCAGGCTTCCAGATTGATGCCGGTCTCCTTGTTAAAGACGTGGCAGTTGTTGCCTTCCAGAGCAAACTTGATAGCCTTGCCGGAGGACAGAGCAGCGATTTCAGCGCCGGTCATGTTCATGGTGGAAACCACGATAACAACGTCCTTACCGTTGGCGTTCACGTGCAGATGCACGGAGGAACCCATCATTTCGCTCACGTCGACCTTAGCGTCAACGCCTTCGTCAGCCAGCACGATATGCTCGGGACGGGCACCCAGAACAACATCCTGCTCTTCCACATTGTTGGCAGCCAGAGCAGCCTGCTTCTCGTCGGACAGGATAACGGTGTGGTTCTGCAGAGTCACAGCATACTTGCCGTCAACCTTGGTCAGCTTGGCGTCAAAGAAGTTCATCTGGGGAGCGCCGATGAAGCCTGCAACGAACAGGTTGTAGGGATGTACAAAGACCTCCTGAGGAGTGCCGACCTGCTGGATGTAACCGTCCTTCATGATGACGATACGGTCGCCCAGGGTCATAGCCTCGGTCTGGTCGTGGGTAACGTAAATAAAGGTGGTGTTGATACGCTCACGCAGCTTGATCAGCTCTGCACGCATCTGGTTACGCAGCTTGGCGTCCAGGTTGGACAGAGGTTCGTCCATCAGCATGACCTGAGGATCACGGACGATGGCGCGGCCGATGGCAACACGCTGACGCTGACCGCCGGACAGAGCCTTGGGCTTACGGTCCAGATACTGGGTGATGTCCAGAATCTCGGCAGCTTCCTTAACCTTCCGGTCGATCTCGGCCTTGGGGGTATGACGGAGCTTCAGAGCGAAAGCCATGTTGTCGTACACAGTCATGTGAGGATACAGAGCGTAGTTCTGGAAGACCATGGCGATGTCGCGGTCCTTGGGAGCTACGTCGTTAACCAGACGATCACCAACATACAGCTCACCGTCGGAAATTTCTTCCAGACCGGCGACCATACGCAGGGTGGTGGACTTACCGCAGCCGGAAGGACCAACCAGAACGATAAATTCCTTGTCCTGGATGTCAAGATTGAAAGCCTGAACGGCAACGACACCTTCGTCGGTGATCTGCAGGTCGACCTTCTTCTCTTCTACCTGCTCGCCCTTCTTGGCCTTCTTCTTTTTCTTCTTGATCTCATCAGCGTTGTACGGATAGACCTTCTTGATGTTCTTCATGGTTACACTTGCCATGTTTTTACGACTCTAAGCATGCGGACTCCTCGCGCATACTCTCACCGCCGCCGGAAAAATAGCGGTCGGCATTACGACAGGTCTCCACACTGCCGTACCGTGAGTCAGACGGTGTTAATATTCCTCCTTTTTTGACACAGAACGTCTATTTGTCTGTGGAGTAGACGCACTATGCCCGGATGCTAATATGATAGCATAAGAAAATCATCATTGCAACTGTAAGTTTTGCATATTTTTTCCATGCGTTCTTTGTGAGTTTTGCTGTACAGTCACCTGCAATCCTAAACAGAGCGATAATTACAAATTTACCGTCCGGAACAGGAAAAAGGATTTTTCTTGCAATTATTCCAATATATACTATAATAAAGGTATCAATATAAGGGAGTGTGGCAAATGAGCGAGAATCTGTCTGCTTATCGGGGCTGTTTATTGGGCCTTGCAGTGGGCGATGCCATGGGCTGTGCCGTTGACAGGAAGACGCTGGAGCAGATCCGGGCTGATTATGGCCCCAATGGGCTGCTGGGCTATGATCTTGTGAACGGCTGTGCCGATGTGACCTCCTATACCCAACTGGCGGCCTTTGTGGCCAATGGCCTTTTGCTGAGCGTATCCCGGGGAAAGACCGATTATCTGCGGTTTGTGACACTGAGTCTGCGGGAGTGGGCCAGAAATCAGAATTTTCACCGGGATCCGGAAAAAAGCTATTGCTGGATCGCTAAGCCCAAGTGCCTGCGTCTGCATCTGAACCGGGATGCCCGGATGCTGGATGCCCTGCGGGCGGAAACATTGGGAACGTTGGATGCACCTATTAACCGCAACGGCGCTCCCGGTGCCCTGACCACTGCGGTGGCTGTGGGCCTGTTCTTCGATCATCGGCGGATGGAGCCGGCCCAGATCGGAACGCTGGCTGTCCAGACGGTGGCACTGACTCATGGAGATCCGGAAGCCTTTTTGTCTGCGGCGGTGCTGGCCTATAGCATTGCGGGGATCCTGCAGGAGCCGGAGCGGCCCCTTTCGGAGCAGTTTATGCAGGCGGCAGTAGCCATGCAGGGCCAGTTCCGGGACCGGTTTGGGACGCAGGCGGCTTTGGTGGCGGCCCAGATCGAACGCGCTGTTGCCATGGCCCGGTCTCCGGCAGAGCAGGACATGGAAAAGCTGGAATGTATGAGCTGTCCGCAGGTGCTGGCAGGCGCGGTGTATGCCTGTCTGGTCTGTGACGGAGATTTTGATACCGCCATGATTACGGCGGTGAATCATTCAGGCTTCAGCGCAGCGGTGGGGGCTGTTGCCGGTGCGATTCTGGGCGCCGCTCTGGGGGCGGATGCGCTGCCGGAATTTTATCTGGAATCCCTCGGGGCTGCACCGGTGCTGGAGGAGCTGGCAAGCGATCTGGCTGTGGGTAATCCCGCCTCCGGTCTTTTCAACGACGACTGGGACCATAAGTATATTCAGGGTCTGCCGCTGAAGGAATACTAATAATTGCAAATTTGTATTTATCGCACAGTCCAAGCCTCCCCTCAAGGGGAGGTGCCCCGAAGGGGCGGAAGGGTGAAAAACAGTTGTTGCAAGTATTTTCACCCCTCAGTCAGCTTCGCTGCCAGCTCCCCTCCAGGGGAGCCTTGCGTGCGATAAACTGTAATTTATGTATCTCAAAAAAGGTTTCATTCCTGCTCAGTGGGGCAAAATAGAGGAAAAAGTTGAAAATTCACAGAAAAAAGTCTGCGAAACCTCTTGCAAAACCAAATCTATGATGCTATAATACCCAATGTAAGTATGGATGTTTGGAAAGAGAGGGGTGCGCCCCTCTCTTTTCTTGTGGTTTTTTGTGTTTACGAAAGAAGGGAATCATTTGAAAGTTACGGAAATTGTGACCCAGTTTGCAAAGCCCATTGTGGAAGAAAAGGGCTGCAGCCTGTGGGATGTGGAATACGTCCGGGAAGGCTCCGAGCGGTTTTTGCGGATCTATATCGACAAAGAGGGCGGTGTGGACATCAATGACTGCGAGGCTGTCCACCGGGCCATCGATCCGGTTCTGGACGAAAAGGATCCCATTGCGGAAAGCTACCATTTTGAAGTCTGCTCTGCCGGCCTGGAGCGGGCGCTGAAGCGGCCCGGCGACTTTGAGCAGTTTATGGGCAGCCCTGTGCTGGTCAAGCTGTACCGGCCCAGAAACGGCCTGAAGGAAATTCCCGGCATCCTGCGCGGCTATGAGGACGGCTGCGTGAGAGTAGAAGCCGGTAAAGAGACAATTACGTTTACCAAATCCGAAGTCGCACTGGTGCGCCTTCGTGTAGAGTTCTAAAATCAAACCATAAAAATATAACGAGCCTCTGCGTAAGTGATATGTAAGAGGCGAAGGAGGAAAAGTATGGCTAGAAACACAAGAGCCAGGAAGCAGGCCGAAGCACCCAAGGTAGATATCGGTGCGGAGATTTTCGCGAGCCTGCGGGATCTGGAGAAGATCAAGGGTATTCCTGTTGAGTACATGGTGGAGCGTCTGAAGCAGGCGCTGACCAACGCCTACCGGAAGGACCGGGAGGATCACCGGGACATCCCTGCAGAGAACGTGGTGGTGGATCTGAGCGAAAAGGGGCTGTCCATGCATCTGGTAAAGACCGCTGTGGAAGAGGTGGAGGACACCGCTGTGGAGATCCACATTGACGCAGCCCGGAATATGAATCCCAATATTCAGCCCGGTGAAACCGTTTCCATTCCCGTTGACATTCAGAAGTTCGGCCGCATTGCCGCCCAGACTGCCAAGCAGGTGGTGATTCAGGGCATCCGTGAGGCAGAGCGGGGCGCGATTTATGAAAGCTACTCCTCCAAGAGTCAGGAGCTGCTGACCGGTACGGTTCTGCGGCTGGATCCCAGCGGCGATATGTTTGTCCGGGTGGGTCAGGGCAACGAGCAGCATGACGCGGTGCTTCGGGCCGGCGAGCAGATTCCCGGCGAGAGCTATCAGCCCGGCGATCTGATCCGGGTTTACGTGCTGGAGGCCCGGCAGTCCGCCAAGTCCACCAATGTGTACGTATCCCGTACCCATCCCAATGTGGTGCGCCGGCTGTTTGAGCTGGAGACTCCCGAGATCGCAGACGGTCAGGTGGAGATCCGCAACATCGCCCGTGAGGCAGGTTCCCGCAGCAAGATCGCTGTCCGGGCTGCCATGGAGAACGTGGATCCCGTGGGTGCCTGTGTTGGTCCCAGAGGCGGCCGTGTTGGTGCGGTTGTGGAAGAACTGCACGGAGAGAAAATCGATATCGTGGTGTGGAGCGAGGATCCCTGCGAATACGTAAAGGCTGCCCTCAGCCCTGCTGACGTGGTCAGCGTAACGCTGGTGCCCGGTCAGAAGGCCTGCCGTGTCATCGTGCCCGACGACCAGCTGAGCCTTGCCATCGGCAAGGAGGGCCAGAACGCCCGTCTGGCTGCCCGCCTGACCGGCTATAAGATCGACATTAAGCCTGCCTCTCAGGCAGAGGAAACCGAGGCGGAATAATCCGCCGGGGATAAGGAGGGAATCACCATGCAGAAAAAGATCCCTCAGCGGCAATGTATGGGCTGCCGGGAACGGAAGGCCAAGCGGGAAATGATCCGGGTGGTGCGCGGCACTGACGGCCTGGTCAGTCTGGATTTCAGCGGCAAGCTGAACGGCCGGGGTGCCTACATCTGCCCTGACCCGGAGTGCCTGAAGAAGGCGCAAAAGGCCAAGTCTCTGGAGCGGAGTCTGGAAGTACCCATCCCGGAGGAGGTATACCAGCGTCTTTCCAAAGAAATGGAGGGAGCAGGCCGTGGATAAAGCCCTTAACTATCTGGCCCTGGCCCGGAAGGCCGGCCGTATCGAGCTGGGCGAAGAGCCTGTAGGTGCAGCGGCCCGGGCCCAGCATGCAAGACTGATCCTTGTGGCCAGTGATGCGTCCGACCATAGCTGGCGCAGAGCCAAGAGCTTTGTGGCCGGCACCCAGCAGCAGTGTGTAAGAGTTCCCTTTGACAAGGACCAGCTGGGCATGGCCGTGGGCCGTACCAGTCTGGCCATGGCCGCCTTTACCGATCCGGCGCTGGCGCTGGCCTTTTTGAAGGCACTGGACCAGCCCGAGACTTACCGCAGTGCCATTGAGAATCTGGATGTACGAACCAGGCGAATCCGGCAGCGGCAGGCGGAGGAGAAGGCCCATCAGCGCAACAAGGCTATGGGCAAAAAGCGGCACAAGAGCGGTGCGAAGCAGGAACATTGATTTCGGAGGTGCGTAGAATATGAGTTTAGTGAAGTACAGATTACGGGAGGTTGCCACGGATTTCGGCGTGACACCCAAGCAGATCTCCCAGATTATGGAAAAGTTTTTTGAAAAGCCCAAATCCAATACCCAGGTTCTGACGGAAGAAGAACTGAATGTGGTATTTGACTACATGACCCAGACCAACCAGATCCAGTCTCTGGAGCAGGTATTTGCGGTGCAGCCCAAGAAAGAAGAGCCCAAGCCCGTTAAGGAAGAGGCTCCCAGGGCAGAAAAGCCCCAGTCCAAGCCTGCGGCTCAGCCTGCTCAGCAGGCAAAGCCCGCTGCCCAGCAGCATACAAAGCCTGCCGAGCAAAAGCCTGCCAAGCCCGCAGAGCCGGAGCGTAAGCGCGAGCGCCGGGTGGTGGATACCTCCGCGGTGCAGGTCAACGCCAACCGCTTTGATGACCGGGTAGACAGTCTGGTTTCCGAGCGCGAGCAGAATTACCAGGGCGGCAAGCAGCGGATCGGCGGCAAGAAGGGTCAGCAGCAGAACAGGAAGGATAATAAGTTCAAGGGCAACAAGGCCCGCAATGAGGAGCAGGAGAAGCTGCACCGCCTGCAGATGGAAGTGGCCCGCAAGGCGCCCGTCACCGTAAAGATCCCCGAGGAGATTACCGTTGGCGAGCTGGCCAGCCGCATGAAGAAGACTGCCGGTGAGGTCATTAAGTGCCTGATGAAGAACGGTGTTATGGCCGGCATCAACCAGCCCATCGACTTCGATACGGCCGAATTCGTGGCCACCGAATTCGGCTGTAAGGTGGAGAAGGAAGTGACCGTAACCATCGAGGAACGGATCATCGACGATCACGTGGATACCGCCGAAGAGCTGGTTACCCGGGCCCCTGTTGTGGTTGTAATGGGTCACGTTGACCACGGTAAGACCTCCACGCTGGATGCTATCCGCAAGACCTCCGTTACCGCAGGCGTGGCTGGCGGCATTACTCAGCACATCGGTGCTTACACCGTGGATGTGAACGGCAATATGGTCACCTTCCTGGATACCCCCGGCCACGCCGCCTTTACCTCCATGCGTGCCCGTGGCGCCAAGTCTACCGACATCGCCATTCTGGTGGTTGCTGCCGACGACGGCATTATGCCCCAGACTGTAGAATCCATCAACCATGCAAAGGCGGCAGAAGTTCCCATCATTGTTGCCATCAACAAGATGGATAAGCCCACCGCCAACCCGGACAAAATAAAGGAGCAGCTGACCAAGTACGACCTGATCCCCGAAGAGTGGGGCGGCGAGACTGTGATCGTGCCGATCTCTGCCAAGACAGGCCAAGGTCTGGACGATCTGCTGGAAATGGTCATTCTGACTGCCGAGGTGCAGGAGCTGAAGGCCAACCCCAACCGCCGCGCCAAGGGTACTGTCATCGAGGCAAGACTGGATAAGACCCGGGGCCCCATCGCTACCTTGCTGGTGCAGAACGGCACCTTGAAGCAGGGCGATATCGTGATCGCCGGTACTGCTGTGGGCCGTGTCCGCGTGATGACCAACGATAAGGGCCGTACCGTTAAGGCCGCAGGCCCCTCCGTGCCTGTGGAGATCACGGGCCTTGCCGAAGTTCCCGCCCCCGGTGACGAGTTCAATGCCGTTACCGACGAGCGTATGGCAAGAGAACTGGTGGAGCAGCGTAAGCAGGCCGCCAAGGACGCAGCCGCCAACGCCATGCAGAAGGTAACCTTGGATAACCTGTTTGCCAAGATGCAGGAGGGCGAAATGAAGGAGCTGCCCCTGATCGTCAAGGCGGATGTGCAGGGCTCCGCGGAAGCTGTCAAGGCTTCTCTGGAGAAGATCTCCAACGAGGAAGTCCGGGTCAAGGTCATCCACACCGGCGTGGGCGCTATCAACGAATCCGATATCCTGCTGGCTTCCACCGCAGGTGCCATCATCGTCGGTTTCAACGTCCGTCCCGATGCAGGCGCACAGGCAAGCGCCCAGCGTACCGCTGTGGATATGCGGTTCTACCGGGTTATCTACGATGCCATCGACGAGATCGAAGCTGCCATGAAGGGAATGCTGGCACCCAAGTATCAGGAAGCTGTTATCGGCCACGCGGAAGTGCGCATGACCTACAAGGTTTCCGCTGTGGGTACCATTGCCGGCTGCATGGTCAAGGACGGCAAGGTCACAAGAGATGCACAGGTCCGTGTGCTGCGCGACAATATCGTGATCCACGAGGGCGAGGTGGGCTCTCTGCAGCGGTTCAAGGACGCTGCCAAGGAAGTCACCGCCGGTTATGAGTGCGGCATGAGCATCCTGAAGTTCAACGATATCAAGGAAGGCGACGTCTTCGAGTGCTTCGTCATGGAAGAGATTAAGCAATAATTTAAGTCAACCGCTGTAGGGCGGGGGCTTGGTCCCGCCGTGCTGGTTGTTTCAGCGGCGGGACCAAGGCCCCGCCCTACATCTTAGAATAAGGAGGATACCCCTATGGCATCCAATCGAATTGGCCGTATCAATGAGGAGATCCAGAAGGAATTGGCATCCCTCATTCGGAATTTGAAAGATCCCCGGGTGCAGGACACCATGATCTCCATTACCCATGTGGAGACTACCCCCGACCTGCGTTATGCCAAGGTTTACGCCAGCTTTCTGCAGGAGGAAAAGGCAGCCGACGCTTTGAAGGGCCTGTAATCCGCATCCGGCTATCTGCGCCGGGAGCTGGGCCATGCGCTGCAGCTGCGCTATACCCCGGAGCTGGTGGGGGCGCTGGGCGATTCCATCACCTACGGCGCGAAAATGCTGAAGCTCATTAACTCTCTGGAGGTAACGGATGATGACCGGCCTGACGAGGAATGAGACAGCCCGGTTTTTGTGGGAACACGATCATTACGTGATCGTGACCCACCGCCGTCCCGACGGCGATACCCTGGGCTGCGCTGCTTTGCTGTGCCGGGGACTGCGGCAGCTGGGCAAGACCAGCCATATCCTGAAAAATCCCGAAATTACGGAAAAGTACGCGGCATTGCACGCAGGTCTTACAAAGGAAGCTGTGGAAGATACCGACACGCTGGTCTGCGTGGATGTGGCATCGGCCAACATGCTGGGCGATTGGGCGAAGGCCCTGGAAAGCCGGATCGAGCTGCGCATCGACCATCACGGCACTGCCGCGCCCTTTACGCCCTTTTCACTGGTAGATCCGGAGGCGGCTGCCTGCGGTGAGATCATCTACGATGTGCTGCTAGAGATGGGCGCAACCTTGGATGCGCCTATGGCAGAGGCTCTGTATACCGCTGTATCTACCGATACAGGCTGTTTCCGCTATGCCAATACCACCGACCGCACCTTTGAGGTGGCTGCGGCCTGCGCCAGGGTCAGCAAGCGGCTGTTCGCCATCAATCAGGAGCTGTTCGAGACCAATACCCTGGGCCGCCTGCGGCTGCAGGGCTGGCTGGTGGAAAATGCCCTGTTTCTTCAGGACGGAAAAGTAGTTATTTGCCCTCTGCCGTTAGCCAAGGAGCAGGAACTGGGACTGACTGAGGACGATCTGGAGAATATCTCCGGCTTTCCCCGTACCATTGCCGGTGTGAAGATGGCGGCAACCCTGCGGCAAGAGCCGGACGGCAGGATCAAGCTGTCTGTCCGGGCAGTACCGGGCTGCGACGCGGCTGCGGTATGCGCCAGGTTTGGCGGCGGCGGCCATAAGGGCGCAGCCGGCGCAAGCATGCGCATGACCATGGACGAGGCTGTGGAAGCGGTAAAAGCCGCCATGCCGGAGATTTGATATGAACGGAATCGTGATTATAGACAAGCCCGAGGGCTGGACCAGTCAGGATGTGGTCAGCAAGCTGCGAGGCGTACTGCACACCAAGCGCATCGGCCACGGCGGAACATTAGACCCCATGGCCACCGGTGTGCTGCCGGTGTTTGTGGGACGGGCCACCCGGGGTGTGGAATTTTTCGAGCATGCGGAAAAGACCTATGAAACGGTGCTGCGTCTGGGCGTCACCACCGACACCGAGGACATTACCGGCACAGTACTGGAAGAAAAGCCTGTGGATATTTCCCAGTCTGTCTTTGAAGCGGTTTTGGAGCAGTTCCGGGGTGAAATTCAACAGGTTCCGCCCATGTACTCTGCCCTGAAGGTGAACGGACAGAAGCTGTGCGATCTGGCAAGAAAAGGTAAGGAAGTGGAGCGCAAAAGCCGCACCATTACGATTTTTTCGCTGGACTGCCTGGAATTTTCCGGAAATACAGCCCGGCTGCGGGTGCGCTGCAGCAAGGGTACGTATATCCGCACATTGTGTAAGGACATCGGCACGGCTTTGGGCTGCGGCGGCTGCATGGCAGAGCTGCGCAGAGTAGCAGCAGGCGAATATACCATTGACGAGGCAGTGCCTTTGATGGAGCTTGTGCAGGCGGAAAATCCGGAAAGCTGCCTGCGCAGTGTGGATACCATGTTCGCAGGGTACGATGCGTTTACGCTGACACCCAAGCAGGAGACCCGCTGCCGCAACGGCAATTCTTTTTCCGTGAGCCTGTCCGACGGTACATACCGGGCCTACAGCCAGTCGGGGGAATTTCTCATGCTGGCAAAGGCAGAATCTGGAATTATGTCAACCATCAAGAGCTTTTTTGAAGTGTAAGGGGTTTGTGTTTATCGCATAGTATAATTGTTGCAGGCATCCAAATGGCTTCCCCCGGGGGGAAGCTGTCGAGCACAGCGAGACTGATGAGGAATGCGGGCAGTAATCCGGAATTATGCTTACTGTCGCAGGCTTATTATAGTCTGCTGATGCACGCCGTTCCTCATCCGACCCGGCTTACGCCGGGCCACCTTCCCCCCGGGGGAAGGCATATTGGCTTTACCGCAAATAGAACCATAAACTGAAACTTGAAACGATTGATGTAATATGACAGAAAAAACAATTTATGCCCTTGGTTTTTTTGTCGGGGTGCATCTGGGCCATCAGGCGCTGATCACGGCTTGCCGCCATTTGGCGTGCGGAAAAGGTTATTCTGCCGGGGTAGTGACCTTTGCAGACCATCCGGATACATTGGTCACAGGGCAGACACCTTTACTCATCAACACGGCGGAGCAGCGGCAGCGTATGCTGCTGGGTTTTGGAATCCGACATATAATGGTGCTGCCCTTTGACAAGGAACTGATGAATATGCCATGGCAGCGGTTTTTGGAAGATCTGATGGAAAAAGGTGCTGCCGGCTTTGTCTGCGGTGATGATTTCCGGTTCGGATTCCGGGGTGAGGGCAATGCCCGCCTGCTGGCAGACTTCTGCCGGGAACGGGGACTGCCCTGGGCGGTTGTTCCGGCCCAGTCTTTTGATGGGATCCGCGTATCTTCTTCCCATATCCGCCAGCTTTTGGAGAATGGGGAAATGGCGCAGGCGGTGCGCTTTCTGGGACACCCCCATAGGATCACCGGAACGGTAGCAGCCGGACGGCAGCTTGGCCGTACCATCGGTATCCCCACCGCAAACATCGAATTGCCCGCCGGGGTTGTTTGCCCCAGGCACGGTGTTTATGCCTGTAAAGCGGCGGTGGACGGACAGGAATACCTTGCTGTCACCAATATCGGAAACCGGCCTACCGTGGGTGGCCGCCATGTAACGGTGGAGGCTTGGCTGCTGGATTTTGAGGGCGATCTTTACGGAAAAGAGCTGAGCCTTTTGTTCTATGAGTTCCTGCGGCCGGAGCAAAAGTTCGATTCTCTGGCCCAATTACAGGCGGAGATTCAGAAAAATGCCCAGCAAGTGAGAAAAATATTTGGAAAATAGTGAAAGTTTCCCTTTACTTTTGGGAAAACTTATGCTAAGATAGTCGGGCTGGCTATGGCCAGACAATATTAGTATGCCCGCAGCTCAGTTTTGGGAAGACACCGACCCTTTACTTGGCGCGAGGTAAATTTAAATAAGGTGGTATTTATTATGATCCAGAAGGAAAAGAAGACTCAGGTTATCCTGGAAAACGCAACCCATGAGGGCGACACCGGTTCTCCCGAAGTTCAGATCGCTATTCTGACCGCTCGCATCAACGAGCTGACCGATCACCTGCGTACCCACAAGCATGACAACCACTCCCGTCGTGGTCTGCTGATGATGGTCGGTAAGCGCCGCAACATGCTGGACTATCTGGCAAAGAAGGACATCAACCGCTATCGTGCTATTATCGCCAAGCTGGGTATCCGTAAGTAAGATCAAAATGGGTAGCGGATACACCGCTACCCATTTTTCCAACGGATCTTTTGCTCCAGCCAGGGCTTATAAAAACCCCGAAATACACAAAGTATGTCTTCGGTTTTTATCGCCCGGTCTGAAGCAAAATCTCTCGTTGGTCACACTCATCCGTAAATTCCGGGAGATATTTAGCAGTTGAAAGTGGCTACGAGCTTCGCTGCCAGTTTCAAGTGCTAAACCTCCCGAAAACCGTGTCATTTCGAGCCGGCGCGAACGCCGGCGAGGGAATTCCCCAAAGACAGGTCATTGCGAACCAGTGCGCACACTGGCGTGGCAATCTCCTGTTTAAGATGGGGATTGCCACGTCGGGCTTTGCCCTCCTCGCAATGACCAAACAATATTAAGGAGGTAACACAAATGATTACTCGCAAGCAGTATCCCAACCATCATGTTTATGAGATGGAAATCGGCGGCCGTCCCTTTACTGTGGAGACCGGTCTGGTTGCCGAACTGGCAAACGCCGAATGTATCTGCCGCTACGGCGACACCGTGGTGCTGACTACCTGCACCTGCAACCCCATTCCCAAGGCTGGCATTGCCTACTTCCCCCTGACCATCGAGTTTGAGGAGAGAATGTACTCCGTGGGCCGGATCCCCGGTTCCTTCAACCGCCGTGAGGGCAAGCCCTCCGAGCGGGGCATCCTGAACAGCCGTATCATCGACCGGCCCATGCGTCCCCTGTTTGACGAAGAGCTGCGTAACGATACCGTTGTCACCTGCACGGTTCTTGCCAACGACCACGAGAATCCCGTAGAGATCGTGGCTTCTCTGGGCGCCTCCATCGCCATCGCTTCTTCCGATGTGCCCTGGAACGGACCTGTTGCTACCACCAACGTTGCCCACGTAGGCGACAAGTATATCATCAACCCCTCTGCCGATGAGCGTGAGGCCTGCGACTGCTTCGTCTGCATCTCCTCCACCTTCGAGAAGGTTGTTATGATCGAGACCGAGGCCAACGAGGCTCCCGAAGCCATCGTTTACGAGGCTATCCGTGTGGCCCACGAGACCAACATGGAGATCGTCAAGTTCATCAACGGTATCGTTGCTGAGATCGGCAAGCCCAAGTTCACCTTTGAGAAGGCTGCCGTCAACCACGACCTGCTGGACGATCTGATCGCCTACGGCCTGCCCCAGATCGAGTACGCTCTGGACACCGATGACAAGAATGTCCGCGAGGAACGCCTGACCGCTGCCCGTCTGGACTTTGCTGATAAGTTTGCCGAAAAGTATGAGGACTTTGAGACCCATATCGAGGTCTGCCTGTACAAGATGCAGAAGAAGGTCGTTAAGAAGTGGCTGCTGCAGGGCAAGCGCGTGGACGGCCGCGGCATGGACGATATCCGTCCTCTGGATGCTCAGGTCAGCCTGCTGCCCAGAGTTCACGGCTCCGGCCTGTTCTCCCGTGGCCAGACTCAGGTGCTGTCCATCTGCACTCTGAACACCCTGTCCGCCGCTCAGAAGCTGGACACCATCTACCCCGAAGAGAACAAGCGCTATATCCACCACTATAACTTCCCCGCTTTCTCCACCGGCGAAGCAAGAGCTGCCCGCTCCACTTCCCGCCGTGAGATCGGTCACGGCGCTCTGGCCGAGAAGGCTCTGCTGCCCGTGATCCCCAGCGTTGAGGAATTCCCCTACTCCATCCGTGTGGTTTCCGAGGTTCTTAGCTCCAACGGCTCCACCTCTCAGGGCTCTATCTGCGGCTCTACTCTGGCACTGATGGACGCCGGCGTGCCCATCAAGCGGCCTGTTGCCGGTATTTCCTGCGGTCTGATCTCCGATCAGGAGACCGGCGAGTGGAGAACCTTCACCGATATCCAGGGTGTTGAGGACTTCCACGGCGAAATGGACTTCAAGGTTGCCGGTACTACCGAGGGTATTACCGCCATCCAGATGGACCTGAAGAACAAGGGTCTGACCATGGAGATCATCGCCGACGCGCTGGAGCGCTGCCGCAAGGCCCGTCTGGTGATTCTGGACGAAGTGATGCTGCCCTGCATCCCCGAGCCTCGTGCTGAGGTCAGCGAGTACGCGCCCAAGATGATCAGCATGAAGATCCCTGTGGACAAGATCCGCGAGGTCATCGGCTCCGGCGGCAAGACAATCCAGAAGATCTGCGCCGATACCGGTGCCAAGGTGGACATCGAGGACGATGGCTCCGTGTTCATCTCCGCTGTTGATTCCGCTGCCGCTTACGCCGCCAAGAAGATGGTGGATGACATCTGCTTCGTTCCCGAGGTTGGCAAGCTGTACTACGGCAAGGTAGTCCGCATCCTGCCCATTGGCGCTTTCGTTGAGATCGCTCCCGGCCACGACGGCATGGTGCATATCTCCAAGCTGGAGAACCGCCGGGTTGAGAAGGTGGAGGACGTTCTGAATCTGGGCGACATGACTTGGGTCAAGTTCATGGGCTTCGATGAGAAGGGCCGCGCCAACTTCAGCCGCAAGGACGCGCTGAAGGAAATGGCAGAAAACAACTGATAAAACACAGAACCGCCCGGTGCTGATCGCACCGGGCGGTTTTTGTACGCTATAAAACCGCAATGTAGGGGCCCATTGTAAATGGAAGGACAAAATGAAAACCGGCAGAGGGGTTATTTGTAGGCTTCGTTTTCGTCAACGATGATCTCGCCGTTCTGGGATTCATATTCCCGAATACACTGTTGTGCCAGAAATTCCATTTGTCCATTCAGGGAGCGTTTGTTTTCCTTTGCAATATAGGTGATTTTATAAAGCATTTCCGGCTCCAAGCGTAATGGCGTTTGGATTCTATTTTTGGCCATACTAACACCTCGCTATCATAATGATATCATTATAGCAAATTGGATATTGCAATTATAGTATCTTTATGATATGCTATAGATATCTAAATGATATCAAATAAGGGGGTGATTTATTATGGACAATGACTATCAGCTCAAAATACTATGTACCAATATCCGCATTCTGCGGGTTAAGAACGGGCTGTCAAAAAAGAAAATGGCAAAAATACTGGGGATCGGCATAAGCAGCCTGTGCAGGCTGGAAGCAGGTGAAGTGCCGCCCCGGCTGGGGAGTAATATGCTGATGCGCATACGGGATCATTTTCAAATATCCATCAGCAGCCTGTTTGGCCCTTTGCCCGGTATGGAAAAATTTTACTAAGCGACAGAACCCGCCCGGTGCTGATCGCAATGTCATTAAGTTAGCGGTCATTGCGAACCAGTCCGCAGACTGGTGTGGCAATCTCCTTCTTAAGATGGGGATTCCCACGGGCGTTTACACGCCCTCGGAATGACCGGTTTTCTTAACTTAATGACATTGGTGTTGATCGCACCGGGCGGGGTTTATGCAGGATAAGAAGTTTATATTTATCGAGATGTTTGGGTTTGCAATGTGCAAAAGCCTCCCTCTGACGAGGGAGGTGGCGCGAAGCGCCGGAGGGAGAGATATGCATAGAGATTGCAGGTTTTCTCTCCCCCAGTCACCTTCGGTGACAGCCCCCTCGTCAGAGAGGGCCAAGAGTACAGTGCAAACCTTAACAGCACGACAAGCTGAAATTTGTTTCAAAACAGGGAAAAGGCGTGCTGCGGTTTTGCAGCACGCCTGTGGCTTATGAACCAGTTGCCTGGCTGTTTGTTTCCTCCGGCAGGGTGACGGGGATGCCGGTATAGTGGGAGAAAAGCTGCAGGGTATCCCGGTAGCGGTCCGTATCCTGCGGGCAGCCCAGAACACCGATCAGCAGCTCCGCATCCCCGGTAAAGAAGGTGGACAGCAGGCAGTTTCCTGCGTCATCGGTAGAGCCGGTTTTTAAACCGGTGGCATACTCACAGTAATAGCCGGACTGGGAATGGAGCAGCAGGTTGGTATTGAGCCATGTGGCGCTCTGACCGCTGGCGTAGGTCACGGAATCTCTGGGCGTACCGGCAAATTTGTTAATCAGATCGTTTTCCAGTGCCAGCTTGCTGATCAGCACCAGATCGTTCATGGTGGTATAGTGGCCCGGGGAGTCGATGCCGTCGGGGTTGGCAAAGTGGGTGCCGGTGAGTCCCTGCTTCAGCACCTGCACATTCATTTCTCCAACAAAGGAGCTGAAAGCGGCGTGGGCTGCCAGATTGGGGTCATTCTGAATGGCACGGCCTGCGGCCACGGCCAGTATGTATGCCGCGTCGTTGCCGCTGGAAACGATCATGCCTTCCACGCACATGTCCGCAGTGACCTGCTGGCCGTTGTAAATGAAGGCCCGAGAGGAATCCGGATCGATCCAGTCCACCTCTTCTCCGGCGGTAACAACCTGATCCGGCTCCAGATAGCGCATGGCCGCATAGGCGGTAAACAGCTTGGTCAGGCTGGCCGGTGCCACCTTCTCATCCGGATCGCCCTTGACAAAGTACATGATATCGTTCTGCAGATCATACACAAAGGCGTGGGACGCAGTCAGCTCGAAATCCGGATCCGGGAAAGGCGGGTCCGTTTCCTCCGGCAGTGTGGTTTCCTGCGGGGTGGTGGTACTCTGAGGCGGCTCAGTTTCCAGAGACAGGGTGTCAGGCTCAGTGGGCAGGCTGACGCAGCCGGCGGTCATTCCCAGCACCAGTGCGTACACAACAAAAAGGACAATAAAAGATCTTTTCATAACCAATCCTCAATTCATTGGGTGTCAGTCCCGGACGATCAGGGCAATAAATTCCAGCGTTTCGCTGCCGGTATTTTTCAGACTGTGGCCGCAGCCGGTGGGGGTATGGGTGATAGCACCGGGCTTTACGGCAACCTCCTGGCCGTTGTCATTGTAAATGCCGCAGCCGGTGAGAATGTAGTAGATCTCAAACTCGCCTTCGTGGGTATGGTACGCCACTTCCTCACCGGGGGTAAGCCGGGCGTGGGAGAACAGGCTGACTTTCGGGTTCATACCCGGAAACTCCTTCAGATCCGTCAGGGTCAGCTTCACCTGTCCGTCCTCAGTGTACCTTGTTTTCACAAACATGTCCTTGTCCCATTTAACCATGAAAATACCTCCAATTATTTAAACCTGTGGGCGGCTTTCCCGGGCAATGGTAAACGCCCGGAAATCCAGCGCCGCACGGGTCATATTTCGTTTCGGATTCCAGATCAGCGCGATGGTACGGCTGGGAATGGGGTCAGCGATGGGGATACTGGCAAGCTGCATACCCAGCCCTATTCTGGACAGATAGGCGCTGCGGGTGGAAAGACCCACGCCCAAGCCTGCTTCGATCAGCTGGCCGCACATCATATAGTCGCATTCCAGCGCGGTGTTTAAGCGAATGCCGGCCTGCTCCAGAAGTTCGTTGCAAAACTTCTGGAAAGGATGTGCCCCGGGGGCGTTGATAAACCGCTCATTCTGCAATTCCTGCAGCCAGACACTTTCCCGGCCTGCCAGCGGGTGATTTAGGGGAACACATAGACAGATCTGCTCATCCCGCAGCACCTGATAGTCCAGTTTGTCCAGAGAAAAGTCAGTAGTGCCGGCAATCACATAGTCTACTTCCATATCCCGGAGCATTTCCCGGGAACGGTCCGGATCGCTGCAGTTGATCTGGCGGATGGAATAATTCCTGTGTTGGTTCTGAAAATCCCGGATCAGCCCGGTCCAGACAATGGTGTTGTTGAAGGCTACGGAAACCTTTTCTTCGGCTGTCTGCCGGTAGCTGTCGATCTTCTCCTGCCCCTTTTGCAGAATATCCAGTGCTTGGGTCACATCCTCCAGATACTCTCTGCCGATGGGGCTCAGCTGCAAATTTCTGCCTACCCGGTCAAAGAGCTTGACTCCCAACTGCTTTTCCAGGTTTGCAATCACGTTGCTTAATGTAGCTTGGGTAATGTACAGCTTCTGGGCTGTGCGGGTCAGATGGCCGGACTGGGCCAGCTCTTTGAAATATTGAAGCTGCTGCAGGGTAATCATGCCCACACCTCCCAATCATTCATAGCTGTGAATGTATCTGCCATTATTATGAATTAGATTTGCGGTTCTGTCAATGGTATATTTACTGCAGCACTATCTTTTTTGAGAAAGGAAATTGAAATGGATATTAAAACTGTATGCGTGATCGGCGGCGGAAGAATGGGCCGTCAGATCGCCCTGAATAACGCAAAATTCGGCTTTGTTTCCTATTTGACTGACTGCAACGCCGATGTATGCAGGCAGGCAGCGGATTGGGCAGAGGAGTATCTGGCAGGCCGAATTGCAAAGGGCCGTATGACCCGGGAGGAAGTGGACGCAATTAAGGCCCGCTGGCATGTGGTGACCAATCTTGCGGAGGCTGTGAAGGACGCGGATCTGGTGATTGAAGCCATCTACGAGGACGAGAACGCCAAGCACGAGATCTTCCGTCAGGTCAACGCTCTGGGAAGAAAGGATGCTATCGTGGCCACCAACTCCAGCAACATGGTCTCCTCCCTGTTTGCCGGTGATATTGACGATCCCAGCCGTCTGGCTAACCTGCATTACTTCAATCCGGCCCTGGTGATGGAGTTTGTGGAGGTGGTCAAGGGCACGCATACCAGCGAGGAGACCGCACAGACACTAATGGACTTTGCGGTGGCCACCGGTAAAAAGCCCGCGCTGATGTGCAGGGAGATCGAGCGGTTTATCGCCAACCGGATCATCAAGGCCATTACCGATGAGGCTTACTGGCTGGTGGAGAACGGCTATTGCTCTTTTGAAGCGGTGGATCTGGCCTGCGAAAAGGGTCTGGGCCACAAGATGGGTCCCTTCCGCACCAAGGACCTGACCGGTATCGACTTTAATTACCGGACCATGACCGCCCAATATGAAGCCACCGGCGAGAAGCCTCTGGGCTATGATCTGATTAAGGCAATGTACGATCAGGGCCGTTACGGTAAGTCCGTGGGCCACGGTTTCTACGACTACGAATAAAAACTGTTCACAATTTTGTCGATTTTTGTTTGCAATCCCTTCATGAGGTGTTCAAAAGCGGGCGGTATTCTAATATCAGAAAGGCGGCGGAAGCCGTGATCCGCTGTCTTTCCATACGTAAATCCTCTTTTCTACCTCTCTTCTTTTTTATTCCCTTAAGTGAAAGGCCCACTGCTGCAAAGCAGTGGGCTTTTCAAGTGTTGCTGTGGTTTAAATTTGTATTTAGCGGTTAGTTAAGCAGAGAAGCAAAAGCCTTCCCCCCGGGGGAAGGCGTCTTTTCACCGCCCATAAATGAGCGGTGAAAAGACGGATGAGGAACGGCGAGCATTGGCAGAAAAGAAAAAGCCTGCAATCAGAAGCAAAATCCAACATTTCTGCCCGCCTTCCTCATCAGTCTCGCTTCGCTCGACAGCTTCTCCCCGGGAGAAGCCATTGACGCGTAAGCGCCAGTGTAACTGCCCGATAAACTGAAATTTATACACCAGCCTGCCCTTGGGAAAGGGCGCTCTGGTGGTTTATAGAATGTCGGCCAGGGTTTCCAGAAAGGCCTCTTCTCCCCAGGTATTAAGCTTGAAGAAGGTTGCCTGACTGCCGCCGGCGGTAATGGCGCACAGCCGGATGGTATTCCCGGTTTGAAATAAGGTCACATTCATGCTGACCCGGTTGCCGCCGGTGTAGCTGTAGCGTTCAAATACCCGGACGCTGCAGCGGGTGTCCCCCACCCGGTAGTCGCAGCCGTCCTCAAGAGATGCGGACATACTGGCGTTCAGAACACCGGTTTCGATTTTGTCCAGAAGGCTGTCAAAATCTCCGGTTAAGGTTCGCTCCAATTTTGCCATACAGATTCCTCCTTTAAATAAAGAACAGCACCACGCCCAATACGGCAATCACAACACCGGATACCATACCTGCCCCCAGAGCAAGCCGCGACGGCTCTGCGTTTTTATATGCCCAGCCGTATTTGAGCTGCCAGAACAGATCCGGGAAGAAGAACATTACAGCACCGAGGATAATACATACAGCGCCCAACAGGGGACTGCCCTTCTTTTCACGGGAAGTCTGTACGTCGGAGGCGTTTTCGGCAGTGATTCCTGCGTTTTCCAGCATATGCTGCAGCCGTTCTCCGTTTACATACCGTTCCGGATCGTAATTGCCGCTGTGTCTTGTGTATCCTGTATCAGTCCAGTAAAATTCTGCGTCGTTGGGGTAGGTGATGTAAGTAGTTACAACGGAGCCGACCCGGCTGTAAGACAATTCGTAAACATCGCTGCCGTGCGTGATCGTTCCCTGCTCTGTGTCCACGGTAAAGGTCATGTCATCGTATTCGACAATGAGGACGGGAGCAGCTTTTTCTGTGCTGCAGGCGCTGAGCAGCAGCGCCACCAGCAGCAGGCAGAAAAATAATTTTTTCATAAGGACACCTCCATTCGGTGTGTCGTTCAGTTGGCTCCCATCAGAATTTTGGCAAGGTCGGAATCCTCGTCCAGAATCACGGTCTTTTCGCCGCCGGAAAGGCTCTGCTTCAGGGCATCCAGCGCCAGCGTAAACTCATAGAAATCCTTCTTTTCCGGAGAGTTGTAAGCCTCAGCCAGACGGCGCATGTATTCGGCTTCGCCCTCAGCCTCCAGCTTGGCGGCCTCTGCCTCTGCGTTGGAGACCATGATGTTTACCTGCTTATCCACATCGTTGCGGATGATGGATGCTTCGTAATTGCCATCGGCGGTGTACTTTTCCGCGATCTGGTTCCGCTCGGAGATCATACGGGAGTAGACTGCGTTCAGATTGCTCTCGGGCAGGTCAAACTGCTTGATCTTTACATCCTCCACATGGATGCCGTAGGTGACGGCCTGCTTATCCACGGTGGTGGCAATGCCCTCATAGATCTCGTTACGCTCAGCGCCATCGTTCATGTTGATGATATCCGCCTGTGCCAGCGTACCCATGGCAGTCTTAAGGGCGTTGTAGGTAATGGCGTTGAGCCGTTCCTCCGCCTTTACGGTAGTGCCCAGAGCCCTGTAGAACTGCTGGGGATCGGTGATCCGCCACAAAACATAGCAGTCAACGGTCATGTTCTGCTTGTCGGAGGTCAGCACTTCCGAAGGGGGAATATCATAAAACTGCGTGGCCTTGGGGAAATACTTAACCGTATCAACAAAGGGGATTTTAAAATGCAGGCCGGACTGGTCAGTGGTGCCTACGATCTCCGAGAACCGGAAGGTACAGGCGTACTGATCCTCCTGTACCGTATACATGGAGCCGGCTGCCACAATGACGATCAGCAGGGCGATACATCCAATCAAAATGCCTTTTTTCATAATCAGTTACCTCCTACGATGGATTCCAGGGGCAGCAGCATATCCACATCCGAGCCGCTGCCGGTGTTGATGTACAGCTTTACGCCGGGCAGGATCTGGGAAATGGCTTCGTAGTACATACGGGAGCGGGTGATCTCCGGATCGTTGGCGTATTCGGCGTACATAGCCTCGAACATGGCCACCTGCTGAACGGCCTCGTTAATGCGCTTCTGTTTCAGATACTGGGCGTTCTGCAGCAGCTTATCGGCTTGGGCCTGTGCCTCGGGCAGCTTGGCGTTCTTGTAGGCCTTGGCGTCATTTACCACGGTTTCTGCCTGCTGCTTGGCGGTTTCTACCGCCTTGAATGCTTCGATAACATCCTGCGTGGGGGGCTCGGAGTCCTGAATCCGCACATCCACCAGCGTCAGGCCAATGTCGTATTCTGCAAGAATCTGGGTTACCAGATCCTTGACCTGCATCTGGATATTTTCCTTACCGTCGGTCAGTACCGCGTCCACAGAGGTGGAGCCTACCACGTTGCGGACCTGACTCTGGATCAGATTCCGCAATATCAGCTCCGGATCGTTGGCGGAGAACAGGTACCGCTCCGGATTGGAGATCTTGTATTCCACGAAAAAGTCCACATTTACAATGTTGTAGTCACCGGTAATCATAGTGGATTCGCTGGTTTTGACGCCGTAATTGCCGTCGTTTTCCGTGCGGTAGCCCAGCTCGATCTTCTGGTACACATTCACATCTACCTTATGGACCTGCTGAATGCCGAAGGGCAGCTTAAAATGCAGACCGGCATCGGTCACGTCCGTTACCTTGCCAAAGGTGGTGACCACAGCCTGCTGCTTGTCGTCCACGGTGTAGAAGCAGGTGAGGGCACCGATGGCAATGATCAGCGCCAAAGCGGCAACCAATACCATAGTAGAGAACTTCTTCCCACCGGGGGTCTTTCCGCTGTTTTGCTCAGGCATCCAGCGGTATGTTCCGTTATTTTCCATAATACATTTCTCCTTTTCTGTGGTTATTCGATTATCCGAAACGGTCTTTTAGTTTCGGGATATCTTCCTGATAGATCCATTCTTCGCTGTACCCGCATTGGCAGCAGACGTATCTGGTTACTTCTACCGCCGAATAACGGGAATAGCCGATCTGGATGTTGTTGCCTGCGCCGAATGTGCCTACGCTGCCTTCGATGCGCAGGATATCCGTGCAGCTGCATTTGGGACAGGTTTTACTGTTTTTCATAGAGCGGCCTCCTTGCCTTCTGCCTTCAGGGTCAGCACCATTTTTTCTGCGGTTTGCCGCAGCAGGGCGGCGGCCCAGGCGGTCAGCATGATCCGCAGAACCTTCTTTACCCGCTCCGCTGCACCCGGAACCGGTTCCTGGTACCCCTCCAGAAGCTGGTCCAATGCCTGCTCCCGGCCTTGGGGGTCGTTCATTTGCCGGTGTTCGGCCGCCAGCCGGACAAACAGGAAATACAGGGTTGCGTCGTCAATCAGATCGTCGCTTTCGTCGTCCAGATCACCGTTAATGTACTGCAGCAGGCCGCATACTTCTTCAATAGGCAGGGCGGCTTTGAGCATGTTGATGTTGATGATGCGGCAAAGCTGCCGCCGGGTATAGCGTTTCTTCTGCGGTGCCGTCAGGAATCCCCGCTTTACCCAGTTCTGGATCGTGTAGGGCTCCAGCCCGGTGATGCTGGCCACTTGACTCAGCACCATGCCTCCGGCCAGAAACATGGCGTTGAACTGCTCTTCGATGTGCCGTGCGTCCCCGGTCTGTCCCTGCAGAACGGTTCCGGGTATCATCCATTGCATTGTAGTGCACCTCCATAACTTATGGTAATAAGATAATATCATATGGTCACGTGATTGTCAATAGTTATTTTGCGACCAGCATATAAAAAATCGCACTCTTTCTGATAAATATTTTTCCCCATCCTCTTTACGAACAGAAAAAAGTGTTGTACAATATGGAAAACAAATGTGGGGGGGCGCGGAAAAGTGTACTGTCTGAAATGCGGAAAGGAAACAAACCAGTCCCATGTATTTTGCGACCGCTGTTTGGAAATCATGGAGAAATACCCAGTAAAATCCGGAACAGCCATTAGCCTTCCCCACCGGGAAACGGCCGACTCCCCAAAGAAAGTGACCCAGCGCAAGCGGAGCCTGTCAGCTGAGGAACAGCTGGGCATGATGAAAAAGACGACCCGCCGGCTGATCGCGGCGTTGGCAGTTCTGTCTGTAGTTTTGGCACTGTGTACCGGCCTTTTAATACATAATCTGCTGGACAGACAGCCGGAACCTTCTGTGGTGGGCCGGAATTATACCATCAATACCAATCAAAGGCCCTAAAGTAAACGAAATGTTTCACGTGAAACATTTTGTCAGAAAGGATAAACCCTTATGGGAAATATCATTGCTGTGGTCAATCAAAAAGGCGGCGTGGGAAAAACAACCTCCGCCGTTAATTTGACGGCTGCATTGACGGAAGCGGGCAAGCGCGTGCTGCTCTGCGACTTTGACCCCCAGGCCAATGCCACCTCTGGTATGGGCATTGACAAACGGAAAATAAAAAACTCTTCCTACGAAGTGGTGGTGGATGGACTTCCTGCCAAGGAAGCAATCGTGGCTACGGAATACGGCGATGTACTCCCATCCACAGCTGATCTGGCAGGCGCGGCGGTTGAGCTGATCTCTGTACCAGAGCCAAACCGGCGGCTTGGAGATGCCCTCGACGCAGTAAGAGATACCTATGACCTGATCCTGATTGACTGTCCTCCTTCTCTGGAACTGCTGACTATCAATGCGCTGGCGGCGGCGGACAGCATTCTGGTGCCGGTGCAGTGTGAGTACTATGCGCTGGAAGGACTGGCGGATCTGATGAATACCCTGCGGCTGGTCAAGAAGCGGATCAATCCCCGGCTGGAGATTTTCGGGGTCGCGCTGACCATGTTTGACGGCCGCACCAATTTCTCCACACAAGTAGCGCAGGAAGTGCTCCGCCATTTCCCGGGCAAGGTGTTTGCCAGCGTGATCCCCAGAAATGTGCGGCTGGCGGAAGCGCCTAGCCATGGCCTGCCGGTGACGGTCTACGATCGTACCAGCCGGGGAGCCGGTGCCTACAAAGCAATGGCTCAGGAGATCATAAAACGGTTATAATGTTTCACGTGAAACATTGGAATGAAGCAAATGAGGTGATGCCCTTTGGCAAAAGAAAAAGGCCTGGGTCGGGGCCTTGGTGCGCTGATCCCGGAATCTCCCGGGGAATCCATAGGAGCCGGCAGCCCCTATCAGCTGCTGCCTGTTCATAAGATTGAGCCGAATCCGGGCCAGCCCCGGCGGGATTTTGATGAAGAGGAACTGCAGGCGCTGGCAGATTCTATCGCCCAGCACGGTGTGGTACAGCCTTTGACAGTCCGGGAACTGCCCAATGGCTACTATCAGATTATTGCCGGCGAACGCCGGTGGCGGGCGGCGAGACTTGCCAATCTGCGGCAGATTCCTGTCGTGGTTATTGAAGCAGACGATAAAAAAACCATGGAGCTGGCGCTGATTGAGAATTTGCAGCGGCAGGACCTGAATCCGGTGGAAGAAGCTCTGGGCTACCAAAGCTTGATGACCGATTACGGCATGACCCAGGAGGAAACCGCAAAGCGGGTGGGGAAATCCCGGCCTGCGGTGGCCAATGCCCTGCGGCTGCTGCAGCTTCCGGTAAGGGTGCTGGAAATGGTGCGCAGCGGAACCCTGTCAGCGGGCCATGCCAGAGCGGTATTGTCCCTGAGAACAGAAAAGCAGCAGCAGGAAGCTGCCCAGAAGATTGCTGCCCTTGGACTTTCCGTGCGGCAGGCAGAACTGCTATGCAAAAACTTAAGCAAGGAGCCTGCCCCTAAAAAAGAAGTCCCCTTGGCGGTAGACTATGTGGCTGAGTGTGAAAAAAGCCTGTCCAAGCACTTGGGACGGGGAGTTAAGATCATTAACGGCAAACGTAAAGGCCGCTTTGAACTGGAGTTTTATGGGCAGGAGGACCTGCAGATATTGCTGGATGCTTTGATGAAAATGGAGAAATAATTATGGAGAAAAAATTATACAGAAGTACCGTCAATAAAAAGATTGCCGGGGTGTGTGCCGGCGTTGCTGAGTATGCCAATATTGACCCGACTATTGTCCGTGTGATTTGGGCACTGGTTGCCCTGTCCGGCGCAGGCCTGCTGGCATATTTGATTTGTGCCTTGATTATTCCCGAAAAACCCGAAAACATTATTGATGCATAACCATGAAAAGAGGTAAGAAACATGTTAGACATTAAAAGAATTAAAGAAGATCCCCAAGCCGTGAAAGCCGGTCTGCGGGCAAAGGAAGTTGACTGCGATGCAGTAGTGGACAAGATCTTGGAAATGGACGTGCAGATCCGTGGACTGAAGACCGCCACCGAGACCAAGACTGCAGAAAAGAACAAGCTGGCCAAGGAGAATGGCAAGCTGTTCGGCCAGAAGAAGGCTGCTGAAAAGCAGGGCAAGGACACCAGCGAAATAGACGCCGTTATCGAAAAGAACAAGCAGGCTTCCATTGCACTGGATACAGAGATTGCAGACGATGCTGCTGCCTTGAAGGATATGAACGTAGAGTTCCGCACTTTGATGCTGAGCCTGCCCAACCTGCCCGACGCAGATCTGCTTCCCGGCGGCAAGGAAAATAACGAGCCCCTGCGCTATGTGGGTAAGAAGCCGGAGTTCGATTTTGCTCCCCAGCACCATGTGGATCTTTGCACCAATCTGGGCCTGATCGACTATGAGCGTGGTGTCAAGCTGGCAGGTGCCGGTAACTGGATGTACACCGGTCTGGGTGCAAGGCTGGAATGGGCGCTGCTAAACTACTTTATTGATACCCACACCGCTGACGGCTATGACTTTATCCTGCCGCCTCATATGCTGGAGTACCAGTGCGGTGAAACTGCCGGTCAGTTCCCCAAGTTTGCCGACGAAGTCTACAAGATCGCCAACCCCACCGACGACCGGATCCACTACATGCTGCCCACCGCTGAGGCTGCGCTGGCATCCGTATACCGGGATGAGATCCTGGCCGAGGCCGATCTGCCCAAGAAGTTCTTCTCCTATACTCCCTGCTTCCGCCGTGAGGCCGGTTCTCACCGTGCTGACGAGCGCGGCATGGTCCGCGGCCACCAGTTCAACAAGGTGGAGATGTTCCAGTTTACTACTCCCGAGACTTCTGACGAGGCCTTTGAGGAGCTGGTTACTAAGGCAGAAAAGCTGGTTGAGGGTCTGGGCTTCCACTTCCGTACCGTGAAGCTGGCTGCAGGCGACTGCTCCGCATCCATGGCCAGAACCTACGATATCGAAATTCTGATCCCCTCCATGGACGGTTACAAGGAAGTTTCCTCCGTTTCCAACGCCCGTGACTATCAGGCCCGCCGCGGCAATATCCGCTACCGCCGTGCCGACGGCAAGATCGACTTTGTTCACACCCTGAACGGCTCCGGTCTGGCTACCTCCCGTATTTTCCCCGCTCTGGTTGAGCAGAATCAGCGGGCCGACGGCTCTATCGTGGTGCCTGAAGTGCTGCGTAAGTATCTGGGCGGTCTGGAGATCATCACAAAGTGATGTGCTTAAGTAAGAAGTAAAAGTGAACAGTAAAAAGGTATTGTATCGGCAAAGCCGATACCTTACCTTTTCACTCACAAAGAAAGGATGTTACATATGAAAAACCCTGTGAAAAAGCCCTCCTGGTGGGAAGATTTCAAGTCCTTTGCCATTAAGGGCAACGCCATGGCACTGGCTGTCGGTACTATCATCGGCGGCGCATTCTCTACCATCACCAAGAGCCTGACCAACGACATCATTATGCCCCTTGTCAACATTTTCCTGGGTGGCGCTGATTTTAGCGACATCAAGATCGCCCTGCCCCGGATGCCCTGGGTAAAGCCCACCTACGAAACTATTGTCAACGCTGAAGGCGAAGAGGTTGTACAGGAAGTCCTGAATTACCTGACCATTGGTAACTTCATTTCCGCTATTATCAATTTCGCAATTTTGGCGCTGGTGGTGTTCTGGCTGGTCAGAGGTCTGAACAAGCTGGCTGAGATCGGCAAGAAAAAGGAAGAGGAAGCCGCTGCTGCTGAGCCTCCCGCACCTCCTGCTCCCTCCAAGGAAGAGCTGCTGCTGGCTGAGATCCGTGATATTCTGAAGGAGAACAGGTAAAAGGTATTGCCAAGATGTCATTGCCTTTCTGATGCTTAGCGGAAAGCAGAGTGGATATGATGAGGATCCTGCGCTCTGTTACGGTTCAATAATCCCTACACATAAGGAGCTGCTGCGAATGATTCGCAGCAGCTCCGCTTTTTAATTGTGAGATAAATTTGTATTTAACTTACAGTCTGCCGATTTTTCTCGTCATTGCGAGCCAGTCCGCAGACTGGCGTGGCAATCTCCGTGGCCTTTCGGAAACTTACTGGGGATTACTACGTCGGGCTTTGCCCTCCTCGCAATGACATGCGTTTTAAGTTAGATGTGCGATAAACGGAAATTTATCCTTTTACCTTCTTAAATACGATAGCTGTCCGGTTGGGCAGATACAGCTGGAAGCCGATCCGTCCGTCCGGCTGCTTTTCTGCCCGGTAGGTCTGGTGGTAAACCCGGCCCTGTCCGCCGAAGCAAAAATCGTCGGTTGACATAACAACTTGGTAATTCCCCTTTTCCGGCATGGTCACAAAGTAACCCTCATAAGAATTACCGGGGTGGAAATTAAAGGCGAGGATAGCGCCGCCTTTTTTATATACCATGACCTTATCCTCGTTATGGACTTGCAGCTGCTTGTCTTTGCCTGCCAGCACCCGGTGCTTGACCGCCATGAAAACCATCGCCTTTTCAAAGGCAAGCAGATACTGATACTTCAAATTGGGATCGTCTGCCAGATGCCACTGGCGGCGGCAGTAATGGTAGCTCCAGCCGTTGCCTTCTCTGGGAAAGTCGATCCACTCCGGATGTCCGAACTCATTGCCCATGAAGGTCAGATAGCCCTCGCCGCCAAGGGTCATGGTCACAAGCCGCAGCATTTTGTGCAGCGCCATGCCCCGGTTCACAGTCAGGTCAGCGCTGTCCTTATTCATATTCCAGTACATTTGCTGATCGCACAGCCGGAACATAATGGTCTTGTCCCCTACCAGCGCCTGATCGTGAGACTCGCAATAGCCGATAACCTTTTCGTGGGGGCGGCGGATAGCCAGCTCGTAGTAAATACTGTGCAGATCCCAGTATTCATCAGGAGTTTCCTTCAGAAGCCTGATCCACATATCCGGCTCGCCCATGGCAAGGCGGTAGTCAAAGCCTACGCCGCCATCGGCAATGGGTAGGCACAGGCCGGGTAGCGCGGAGGTATCCTCGGCGATCATAATGGCGTTGGGATTTACCTCCCGGCATAGTTCGCAGGCCAACTGCAGATAAGTAACAGCCTCCAGATCCGTATTCATGGAGAAATATTTATCCGGTCCCGTAAAATCGGTACCCAGACCGTGGTCGTGGTAGAGCATGGAGGTGACGCCGTCAAAGCGGAAGCCGTCAAAGTGGTATTCGGTGAGCCAGAATTTCAGGTTGCTCAGCAGGAAGTGGATCACTTCGTTCTTGTCGTAATTGAAGCATTTGGTACCCCATGCGCTGTGGTCACCCTTCGCCCCTTCGTGGAAGAACTGGTAAACGGTTCCGTCAAATTCGTTAAGACCCTCCCGGGTGTTTTTGCTGGCGTGGGAGTGGACAACGTCCAAAAGAACGGCGATTCCCATACTGTGGGCCGTGTCGATCAGCTTTTTCAGTGCCTCCGGTCTGCCAAACCGGGAAGAGGCCGCGAACAGATTCGTTACCTGATAACCAAAGGATGCATAGTAAGGGTGTTCCATCACGGCCATGATCTGAATGGTATTGTAGCCCAGCGCCCTGATCCGGGGCAGAACAAGCTCCCGGAACTCGTCATAGGAGCCTACCTTCCCATCTTCCTGTGCCATACCGATGTGACATTCGTAGATAAACAGGTTTTTCTTAGGCTTAAAGTCCGTATCCGTCCAGACAAAAGGCTGTTCCGGATCGTAGATCACCGCATCCCAGCCGTAGGTGACAGGATCCTGCACCACCCGGCGGGCATACAGAGGGATCCGTTCCAGTTCCTGACCCGCATGCACCACAACAGCCATGACGCGCATGCCGTCCCGGAGGGTGTCCTGCCCCGGCAGGAAAAGCTCAAAAACGCCGCCGTCCAGCTTCTGCATGGGATAGGCGTACCGATCCCAGCCGCAGAAGTCACCGGTCAGATATATTTTGTCTGCAGCCGGGGCCCATTCCCGGTAGAACCAGCCGCCGTTCGTTTTATGAAAGCCAAAATAGGCGCTGCCGTTTGCAAAATCGGACAGTGTTCTCCCATCCGGCAGAAGTGCCTGCTTTTTTGTGTGATAGCGCTCCATGCGCAGGTCAAAATCCCCGGCATAGGCGTGCAGGGAAGGATCATACTCTAAAATCTTATGTTTCATCGTAATGTTCCTTTCTTTTATGATAAATCAAGTGTAATTCCATTTGGGCGTAAAGTCAAGTCGGTTTGGGGCAGTAAAAACTGGCGTGTTTAGTAAAACACGCCAGTTCAGGTCTTTCTAATAAATTTTTCCCGGCATTTGGGACAGGTAATAGAGATCTTTCCCTTGCCCCGGGGCACACGAACCTGCTGCCGGCAGCGGGGACAGTCATAATAACGATGTTCCCGGTCTTTAAACCGCTGAATCAGCAGCAAATATTTCCGGTTCTCCTGATACCGCTTGTAGGTATTCCGGGACAGGCAGCGGAAGATCACCAGAAACAGCAAAACATAGGACAGTAAAAGCAGCAAAAGATTCAGCAGCGGCAGGTGGATCAGCGCGGCCAGCAGACTGCATACCACACCGGCGCACAAAAGTGCCATATTCAATTTGTCTGTGCCGTAGCGGCCCATCATAAACTGGCGCATACCTGCCATAAATTTTGCGCTCAGGTTACGCAGCCAATTACCGAATCCGTTCATACAAAAGCCCCTTGTTGCTTAAGATATATGCATATTATATTGCAAAAGGCGGGAAATTCAACCTTTGGGCCAAAATTTTAACGATTTGTTTACAGTGTCAAATTTGTATTTATCGGTTAGTTAAGCAGAGAACCAAATGCCTTCCCCCCGGGGAAAGCCTTTGGTACTCCTACGCCAGTGCAACTGCCCGATAAACTGAAATTTGAAATATGGCATATGCAAAGAGCCGCCCACGGTCAACACCGTGGGCGGGTACATTATTCTTCATAGTTTTTCGGCACCGGGGTGATTACCGGAGAACCGTCCCGGTTCAAAAGGGGCGTCAGGCCGCCTGCGTAGCCGCATTCTGCCCACATATAGTTGACACCGGTCTGCTTATCTACCAGAATCTTTACACCGGGATTGGCAAAACCGCCTTGTTTATAGACAACTACGAACCGTTTTTCATATGCCATATCAGTTCTCCCTGGTGCCCTCTACCAAACCGTTTGCCAGACCCACCAGCCCCTGCATTTCGGAGGGAATGATGATCTTGGTGGCTTTGCCATCGGCTACCTTTTCCATAGCCTGAATGGACTTGAGCTTGATAACCTGCTCGTTGGGTGCTTTTTCGTTCAGCATACCCAGAGAGTCGGCCAGTGCCTGCTGGACGGTGCGGATAGCCTGTGCTTCACCGTCTGCCTTCAGGATTGCAGCTTCCTTCTCAGCCTCTGCCTTCAAAATAGCGGCCTGCTTTTCTGCGTCAGCACGGAGAATGGCGGATTCCCGCTCGCCTTCAGCGATCAGAATGGCAGACTTCTTCTGGCCCTCTGCCTGCAGGATGGCCTGCCGGCGGTCACGCTCTGCTTTCATCTGCTTTTCCATGGAACTCTGGATGTCCTGTGGGGGCAGGATGTTCTTCAGCTCCACGCGGTTGACCTTGATGCCCCAGGGATCGGTGGCTTCGTCCAGAATAGCCCGCATTTTGGTGTTGATGATATCACGGCTGGTCAGGGTCTGATCCAGTTCCAGATCGCCGATGATGTTGCGCAGAGTAGTGGCGGTCAGTGTCTCCATAGCGGCCATGGGCTGTTCCACGCCGTAGGCGTACAGCTTGGGGTCGGTGATTTGAAAATAAACCACCGTGTCAATCTGCATGGTCACGTTATCTTTGGTGATAACGGGCTGAGGCGGATAGTCGTGGACCTGCTCCTTCAAATTCACCCGGCGGGCGATCCGGTCAATAAAGGGAAACTTTACGTGAATACCCACACTGTGTACCGCGTGAAACGCACCCAGACGCTCAATCACGTAAGCCCGGGACTGCTGCACCACATAAATGTTGGAAATGACAATGATGAACAAAACGATCAGCAACGCGGCAATAATAATCCATTCCATAAAAATACCCTCCTGTAATACTTATTTTGCGGAAATTTTTTCTTCTGCCGGAGAAACGAATACTTTTACACCCTCGATCCGGTCTACCCTTATCAGTGTGCCCTCCGGAATTGGATCTCCCGAGGTGCTTCTGGCAGACCAGTACATGCCGCCCAGCTTCACCTGACCGGAGGCGGACAGATTATCGATTGCGGCAGTGGCATAACCTTTTTGGCCAACCACGCTGTCCACATTGGTTTTCATCAGTTTGGGGGTAAAATGTTTTCTGACCATTGGCCGCAGCGCCAGCAGCAGACCGGCAGAAACCGCAAAAAACAGCACCACCTGCAGCCAGAGCTGCCCGCCAAGCAGCGCGGTGACCATGGCTGTCATAGCACCGATGGCAAACCAAGAGGAAACCAGTGTTACGGTATTTGCTTCTATCAGCACAAACAATACCAGCAGAACGAACCAAACAAGTGCAGCCCAATTCATAGTATGCCCTCCTTCTAAGCAGATTGGGTTCTAAGAAAAGCATACCAGAAAATGAAGCAAAGGTCAATCGAAAGAATTGTAAATACAAATTTATCAATGGCGAATATTTTTGAAAAACAGTTGCGTATGGGAAACGGATGGTGTATAATCGATTTGTAAAAATATGGGCTTTGCCCAAAATATTTGGAGGAATGTCATCATGTTTAATGCAATGATCGAGGTCCTGAAGGCCAATCCCCGCAAGATCGTCTTCACCGAAGGCCACGATGCCCGTATCCTGGAAGCTACTTCCCGTCTGGTCGAGGGCGGTTTCCTGACCCCCATTCTGATCGGCAATGTGGATGTTGTTAAGGAAAACGCTGCCAAGGGCGGCTTCAACATCGAGGGCGTGGAGATCATCGATCCCGTGAATTACGAGGGTATGGACGCAATGGTCCAGAAGATGGTTGAGCTGCGTAAGGGCAAGATGTCCGCAGAAGAGTGCCATGCCGCCCTGTGCAAGGGCAACTACTTCGGCACCATGCTGGTAAAGATGGGCTACGCCGACGCTCTGCTGGGCGGCGCTACTTACTCCACCGCTGATACTGTCCGTCCCGCTCTGCAGCTGGTCAAGACCAAGAAGGGTTCCCATCTGGTATCCTCCTGCTTCATCATGGTTCGCGGCGAAGAGAAGCTGGCTATGGGCGACTGCGCCATCAACCTGAGCTACGAAGACACCGTGGACAAGGACGGCAACGTGACTCTGACCGCTGCTCAGAAGCTGGCTGAGGTTGCCATCGAGACCGCCAACACCGCAAAGGTATTCGGCATCGATCCCAAGGTGGCTATGCTGAGCTTCTCCACCAACGGCTCCGGCAAGGGCGGCACTGTTAAGCTGAGCCACGACGCAACCATCGCTGCCAGAGAGATGGATCCCTCCCTGCTGATCGACGGCGAAATGCAGTTCGATGCAGCCGTTGCTCCCGAGGTCGGCCAGCTGAAGTTCCCCGGTTCCCCTGTGGCAGGCTACGCCAACACCTTCATCTTCCCCTGCATCGAAGCCGGTAACATCGGTTACAAGATCGCGCAGCGTCTGGGCGGTTACGAGGCCTACGGCCCCATCCTGCAGGGTCTGGCTGCTCCCATCAACGACCTGTCCCGTGGCTGCAACGCCGACGAGGTCTACAAGATGGCTATTATCACCTGCGCAATGGTGTAATTCCATACTTCCCTGCTGAATAAAGCATCCCCCGGCGGATTCGCCGGGGGTATTTGCGTCTGTGGAGAATGTACAATAGAATTTGCAGGGGTACCCATCCCATGATCTCTCCTCTGGTAAGCTTGCGGCACGCCGACTCCAAAACTAAAAACTTGAAAACGCTATTAGTAGGATATATATTTTGGAAATCTTTCAAATTAAATGATTGATTTTTTCTTAAAAGATGGTATTATAAGAAGAATCAGTATAGGGGTATTTTGTAAGTGCTGCCAATTCCTGCAGCTTTTTGGGAAAAGATAGCATGGCTGAGGCACTTGCGCGCATCCGCTTACCGATAGGAATGATAAAGTTATAAGGGAGAATGCAGAACATGAAAATTTTTAACATTCGCGATTACGGTGCCAAAATTTGTGATACACTGCAGACACCGATCATTCAGAAAGCCATTGACGACTGCTTCCTTGCAGGCGGCGGCAGAGTGGTCATCCCCTGCGGTGTTTATGTGACGGGTGGTATCCGCATTCGTTCCGGCGTTGAGTTGTATCTGGAGACCGGCGCTATTTTGAAAGGAAGCCGCAAAGCTGAGGATTACTTTGGCTATCGGGATGATAAGCTGGAGCCCGTTACCCTGGAAGAAGTGGAAGACGATGATACCAGCCCACGGGGTGCCAAAGCTGTTTCTACCAGCCGTTGGTGCAATGGCTTGATTCGCGCCCTGGATGCCCACGATTTTGCGGTCATTGGCGAAAAGGGCTCTTACATTGATGGTTGTAATTCCTATGACCCCGAGGGTGAGCACAATTACCGCGGTGCCCACGGTCTGAGCATCTGGAGATGCAAGAATATGCGCTTTGAGGGTTACACCTTCATTAACAGTGGCAACTGGTGCCATGCCCTCTTCCAAAGCCAGAACATCACCATCCGCAATATCGCCATTCACGGCGGTGAGGACGGAATTGATATGCGTACCTGTGATGATGTGCTCATTGAGGACTGCGACATCAATACGCCGGACGATGCTGTGGCAGGCTTTGACAACAATAATGTCATCATTCGAAACAGCAAGCTGAACAGTTCTTTTATGTCCATGCGTATTGGCGGCAATAATATTCTTGTGGAAAACTGCGTATCCGACGAGCGCAATTTCGGTGGTCGCGGCCGTCTTTCCTATGAGGAAAAGCTGATGGGCGTTCAGGATAATCACGAGGCACGCCACGAGCAGCTTGCCGTCTTTGCCTATTACTGCGATTTCCGTGCAAAAGTCAGAAAGACTCCCGAAAAGATCGTCATTCGCAATTGCCGTTTCGAGCAGGTCAAAGAGTCTATCCGTCTGGAATTTACGGGACTGAACCGCTGGTGCAGACAGAGAGCCCTTAAGGAGATCACCTTTGAAAATTGCTATATGGGTCAGCTGTGCCAGACTGGTATGCTTTGGGGCGACGCGGAGGATAAGGTCATCTGCCGCTTTAAGAATGTAACCTTTGCCTGCAAGGAGGGTACCGGAGATGTTCCTCTGCTGGCAGTTGGCAATGTGGAAAAGCTTCTGTTTGAGGATTGCACCTTTGAGGGCTATACCAAGCCCAGCATTCTGGTGGGCACTGACGACCTGGACAACATTGAAGTGGTGCGTTCCGGTGAAATCGATGTGCAGAAGGCAAGCTTTGAGGATTGCCTGCTGGCCCATCCCAGCGGCATTGCCTGGAAGGATCAGGGAAAGCTGCTTTTCTGGAATCTGAAGGACTATGATGCACCCCCCGTACCGGGACCTGAATCTCTCAGAGAAAAAATGGCTAAGATCCAAAGAGGTTAATGCGGTCAAGAGATCCGGTTAATTGAATGTTTAAGCACAAAAGCGGGAGTTCCCCGCTTTTGTGCTTTTGCTTTACACTTTGCGGCTGAAATAGCATGTGAATGCAATGGCTTTGACCAGTCGGTGGCCATTTTCAGGCAAAGACGTGAAAATGTTATTACAGGTACCATTATTCACCCGTGTGCAAAGGTGGCAACAGAAAAATAAGAACTATCCCAGACGGACACAAATTCTGCGGATTGTGCAAATTAGATGCTTGATTTTTCCCTAAAAGATGCTATTGTGTAAGTTAAGTAATAATGAAAGGGAGAATGCAGAACATGAAAATTTTTAACATTTGCGATTACGGTGCCAAGATTTGTGATACACTGCAGACACCGATCATTCAGAAAGCCATCGACGATTGTTTCCTTGCAGGCGGCGGCAGAGTGGTCATTCCCTGCGGTGTTTATGTGACGGGTGGTCTCCGCATTCGCTCGGGCGTTGAGCTTTATCTGGAAACCGGTGCCATTTTGAAGGGCAGCCGCAATGCCAAGGATTACTTTGGCT
Organism: Faecousia sp.; assembly: GCA_045589835.1. GTDB lineage: Bacteria > Bacillota > Clostridia > Oscillospirales > Oscillospiraceae > Faecousia. Next base: position 37,420 of record JAZNPV010000081.1, read on the forward strand.
ACCGTGATGATAAGCTGGAGCCCGTTACCCTGGAAGAGGTGGACGAGACCGTCGGTACTAAAACTTCTAGAAGCGCTGTTTCTACCAGCCGTTGGTGCAATGGACTGATCCGCGCCTTTGATGCCCACGATTTTGCCATCATTGGTGAAAAGGGCTCTTACATTGACGGCTGCAATGCATATGATCCCGAAGGTGAACACAATTACCGCGGTGCCCATGGCCTCAGTATCTGGAGATGCAAGAATATGCGCTTCGAGGGATACACCTTCATCAACAGCGGCAACTGGTGCCACGCTATTTTCCAAAGTCAGAACATCACCATCCGAAACGTTGCCATTCACGGCGGCGAGGACGGAATCGATATCCGTACCTGTGATGACGTTCTCATTGAGGACTGCGACATCAATACGCCGGACGATGCTGTGGCAGGCTTTGACAACAACAATGTCATCATACGAAACAGCAGACTGAATAGCTCCTTTATGTCTCTTCGTGTTGGAGGCAATAATATCCTGGTGGAAAACTGCGTATCCGTTGAGCACAATTTTGGCTCTCGCGGCCGTCTTTCTTATGAGGAAAAGCTAATGGGCGAGCAGGAAAATTCTGCCGCACGCCACGAGCAGCTTGCAGCCTTTGCATATTACTGCGATTTCCGTGCTGACGTTAGAAAAACGCCTGAAAATATTGTAATTCGCAATTGCCGTTTCGAGCAGGTAAAAGAGACGATCCGTCTGGAATTTACGGGACTGAACCGCTGGTGCAGACAGAGAGCGCTCAAGGAGATCACCTTTGAAAATTGCTATTTCGGTGATTTGTGCCAGACAGGTATGCTTTGGGGCGATGCGGAAGACAAGGTCATCTGCCGCTTTAAAAACGTAACCTTTGCTTGCCAAGAGGGTACAGGAGATGTTCCTCTGCTGGCGGTAGGTAACGTAGAAAAGCTTCTGTTTGAGGATTGCACCTTTGAGGGGTATTCCAAGCCCAGCATTCTCGTGGGTACTGACGAAGTGGAAAATGTAGAAGTGGTGCGCTCGGGTGAAATCGATGTGAAAAAGGCAACCTTTGAGGAATGCATCCTGGCGCATCCCAGCGGCATTGCCTGGAAGGATCAGGGAAAATTGCTTTTCTGGGATCTGAAGGACCCCGACGCTCCCCCTGTTCCGGGCCCTGAATCTCTGAGAGTGAAACTGGCTGCAGTACAACGAAGCTAACGAAATATTTATAAATGGAGAAGAAAAACATGGACAAATTAAAAATGGGTTGGGCGGAAGTAGATATTACACCCCCCAAGGGAACGAAAATAAGCCTTGCCGGACAGTTTTTCGAAAGAATTACCGACGAGGTAGAAAGCCCCATCAGCGTTACCGCGCTTGCCATCGATAATGGCAGTGATTGCGTTATCATGTGCTCCTGCGATCTGGTTGCAATCCGGGATAATCTGAATCAAATTGTTAAAGAAAGACTCCTTAAAAATGGCAATGTTGATCCGGATAAGGTGATTATCTCTGCAATTCATACCCATACCTCTTACACCTATACCAGTGAAAATTTTGTAAATAGAGGACTGGACAATTCCCTCGCTTATCTAGAAAGCGTTATTCCCGAGGATATGGCCTATAAGCCTCTGGTTTCCCGCGAAGAAGGCATGGACCCGGATGTGGCGCTGGAATTTTTGGCAAACAAGATCGTAGAAGCAGTAGAGCAGGCATGGAGCAACAGAGCACACAGCTTCTACAGAAACGCCTTCGGCAGAGCCGCTGTGGGTATGTGCCGCCGTGTTTGCTATGACGATAACAGCGCGCTCATGTGGGGCGATACCAATTCCCCGAACTTCACTGAACTTGAAGCCGGTAACGACAACGGAATTGAGCTTATCTTTACATACGACGAGAATAAAAAGCTCACGGGTGTCATAGCCAATATCGCTTGCCCTGCACAGGTTGTTGAGCATAGAAGCTACATTTCCTCCGACTACTGGTACAAGGTAAAAGAGAATTTAAGAAAAGAATACGGCGAAGAGATTTTCCTGCTTGGTCTTTGCGCGGCAGCCGGTGACCAGTGCCCCAGAGATATGATCCGCTGGGTGGAGCCGGAAAGCTATATTGACGACCCCAACATTAAGAGAGACACTGTGATCGAAAGAATTGCAGACCCCTCCATGTTCGACGTTTCAGGCTTAAAGCTGGTGGGCAGAAGAATCTCCAGCGAGATCATTGCAGTACACGAGGAGTTGAACAGCGAATATAAGGACGAGGCTGAGCTGATCCACGAGCTGCCGAAGGTGGTCCTGCCTCTTAGAAGAGTGACAAAGGCGGACTACAAAAACGCAGTAGAAATGATTGATAAGTTCATTGAAAAGAACAGAGGCAGAACGATTAGCTTTGAAGACAATGCTGCCATGCACGTCTACGCAGGTATCATATCAAGATATGAACTGCAAAAGACGGTGGATGTATTCCCCATTGAGGTGCACATTGTGAAATTTGGCGATATTGCCATTGCTACGAACCCCTTCGAGCTTTTCCTGGATTACGGCAATCAAATCCGGGCAAGAAGCAAGGCAAAGCAGACCTTCCTGATCCAGCTTGCCTGCGGCTCTGACGGATACTTGCCCACCGAAAAAGCCGAAAAGGGCGGACATTATTCCGCATATGTATCCAGCGGCTATACAGGACACGAAGGCGGTGCGTTGCTTGTCCGTGAAACCCTTGACGGAATCAATAAAATGTTTTAATCAAATTTGACTATAACGAAAAGACCACCGAGGAGAGCACTTCGTAAAGAAGTGTTCTCCTTTTTTTATTGTATAAGAAAACCACCGGCCGGTGGTTTTCTTGTAGACAGTATAGATACATCTAATATAGGACTCGATATGCATTTTCTGCCCGATAGGCAGAAAATAATTGTTGTCACCAGTTTTTGAACTGGTGGCAGGAACTGTCCCCCGGACAGTTCCACTGCTATGGGTTCGAGTCCTTTCGTCCAACAGAAAAAGAAAGACCACCCAAAGGGGGGTCTTTCTTTTTCTGGTGGACGATATAGGACTCGAACCTATGACCTTCCGCACGTCAAGCGGATGCTCTAGCCAGCTGAGCTAATCGTCCAAAGGCAGGAGTCATTATAAAAGAAAAATGCACTTTTGTCAAGCCCTTTTTTTATTATTCCAGGCTTTTTTGTTAATAAAATGAACCGGCAAGATTTTCTTTCTAAAATGGGCATATTAGTAATATACTTGCGATGCCTTTGGATTATGTATATGAGGAAGGATACGAATGAAACACTACCGAATGATTCTTTTGCCGGTTGTAATTTTATTTCTTTTAGCGCTGACCGCTTGCGCAAATGAAAACAAAATGCCTAAAATCGGCCTCTGCCTGCGGCAGGGAGTGGAAACGGATGCAGGTTATCAAGCGGTGAAAGTGAGCCTGACTGGTGCGGGGTATCAGGTTTTCACCGTTGATGCCAAAAACGACCAGTCAAAACAAAATAAACAAATCAGAAGTTTGATTGAAGAAAAGTATGATCTTCTGATTGTGGAACCTGTGCAGACGGCGGTTGCCGGGGAGATTGTCGGTCAGGCCAAAGAAGCGGGGGTCCCGGTGCTGTTTATCAACCGGGAACCGTCCCGGGAAGTGCTGGAATCCTGGGAAAAAGTGTGTTATGTGGGCAGCAATATCGCCCAGCCCGGTTTTCTGCAGGGACAGATCGTGTTGGGGTTGCCGGATAACGGAGATATTAACGGCGACGGCATTGTGACCTATCTGGTTATCGGCGGCCCGGCAGACAATCTGGATGCCCAATTACACGCGGAAACCTGCTGCAAGGCGCTGACAGATCAGGGAATCGAGGTTGTCCGTCTGGATGCGAACAACGGTGACTGGACGCAGGCCAGCGGCAAGCGGGTCTGCGAATATGCCCTATCCCAATACGGAAAGGATATCGAAGTGGTGTTCTGCAATAACGATGCCATGGCGCTGGGTGCGTGGACTGCCATTCAGGACGGTGGCCGGACAGTAGGCAGGGACATCTATCTGTTGGGCATCGGCGGTGAAAAAATAGCCCTGGATATGGTGCAAAGCGGAGGTATGACCGGCACCGTGACTGCCGATCTGCAGGGACTGGCGGTGCAGATAAGTGCAACCGTCCATGCGTTGCTGGACGAATTCCCTGTAGAAAAGCAGTGCTATATAGATTATATTAAAATTGCCTGTAAATTATATTAAAATAGTCTATAAGTAAGAACAAGATTTGTATTGCTCCTGCAAAGGTCTTGCGATAAAATAAAAATAACTATACTGTGCAAAAAGGAGAAACGCACATGGAAAAGAAATGGACGCTGAAAGGCTTTTCGGAAATTGCAAAGGGCACCTTTGAAAACGCGGGTCAGAACCTGTATGTTTCCAGAGAAAAGGGTGTTCTGCAGCGGATCTGGCAGTTCGATGTGAATAAGGACGGCTATGTGGATCTGCTGATCGCCAACAGCCACGACTATAACGAGCATCCCGACACTTATATTATCCATGACCCTGCCGGCGAGGCGGTGTGCCAGAAGGTGCTGACCCAGGATGCCCAGACTGGCGCTGTGGCTGACCTGAACGGTGACGGCTGCGACGATCTGATCATTGCCTCCACCCATGACGGCCACCATATTGATTTGCCCTCTTATGTATATTTCGGCGGCGGGGATGGCATTACCGAGAACCGGAAAATCGATCTGGCTGCCAAGGCTTGCGCCTGCTGCGGCGTGGGCGACTTTGACGGCGACGGCAAGAAGGAGATCTGCTATCTGATCGCCGACGGCATCGACGCTTCTTCTCCCATTGGCCTGCACAATATCCGTCTGCGTGTCTACCGGCAGGAGGATACCGGCTTCCGCATGGACGATTTCCGTGATTATCCCACAGAAGTCAGCTTCTTTACGGTTGGCGATGTGGACGGCGATGGCTGTGACGATCTGTACTGCCGGACCGATGACGGCAAGTGGCTGATCTTGTGGGGCGGTAAGGACGGCTTCTCTATGGCGAACAGCACTGAGGTTGGCGCTGCAACCGATGACAAAACCCGCTTTAATCTGCTGCCCTTTGGCGGCGGCAATGTGATCTATAATGAGATCGCCCGCCCCAAGGTGCTGCACTTCAACGGTAAGATTTACGTATTCTATGCGGAAAAAGACCGTGCCCGGCTGATCCCCTTTGCAGGCAGAAAGCCCGCGGAAGGCGAGATCTGCATAGAACTGCCCAACCTGGTGTCCGTGGCGGTGGGCGCTGTTACCGCGCCCGGCAGCCGGGATCTGGTGCTGCTTCAGCTGGACACTTTGGAAAATCAGCGGACGCTGATTTTGAGCGAATCCAGCGGCTATCAGACTGTGGTCTGCACCATGCCGCTGTTTACCCCCAGAGATGTTCTGCTGTGCGATTTTACCGGCAACGGCCACGATGATATCGTGATCGTACAGGGCAGAACCATGGATGCCTACACCTCTGAATCCTTGCTGTATCTGACCGGTGAGGACGGCACCGTGCAGGCAGAACCCCGCCGCTTTACTACCCACAACTGCGTGGATGCCTTTGCCGGTGATTTCTACGGTAACGGCAAGAAGGCACTGGTGTTCATCAACCAGCAGGAAAGCAACGCTTACGGCCATATTCCTGTGTATGTGTACTTAAATTCCGAAAACGGCTTCTCCCCCGAGAACCGTCTGGAATTCCCCGGTCACTCTGCCGGTACCATGATGCCCATTGACTTCAACGACGATGGCTGGCCGGAAATTCTGGTCATGCACAACGGCGAGGATCAGCCCCACAAGCGGCTGCCCGGCGATATGTATCTGGGCGGTCCCGATGGCTTTGATGAAAGCCGCAAGATCACTGTTCCCACACCTTTGGCATGGGGCGGTCACTGTGCCGACCTGAATAAGGACGGTTATCTGGATATCATTACCTGTGGCGGGGGTGTGATCAAGATCCTGTGGGGCGGCCCCGATGGCTACAGCGATGACAATGCCACAGTTTTGCGTCCCAGAGAGCGGGAAAGTGATGGCCGCGGCTCCACTTGCCTGTGGCCCGCAGTGGCAGATTTGAACGGTGACGGCTGGCTGGATATCGTTGCGCCCCTTTGCTGGCTGCCCTACAGCCGGATCTACTGGGGCGGTCTGGAGGGTTACTCCAACGAGCGCAGCACCCTGATTCCGGTGGATTACGCCCTGACTGTCCGTGTGGCGGACCTGAATAAGGACGGTTATCCGGATCTGGTCTTCGGCTCCCGGGCCAGCTACTACCGCAATCACTACCACGAAGGCGCTGTGACTATTTTCTGGGGCGGCCCTCAGGGCTACACCGGCTACAACTGCTGCGTACTTCCATCCTACCAGAGTAACAACATCACCATTGCTGACCTGAATGGCAACGGCTGGCTGGATATCTTTGCATCTTCCTACTTCAATAAGCGGGAACGTGACATCAACTCCTTTATTTACTGGAATGACGAAGGCCACTTCTCGTTGACCAACCGCAAGCGCCTGTTCACCCACTCCTCCTCCGCCGCATGGGCCGGTGACTTTAACGAGGACGGCTATGTGGATCTGTGCATTACCAACCACCGCGCCTACGGCAGCCACAGAACCGACTCCGCCGTTTGGTGGAACGGCCCCAAGGGCTTTAGCGAAGACAACCGCACATGGCTGCCCACCATCGGCCCCCACGACATGGTTCCCAATGACATGGGCAATGTGATGACCCGCGGACCCGAGGAATACTACATTGCTCCCGCCGCACAGGTCGAATCTTTCCGGTGCGTGGGCTGGGTGGCTGAGATTCCCAAGAAGACATGGGTCAATTGCCAGATTCGTACCGCTGCTTCTGCCGAGGAACTGGAAAAGGCACCCTTCATTGGTGAAGACGGTACGGAAAACAGCCGCTTTGCCTGCGGCCAGACCGTTCCCGCGGAGCTGATCCACGGTAAATACGTACAGGTGAAGCTATATCTGGGTGCCGTGAACTCCGGCAGCACGCCCCGTATCATAGAAATCTATCTGGCTTAAGGAGTATCCTTATGAATGTTTCCGATGCCATCCGGCAGCGCCGCTCGGTGCGGCTGTTCCGAAACCAGCCTGTTCCAAAGAAAGTTCTTCTGGAAATGGCAGACTTGGCAAGGCTTTACCCATCTGCCGGTAATATGCAGCCCCTGCGTTATGGGGTGGTTACCAAAGAACCGATTCGCAGTCAAATCTTTGATTGCCTTCGCTGGGCCAAGTATCTTCCGGATTTTCAAATCGCGGCGGATCAGAGACCTCAGGCTTACATTGTGATCCTCGGCAACCGGGAACACTGCGATTTTGACGCAGGTGCTGCGGCTATGGGATTGCTGTTGGCTGCTAAGGAAGCAGGTTTGGAAGGCTGCTGTCTGGGCATCGGAGAGAAAGATGCTGTCCGGCAGGTTCTGGGATTGGATGGAGCATTGCATCCCATTTGTGTCATCGCACTGGGCTACGGCGCACAGGAAAGTGCGGAAGCGCCCTATGAGGGAGATTTTCGCTACTTCCGGGATGCTGCCGGCAAGCTTCATGTACCCAAGCATAGTCTGGAAGAAGTGCTGATTTATTCCGACTTATAAAAGGAACGGCCTGCCGCAAAAGCGCGGCAGGCCGTTAACCATTATTAAATATGGGGCAGCAGCTCCAGCCGCTTTAAGGCTGGACGCAGTGCCAGATAGAAAACCGTTGCGGCAATGATGGCAATTACCGCATTGACTGAAGTGGTCACGGCGCTCATTTTTGCTAAGATCGTTGCCGCATCCTGGGGTACGCCCAGTACATACATTTTGTAGAAATAGCCCACAACCGGATCGGCGACCACATTGAAAACCATACCTGCTGTGCAGCTGAGGGCTGCCGCTACCGGCAATGGCACCTTACGGGTGCGATCTTGACTGAGGTGAAAGACTCTGTGGGCCACCAGGCCTGCAATCAGACCGATTCCCAGCTTCAGAATAAATGTCTTGGGGGCGGAGGTGATGTACACCGGATCCAAAAGATCGCCGATGGTCATGCCGACCGCACCGGCCAGACCGCCCCACAGGCCACCAATACACAGGGCGGCCAGCACGCAGAATACATTTCCTAAATGGAATGAGGTAGAACTATCGCCTACCGGTATCTTGATCTGGAAAAAAGCAAAGCCCACATAACACAGCGCCGCAAACATAGCGGACATGGTCAGTTTTTTGATTCCCATAATATTGCCTCCCTTGGCGTTTGTTTTCTACAGCATACCACATGCTGGCCATAAAAACAGTGCCAAAATAAATAAACTTTTCAAGGCCAGATTAAATCGGCATGGTTTATACACAAATTTGTATTTGCTGTTTACAGAACAGGCTTTGATGTGTTATGATATAAAGAAGAATGAATTAACTGAGGTTAGATGCAAATGGACTATATCGTTTTGGATATGGAATGGAATCAGCCCTGGCCCGGTTCGCCGTCCGCAAGGAAGGTGCTGCCGGTGCAGATCCGGGGTGAGATCATCCAGATCGGCGCTGTGCGGGTCACAGAGGAGCAGACGGTTGCGGATGAATTTCAGGTTCTGATCAAGCCCAAATACTACCGCCGCTTAAACCGCCGGGTCAGCAAGCTGACCGGCATTAAGGAATCCCAGCTTAGGGATGAGGGCATTCCCATGCAGGAGGCCATGGCCCAATTCCGGGCTTGGTGCGGTGAGGATGTGATCTTCCTGACATGGGGCTTTGACGACATTACCATCCTGCGGGAGAATCTGCAGCTTTACGGCATCGAAGAAAATTGGGTCAGCCGCTGGTACAATGCCCAGATGATCTTTAACGCCCAGACTGACGGCTCCAATGCCCAGAAAGCGCTGAAAACCGCCATGGAAATGTTTGAAATCGAGGCAACCCGCCCTGCACATGATGCACTGGGCGATGCCTACCATACAGCGCTGATCTGCGCCCGGCTGGATCTGAAAAGGGGTACTGCTGAGTACGCACAGGCGCTGAAAAGCCACGTGGACGGATTCCACGGCGCGGAGCTGCCCGGCTGTATCAGCCGAAAAGTATTCTACGACTACGCCGATAAGCGGGCTGCCCTGTCTGCCATGGCAGGTGCGGAGAATATATGCCCTGTCTGCGGCCGGCAAATGCTGGGCTCCCGATGGTTTGCCCAGCCGGGACACCGGTATATGGATCTGGCCACCTGTCCGGAACACGGAAAGTTTTTGATTCGTGTGCGGCTGTCCGATCAGCCGGACGGAACGGTGCGGGTCAGCCGGCTGACCTATGAGGCCACCTCGGAGGCAGCGGAAGCCTACGCAAGACGGGCCGAAAAGGCAGAACCGGAGGAACGCAAAAGCACCACCCGCCGTCGCCGCCGCAGTAAGCTGCCGGAGAAAAAAGAGCAATAAAAGACACGGCTGTCCTTTTGGCCAATGTCATAAAGTTAAGAAGACCGGTCATTCCGAGGGCGTGTAAACGCCCGTGGGAATCCCCATCTTAAGAAGGAGATTGCCACAGCAGTCTGCGGACTGGTTCGCAATGACGGCTAACTTAATGACATTGGTCCGTGCCCCTCCTCTACTGTCTGTCGTTTTCTGATATCAGTGCTGCACCCGGTTTTCCATATGGCCGGAACGGATCACCGGGGGCTTGGGGTCTACCACATCAAAGCCGGTAGGCTTTTCTTCCTTCTCTTCTTTTTTCATAAACTTCCCTCCCTGGGCTTAGTATACCCGGAGAGGGAATCCTTTATTTTAAATAGGTGTAAAAACAAATCTTTGGTTCAGTCCGTCACAGGTGGCGTGAACCGTTACTTTGCCGTTGGGAAAAACCTCCTTGGACACATTTACAGCCCGTCCCTTTAATAATTCCTGCACATACTGCTCCGGGTCGTCGGTTTCTACCTCGTCAAAAAAGATATCCCGCATCTGGTTGTTGGGACAGAGATTCTGAATTTCCCTTACCATTTCGTATTCCATATGCCGCACCTCCTAAGTGCAGTATACCACAGGACGGATCAAAAACAAGAAATTTCTTGCGTAAGGCAAAGAAAACAGGTATGATAAAGAAAAAAGGAGGAAACGCATATGTTTTATGGCTTTTCCCCGGAGACCGTGGACTTTCTGTGGGGTATCCGGATGAATAACAACCGGGACTGGTTTCTGGAAAATAAGAAGAATTATGTAAACTATTTATACGAACCCATGAAGGCTTTGGGACAGGATCTGTTCCGCCCATTTATGGACAGGCCCGGCAATTTACTGAAAGTCAGCCGGATCTACCGAGACGCCCGGCTCCACCACCCCCTGCCCTATAAGGAGAGCCTGTGGGTCTGTATCCGGCAGGATGTAGCTTGGTGGGCGGAAAATCCCTGCCTGTATTTTGAGATTCGGCCAGAGGGCGTCAGCTACGGCTTTATCCTGTGGCGGCCCAAGGTTTCTACCTTGGAGGATATGCGCAAAGCATGGGCTGAGCGGCCGGAGGAAATTTTGAATTTACTGAAAGCTACGGAAGAAGCCACCGGCGTACCGGTGACTGCGGATTTGTACAAGCGTCCCAAGGAGGCGCCCATCCCTGAGCTGGCTGAGCTGTATGCATGGAAGGGCAACATCGCCTGCGTGGTGGACGAGCCTGTGGGTCCGGAGATCTTCGGGCCGGAGTTAGGCCGCCGTGCGGCGGAATTTATCGAAAAACTGATCCCCCTGTACGATTACTTCAACCGCTTTAAGACAAGCATTTGATGTAGTGGAGATTGCCACGCCGGTGTGCGCACCGGCTCGCAATGACGTGCTTTTTTGAAACATATCAATATGTACCGGCGGGCTGATATCAGGGCCCGCCTCTTCGCATCATACCGGTGACACTCTTGACGGCAAATGTACGATCCGTATTTCAGTCCGTCGTCACAGTTTGAAATGTTTGGCTGTTCATCTGCTGTCCGATAATAGTTTGCCCCGGGTTGGGAGAATTATTCCCAGCCCGGGGCAATTTTTTAATTATTTATCCAGATGGACATTCAGGTGGGGATAGGTCATGGCAACGCCCTTGGCATCGAATAGGGTCTTGACCCTCTGGTTGGTCTCAAACAGGGTGGCCCAGTAATCGCCGGATGCGCACCAGACCTGCAGCACATACTCGATGGCGCTTTCACCGTAGTTCTTCACAGCGGCAAAGGGAGCGGGATCGGGAAGCGCGGTGGAAACCTGCGCAGCTTCTTTCAGTGCTTCCAGAACCTTTTCCACAGGCACATCATAGGAAGCGGAAACGGTAATGTCCACACGGCGGGTGCCGGTAACGGTGAAATTTACGATCTCTGCGGAAACCACCGCGCTATTGGGGATGGATACCATCTTGTTATCGCCGGTGGTCAGCTTGGTGTAGGTAAGGCCCACTTCCCTGACAGTACCGGACTGACCTGCGATCTCTACAAAGTCACCGGTCACAAAGGGCTTGGTGTACAGCAGAGTAAATCCGCCGATCACATTGGTCAGGGCGTTCTGCACGGACAGGGATACTGCCAGTGTCAGCACACTTGCCAGCGCCACCACGCCGGTTACATCGATGCCCAGAGAGGATGCGGCGATCAGTGCCAGCAGCACATACAGCACAATGCGCAGCACGGATTTGATCAGGCTGTGGGCAGCCTTTTCCAGCTTGGATTTCTCCAGCGCGGCAGTGACAATCTTCAGCAGCAGCCGGGTGGCCAGAATCCCGATCACCACGATGATGACCGCCGGCAGGACCTTGCCTAAAGCAAAACCGCCCAGTGCGGCAAAAATGCCTGTAAACCATTCAATCATTGTTAAAACACTCCTTTATTAAAGAATATACATTATTATAGCATGTCCCTGCGGCAGAGCAAGAAAAAATTTTTTATTTTTTTCAAAAAACTGTTGACAAGGGAAAACGGCCATGCTATACTCTAGATGTAAATAAGAATTGTTCTCATTTAGGAGGTAGCAAGATGGAGGCTTCCAACAAGCAATTCCGCAAGCGAAACGCCATCCTGGCCTACCTGCGCAGCACCACATCCCACCCTTCCGCTGAGATGGTGTTTACCGATCTGAAGCAGCAGATTCCCGATCTGTCCATGGGTACGGTGTACCGGAACCTGAGCCTGTTCAAGCAGCAGGGTCTGGCAAGCTCCGTGGCAACGGTCAAGGGCGTGGAGCGGTTCGACGGCAACACGGAACCCCATGTTCACTTCATCTGCAGCGAATGTGACGCTGTGATCGATCTGATGGATATGCAGGTGCCGGATTCGCTGAAGGAGGTAGCGGAAAACTGCTGCGGCGGGCAGGTGGCTGAATGTCAGCTGAGTTTTACCGGTCATTGCCGGGCCTGTTCCGAATATAAATGAAAAGGTGGTGAAACAGCATGAAGAAGTTCAGATGCACCGTTTGTGATTACATCTACGAGGGCGACGAGCTGCCCGAAGATTACGAATGCCCCCTGTGCGGCGTCGGTCCCGACCTGTTTGAAGAGGTCGAAGAATAATTATGTACTTCCGGCACGGATGTGCCTTTAGAAAAATAAAAAATCATTTTACTTTAAAAATTTTGGAGGAAATTATTATGAAAAAGTTTGTATGTTCTGTTTGTGGTTACGTTCACACTGCCGAGGAGCTGGCAGCCGATTTCAAGTGCCCCGTATGTAAGGTTCCCGCATCCAAGTTCGTGGAGCAGAAGGGTGAGCTGAAGCTGGCCGCTGAGCATGAGTACGGCGTTTACGGCAAGTCCGTCAAGAACAACCCCGACATCTCCGAGGAAGACAAGAAGTACATCTTCGAGCTGCTGATGGCTAACTTCAACGGCGGGTGCAGCGAAGTAGGTATGTATCTGTGCATGGCCCGGATCGCTCACCGTGAGGGCTACCCCGAGGTAGGCCTGTACTGGGAGAAGGCCGCTTACGAAGAGGCTGAGCATGCCGCTAAGTTTGCTGAGCTGCTGGGCGAGGATCTGGAAGCCAACATGAAGGCCTCCACCAAGGAGAACCTGGCATGGCGCGTTGACTGCGAGTTCGGCGCAACCCAGGGCAAGTTCGATCTGGCTGCCTGCGCCAAGAAGAACGGCCTGGATGCCATCCACGACACCGTCCATGAAATGGCTCGCGACGAGGCGAGACACGGCCGCGGATTAAAAGGCTTGCTGGAGCGTTACTTCAAGTAAGCGGCGAGCCGCCGCTGGCATTTCGAGCCCTGAAAGGCCGGTGGTTTTCGATACGCCATTGGGCCCACCCGGTTCGATACAACACAGAATCTCAAGGCTGAACGTAGGGCGGGGGCTTGCTCCCGCCCTTTTCCAATACAATTGTAGGGGCGCATGACCATATCCGCCCGTTACAGAATGATTTTGAAAGGAGAACAACAATGAACGAAGTCATTGCAAAACTGCTGAATGAGCAGATCAATAAGGAATTCTACAGCGCGTATCTGTATCTGGATATGTCCAACTATTATGACGAGATGGATCTGGACGGCTACGCCCACTACTACATGGTGCAGGCACAGGAGGAGCGGGATCACGCCCTGCTGTTTATGAAATACATGCAGAATAACGGCCTGAAGGTGACGCTGGATGCCATTGGCAAGCCGGATAAGGTTTTTGATTCCGTGCTGGCACCGCTGGAAATCGCCGCAGAGCATGAGCGCTATGTGACCTCCCTCATCAACAACATCTATCACGAGGCCCATCAGGCCAAGGACTACCGGACCATGAAGTTTTTGGACTGGTTCGTGGATGAGCAGATGGAGGAAGAGGATTCCGCTGACACCATGATTAACCGCTATAAGCTGTTCGGTCAGGACCCCAAGGGCCTGTACCTGCTGGATCAGGAGTACGCTGCCCGGGTATACAACGCACCATCCCTTGTTTTGTAATTAAGCGCGCTGTTTTTAGGGTCTGTTGCACACGCAACAGACCCTTTTTGTACAAGAAAACACGGCTGGTGGTTATAATTGTATAAAGCAGTACTTCCGCCTTTTTACTGTGCAGACTGCCAGTTTTTGTTGCTGTCCTCCGTGGACAGCACATTTCCGGCTGCATCGTACGTGACCTTCAGGGTGCTGCCGTCGCTGCGGGTAGTCAGCTGCACCGAGGAACCGTCGCTGTTATAGGTTCGGACGGTATGCCAGTTGTCGGCGCTGATATCCTCTACAGACAGGACTTTTCCCGTTTCGTCACAGGTCTCCTTCTGATAGGCTCCATCGGAAAACCATGTTTCGCTGGTATGCTTGTTGCCATTGGTGTGGAAATAAACTTCCTCCCGGTAACCGTCACTTTCCCCAAGAGAATATTCTCTGGTGCCGTCATCCCGACATGTCATTTTGGAATAACCGTAGGGATTCTTTTCCTCGTGGTAGATCTCCACACCTGCCGAATTATACCGGCTGATGCCAAAACCCAAATCCGGGCTGGTCCAGTTGTCTGTGGCCATCTTACCGTTTTCATAGAAGGTACGCTCCATGTGATAGCCGTCGCTGTTATCCATGACCTCCGAGGCTTTTTGGCCGTTGGCATGATAGGTGTAGCGGTACTCCGATACAATGCCATTGCCCATATCGCTGATCTGGCTGGCCATGGTACCGTCCTCGTTGTAAGTGTTCTCGAAATACAAGCCATCCTCGGACTTGTTTTTGGAGGTTGCCATCTCTCCGTTTTCGTAATAGGTGATCTCGTTGTGATAGCCAGTAGACGCATCTGTTACCTGGGATGCCACGTTTCCGTTGGTAAAGTAGGTATACGTGGTTTCGGTCACAACGCCGTCCTCTCTGGTCTCCTGCTGGTGGATCATATTGCCTGCAGTGTCATAGGTGCTTACCCAACTGCAGGCCCCTTCCTTAACGGTGATGGTAGCGACCTGTCCGTTTTCATGATACGTAATGGTTTGCTCTGCTCCTTCTCCGATGGGCAGTGAGGAGATCAGTGTTCCGTCCGGATTCCATTTGTTCCGGTAACCGGTGCCGTCAGCACCAATATAAGCATCCTCCGTACAGATACCGTTTTCATCATAAAGCGACTCGCTGCAGGAACCGTCGCTGTTTTCGTTGACCACCTTGGCTGTCTGCCCATTGGGGTGGTAGGTATAAACGGTAGTGCTTTCGGAGCCATCGGTATCAATCCGGTTAACGGTAGCCCACCGGCCGTTTTCATAGATGATTTCTGCGCTGGAGCCGTCGGCGTGTACATCCTTTTGCCGAACGATCTGGCCGCCCTCATAGAAGCAGGTGCTTCTGTCGCCGTTGGGATAGCTCCAAAGCTCCTGAACAAGCGCTCCTGTGGCATTATAGATGCGTTCCACCTTGGAGCCGTCCTCATATTCCTGCCCGTTGCTGTAGGTCACGGTGCTTTCGGGATTTTCCGGTGTCTCCGGAAACGCTACAAAGCCGCCTTCTGTATCCTGCACAGTGGGTGTGGTCACAGAACTGGTAAGGGACAGGTCCTGCATGCGGGAAAAGGATAAGATCGGCTCTGTCAGATCCATGCTTAATTCCTCGGACCAGTCCAGTCCGTTCTGCACCGTAGGCGCCAGACTGACTCGTCCGCCCTTTTCCAGAAAGCCCTGGGCATGGGATTGGGCAAGGATGGCCATGATGCCCTCTTTATAGTGCAGATTGATAATATCTGCTGCGGCCATTACCGCTTCCGCATCCTTGTTCATGCAACGTACTGTGGTAATCCTGCCCTGGGCGTTGATGTAAAGCTCCAGCTTCGGATTGATGGTAATGTCCAGAATCAGAACGCTGTCCTCTTTCCTGCCGTCTCCGATCTGGGATTTTGCAGCGCTGCCGCCAAAGATATCTCCCAGGTTGCCCCCGGCATCTTGGGAATCACAGCCACACAGGGCTGCCAGCAGCAGAATTAGCAACAGGATAGCAAATATTTTCTTCATATCCATCCCTCCATGGTATCCATTATACGCCGGATACTACCGTTGTCAAAGGATTATTTTCGCTGCCGTCCCGGCACATGTCTTACGATTGATACCATTGCAATCTACATACAACGAAAAAATTCAGGGATCTGTTTTTGCATGATGGAAAGGGCTTACTTTTGTCTGAAAGAGGTGGGATTGTTGACAAGACCAATGATATAGTCAGCCGAAAGATCGTAAAAACGGCATAGCGCAACCAGATCATCGATTCTGAGTTCCGCACGGCCAATTTCGATGTGATTATAGCCTTGCTGGCTTTTATTCAGCAATTTGCCGATTTCTGCCTGTGTTAAATTCCGATCTTCTCTAATATTTCGAAGCCGTTCCCTATAATCCATGGTTTCCTCCAAAGGTTTTGTTATTTTATCTTAGCATACTCAGTTTTTGAGTATTGACAAATACTCAAAAGCTGAGTAATATAAGTATGCAACAGTCCCTTGGACTGTTGCATTTAGATTATTCGATTCCCTCGGGCCACCAAAAAAGACACCCCCGTAGTGGGTGTTGTCTTTTTTGCTGACCCGTACGGGAATCGAACCCATGTTACAGCCGTGAAAGGGCCGTGTCTTAACCTCTTGACCAACGGGCCGTATTTGGTGGCGGTAACTGGATTCGAACCAGTGACACCGCGGGTATGAACCGCGTGCTCTAGCCAGCTGAGCTATACCGCCGTAACACCGAATCAGATTCCAAACGGCGAATATTATCTTAACATAACAAACTCGGTTTGTCAACACTTTTTTGATAAAAATCGTCAGTAAATTTTAAAAATGTTTTTTGAGCGGCCTGCGCCGGCTCTGATTTTGTAAAATTTAAAATCTTTTATATTTATATATAATAAGGAAGGAACTTGAAAAATTAAAAAATTGCAAAAAAAGTCGAAAAAAAGTGTTGACA
>JAZNPV010000082.1:0-9491 GCA_045589835.1 Faecousia sp.
ATCTTCTCCTTGCAGATAGGATTCTACCGCTGCAATCTTCTCTTCCGGTGTTAACTTCCTTTTAATCATAAGAAATGCTCCCCATAGCGTAGTCTCGAAATTTTTGTTATTTCGAGTGTCTACTCTATGGGGAGCATATCAATGCATCCGGCCCGTTAAATTTACTGTTTCTTCTCTTTAATGAGGAAAATAGATACCAGACAGCTAATGAGCAGCAGGTAAGGATAAAACAGGTACTGCATGATCTGGAAGGCAGAGAGCTGAATTCCCAGCTCTGCGGCAGCGGAGATTGCCACCAGCATCTGTGCACCGTAAGGAATCACGCCTTGAAAAATGCAGGAGAACGTATCCAGCAAACAGGCAGACCGTTTGGGGCTGATGCCGTACTGCTGCCCCATTTCCCGGGCAATGGGATTGGCCATCACGATGGCCACCGTATTGTTGGCAGTTGCCACATCCATTGTACCGACCAACAGACCCATACCAAGCTGCCCGCCTCTTCTGCCCTTAAACAGCTTGCGGATGAAATACAGCAGCGCGTCAAAACCGCCGTAATTGCGGATCAGCGCACAAAGGGCAGCCACAAGCACCGCCACCATACTGGTCTCAAACATACCTGCCGCACCGGAGCCCATGTTTGCCAGCAGGTCCGTCATCACCGTCTGCCCGGTCGCCAGCATGATTACTGCACCGGACAGAATACCCATCAGCAGCACAGTAAATACGTTAATACCCGCAATACCGCCCACCAATACCAGCACATAAGGAATGATCTGCAGCAGATCGTATTCACCGGAGATTTGATTTGTCTCCTGTCCCATGGTCATCAGCAAAATAATCACCAATGTGGCCACGGCCGCAGGCAGTGCGATCAGGAAATTACCCCGGAACTTATCTTTCATTGCGCAGCCCTGACCGTTGCAGGCCGCGATAGTGGTGTCAGAGATAAAAGAAAGATTATCGCCAAACATAGCGCCGCCTACCACCGTACCCACGCACAGTGCAGGCGTAAACCCGGTAGCCTGTGCTACCTCCACTGCAATGGGAGTGATCAGGGTAATGGTACCTACGGAAGTTCCCATAGCCAGAGAAACAAAACATGCCACCGCAAACAGCACCGCCACGGAGAATTCCGCCGGAATCAGCGACAGCATAAAGTAAGCCACGCTTCTGGCAGAGCTTCTGCCCACAACGCCTACAAACGCACCGGCCACCATAAAGATCAGAAGCATGGTAATAATATTCTTATCACCAACACCATGCCCCATGATCTCCAGTTTCCGGTCGAACTTCACGCCCCGGTTCTGCAGACAGGCTACCAGAATGGCAGCCAGAAATGCGATAATGATGGGAACTTTATAAAAACCCATGGGGATCAGCAGCGCATACTCAAACACCAGACCCAAACCCAGATACAGCGCAAGGAAAACGCCAATGGGCAGCAAGGCAACGGGATTCCCTTTTTTCATATATTCTCCTCCGAAAAGCCGCATATTGTTCTTAATTTACCACAATTCACCTTTTTCGTCAAGCCACACAGGCAAATGGTTCTGGCAGATTTTTTCAAGCAGTAGAGGATTGCATTTCGGCAAAAACTATGTTATCATAACAAAAAATATGGTTCTCAGGTATTTGGAATGGGAAGTGTTTTTTCACGGATCCCAGCGGTACCAAGCCGCCGTAGAGTGACAAAAGCCGTGCGCAGCATTGAAGCAATTCGAGAAGGTGCGCACATCATGGCGTCACGAGCCGGAATACAGCCCGGGAACCTGCACCGAAGGACTCTTGGGGGTGTCTTTCGCGCTGTTAACGCATGCTAAAAGTCCCCAAATGGGGACTTTTCTTTTTTCTGAAAGGGCGGTGAAGAACTGTGAAATACGATGCGTTTTCCAAATACCATCCGGCAGTCAATTTCATATTCTTCATGGGTGCCATGCTCTTTGCGGTCCTCATTCAGCATCCCGTGTATCTTCTGGCTGGTGCCGTCTGTGGGGGACTTTACTACCTGCTGCTTTGCGGCAGAAAAGCAGCAAAAACGATCCTGCTGCTGATCCCCTTTTTTGTGCTGCTAACTGCTGTAAATCCCCTGTTCAACACCCGGGGCACACATGTTTTATTCCGTCTGTTGGGCAGACCCTATACGCTGGAGGCCCTGTACTACGGCGCTGCTACCGCCGGTATCTTCGTGGTGATGATGCTTTGGTTCGGCTGCTATAACACTGTTATGACCGGGGACAAATTCACCGCCCTGTTCGGCAATCTGATCCCCTCCCTCTCCCTGCTGCTGGTGATGGTGCTGCGGCTGGTGCCGGACATGCTCCGCAAAACAAAGCAAATTTCCGGCAGCCGCCGCTCCATCGGAAAGCGTTCTGCTCCCACCGCTGCTTTTAAGGATAAACTAGACGAGGGCATGACTGTGCTTTCCACGTTGGTTTCTCTGGCATTGGAAGGCAGTCTGGTCACCGCCGATTCCATGCGCAGCCGGGGCTACGGCTGCACCAAGCGCAGCAGCTTTATGCTCTACCGCATGAAGCTAAGCGACTGTATTCTGCTGTTTTTGCAGCTTGCGCTGATCGGCATGATCGGTTACTTTCTTGCAGGCGGTTCAGCTTCCGCTGAGTTTACCCCGGTCTTGCAGATCACACCAGTCACCGGGAATGGCCTTTGGCCTCTTTCCCTCTACTGCATCTATCTTTTAATCCCTACAATTTTGCACTGTAAGGAGGTTTTGCTATGGCACTTTTCCAGATCGAGAATTTGAGTTTTTCCTACCCCACGGCAGGCGATAAGGAATCTCTGCATAATATCAATCTTACCATCGAAAAGGGCGAATACATCGTTCTGTGCGGCAAGTCCGGCTCCGGCAAAACCACTTTGCTCCGGCAGTTCAAGTCTGTCCTTGCGCCTTACGGTAAGAAAAGCGGCCGAATTCTGTTTAACGGAACACCCATTGAGCAGATAAGTCTCCGAGAGCAGTCTGGCAAGATCGGCTATGTAATGCAGAATCCCGACGACCAGATCGTTACCGATAAGGTCTGGCACGAACTGGCCTTCGGTCTGGAAAGCATCGGCTGCGACCAGGCTTCCATGCGCGCAAAAGTCGCGGAAATGGCCTGTTATTTCGGCATCGCAGACTGGTTCCACAAGGATGTGGCAACCCTCTCCGGCGGCCAGAAGCAGCTTTTGAATCTGGCCTCCATTATGGCTATGCAGCCGGAAGTGCTGATCCTTGATGAGCCCACCAGCCAGCTTGACCCCATCGCTGCTTCCGATTTTCTCAATACGATCCGCAAAATCAACACGGAACTGGGCACCACCGTGATTATCACCGAACACCGCTTGGAAGATATCTTCCCCTATGCTGACCGGGCCATCGTAATGGACGGAGGCCAAGTGATCGCGGATGATACGCCGAGAAACATCGGAAAGCTGCTGCATGCGCAGAAGAATGATATGTTCACTGCCATGCCTACCCCTGTTCGTGTGTTTTACGGTGCGGAGGGTACCGGAGATTGTCCTTTGACTGTCCGGGAAGGCAGAAACTGGCTCAGCAAAAACTACTCTAATTCCAAGACAATTACCTTATCCGTTCCGGCAACGGACAAAAAAGTGGAAAATCCTGCCCTTTCTTTAAAGGAATTGTGGTTCCGCTATGAAAAGGACAGCCCGGATGTACTCATGGGCGTAAATGCAGAAGTCCCTACGGGCAGTCTTTTTGCCATTGTGGGCGGCAACGGTGCCGGAAAATCCACGCTGCTCAAAGCCATCTGCGGCATCTGCCGTCCCTATCGGGGACAGCTAAAAGTGTTTGGCAAACTGGTTGATAAATATAAAACCGCAGAGCTGTTTGACAGCTGTGTTGCCATGCTGCCGCAAGATCCCAAATGCCTGTTTGTGAAAAAGTCCGTCCGGGAAGATCTGGCGGAAATGACAAATGATGAACAGGCAATCGCCCGCATTGCCGCCACCTGCCAAATCGAACACCTGCTGGACAGCCACCCCTACGACCTGTCCGGCGGCGAGCAGCAACGTGCCGCCCTGGCAAAAGTCCTGCTGACTGATCCCCGGCTTTTGCTGCTGGATGAACCCACCAAGGGCATTGACAGCTTTTTTAAGGAAAAGCTGGCTGATATATTATGTAAACTAAAAAAGCAGGGTGTTACCATCGTTATGGTATCTCACGATGTGGAGTTCTGTGCTAAGTACGCGGATACGGTTTCCATGTTCTTCGACGGGCAGATTTTGACCACCGACACACCTCAACGCTTCTTCGGCGGCAACAGCTTCTATACTACCGCTGCCTGCCGCATGAGCCGCCATGTTTTTTCCATGGCTGTCACCGCTGAGGATGTGGTGAGCCTGTGCAAACAGAACCGGGAGGGATCATCGTGAAAAAATCCACACTCATCACCCTTCTAGTGTTCTTTCTGGCAATACCTCTGACCCTGTATCTGGGAGCTAAACTGCCAGGCAGAGGTTACTACGTTACAGGCACGCTGATTATCTGCGAAATGATGATTCCCTTTTTCATAGCTTTTGAGGGGCGAAAGCCCCAAGCCAGAGAACTGGTGATCATCGCTGTAATGTGTGCCATTGCAGTAGTCTCCCGGGTGGCTATTCCCCTGCCCCAGTTTAAGCCCATCTTTGCCATCATCATGATCGCCGGTATTGCCTTCGGCCCGGAGGTTGGTTTCATAGTGGGTGCAGTCTCCGCCTTTGTCAGTAACTTCTTTGCAGGTCAGGGTCCCTATACCCCGTGGCAGATGATGGCCTACGGCGCAGGCGGCATGGCTGCCGGTATCTTTTCCCAGAAAAACTGGATCAGCAGAAAGCCGCTGGAGCTGGCATTTTTCGGATTCTTCCTGTCCCTGCTTTGGGTAGGCCCCCTGCTGGACTGCTCTACTATTTTCCTGACCCTGTCCGAGATCACAGTCAGCGGCGTTCTTACTGTGTTCGGCAGCGGTGTGATAATGAACCTTTTGCAGGCTGTTTCCACTTTTCTGACCATGTGGCTGTTCAGCTCGCTATTGCTGGAAAAACTGGAACGGGTAAAAACCAAATATGGTATGCTTTAACATGCCTTTTCTGCAAAAAGCCGTCCTCCGGATTTTCGGAGGACGGCTTTGCTTATCTATTATTTCTCCTTGGGACGCTTGATCTTGTTCAGCTTTGCGTTCAGATCCAGCAGTTCTTCCTTGCTGACCTCGATGCCCAGCATACCGCCGGCCATACCCAGCAGACGCAGAATGGTAAAGCTGCCCAGCATGGACATCATGGCATCATTCATCTCAAAACCGCCCATAAAGCCGCCCTTTTCTTCCTTGTCGCCCTTCTTGGCCTTGGGCATAAACTTCAGCATCAGGCCCGCAAAGAGCATCTTGCCCTGCAGGGTAGCCATGATAGTGCTGATCTTGTCATTCAGGCTCAAGTGGCCCTCTACCTCGGTAATATCGAACCAGTTCAGAATGGTGGTCTTTTCCTTCAGCCGGTAAGCCTCGTTGAATACCTCCACCTTATTGATAACGCTCTCATCCTTCAGTTCGCCGGCTACTGCCACCAGCTTGGTAGTGCCGCTGTTGGGAACGTCAAAGTAGAAGAAGTGGTCAGCAGCTTCCTTAACACCCAGAGATACACCGTTTGCAAACAGCTCAACAGCGGGCTGGTTGGAGTACACAGTAACCTTGGTCACATCCTCTACACGGTCCACATAGCGCTTGCCGCACAGGTGGACAAAAGGCTCGTCACTGAGCCATGCCTTGTAGGCATAGAAGGAATCTTTCTTATACTTCCGGTCGAAAGTCACCAAACCCTTGTGGTTCTGGCCGTTTTCGCCGCCTTCATTCCGGTTGTCAGCGCCAAAGTCAAACATGTTCCATACATGGGTGGCCCACATATACTTGCGGCTGAACAGCTGCTTAATCAGTTCCTCATGGTAGTAAGCCTGATACTCCTCAGTGTAGTCGCCCTGACGGGGATCCGAGGTATGCCAGTTCAGCGCCTCGCAGCCGTACTCGGAGCAGCCGATGGGAATATTGGGATGGGTCTTGTGGAACTTATCGAACCAAGGACCATTCATGTCGGTCTCGCCGCCGTACCAGCCGAAGTAGTGGTTGTAGGATACCACATCGGGGATCTGGATGTAGGGGCTGTCGATGGGACAGGGAGAAACTGCCGCGATGGTGGTCAGGCGGGTCTTGTCCATCTCATGGCACAGGTCGTTCAGAATGTTGTGGTTTTCCAGCAGGTCGGGATCCTTATCGCCCTTCATGGTGATCTCATTGGAAAGACCCCAGACAACGATGGAGGGGTGATTGTAGTTCTGGACGATCAGTTCCTTCATCTGGCTGATGGTGTTCTCACGGCCGGTGGGCATATGCTGGGAGATGTAGGGAATCTCCGCCCAGATCACCAGACCGCGCTCGTCGCACAGATCATAGAAGAACTGGTCATGCTGATAGTGGGCCAGACGGATAGTGGTGCAACCCACCTCGCAGATCAGATCGATATCCTCGATATGATGCTCGGGAAGCAATGCATTGCCGATACCCCAGCGGTCCTGATGGCGGGAAACGCCACGCAGAGGATACTCTTCGCCGTTCAGAATAAAGCCGTTGTCAGGATCGATCTTGAAGCTGCGGCAGCCAAAACGGGCGGACACATTATCCAGCACCTTGCCATCCTCTACCAGTTCCACTGCTGCGCTGTACAGGTAGGGATCCTTCAGGCCGTGCCACTTATGTGCGTTCTCGATCACAAAGCTTGCCTTTGTTTCGGTAGATTTGCAGGATGCAACTTCGTTACCCTGTGCATCCTTCAGCACATAACGCAGGCTCTGGCCCATCTTACCATTGGTCACAAAGACCTCTACTTCCACGTTGGCATTATCGCCATCCATTACGGGTGTGACCTTAATACCGGGGCCGCCATAGTAATCCAGATCAAAGTGGGATTCGGAAACGCAGATAATATTCACGTCACGGTACAGACCGCCGTAGAAGGTAAAGTCCGCAACCTGAGGATAAACGGTCTGATTGGCCGCATTATCCACTGCCAGAACGATCAGAGTCTTTTCTGCGATCTTCTCGGTAATGTCCACACGCCAAGTGGAGTAGCCGCCGTGGTGGGCAGCCAGCTTCTCGCCGCCCACATACAGGTCGGCAGACGAGTTAGCGCCGTTAATCTCGATATAGTATCGGTCTGCAGCAGGCAGGTCTTCCTTATTCAGTTCATGGGCATAGTATGCGGTGCCTCTCCAGAAATCGCCCTCGCCGTCCTGTCCGTCTATGGCATTCCAGCTATGGGGCAGGTTTACAAAGTTCCACTTGGTATCGATCTGTGCAGGAACTGCGGTGGCTTCCTTGGAAAAAGCCCATTTGCGGTTGATGTTTACGATCGTTCTCACGAGTGTTTTTCCTCCTAAATATCAAATTGGCTTAATAGCCAAACTATCACGATAGTATTATAATGCAGATGCTGTCCAAATGGAAGAGGCAAATTTTGAAAATTTTATAAATTTTTCATAATAAGGCAAACTTTACAGTTGTAAACTTAGCGATTTTATACTATAATGTGTTTAGTTTTGGACTTCGGCGGAAGTGCTGTTTTGCCGAAGCATCAGAAAGAAGAACATACATCTATTGGAGGAATACGTATGCCAATGCAAATGGGCTTCCGTTGGTACGGCGAAGGTAACGACAAAATAAAGCTCAGCGATATTAAGCAGATCCCCGGTGTTACCAGCATCGTCTGGGCGCTGCATCATAAAATGCCCGGTGAAATCTGGGAAGAGGAAGAAATCGCAGAAGTAAAGCGCCAGCTGGATGAATACGGCTTCAGCATTGATGTGGTCGAGTCTGTCAATGTCCATGACGATATCAAGATTGGCCTGCCCACCCGGGATATGTACATTGAAAACTACAAGCAGTGCATCCGCAATCTGAGCAAGTACGGCGTGAAGGTAATCTGCTATAACTTTATGCCCATCTTCGACTGGACCCGCTCCAACCTGTTCCATGCAGTAGGCGACGGCTCCACCGCCCTGTTCTACGAAAAGGGTATGATTCAGGACGATTACAATGCCATGGCCAAGTATATTCTGGACTTTACCGAGAAGTACAACATGTCCTTCCCTGGCTGGGAGCCGGAGCGTATGGCCAAGCTGGATGAGCTGTTTAAGGCATACAAGGATGTGGACCACGAGACCCTGTGGGCCAATCTGAAGTATTTCCTGGAAGCCATTATGCCCACCTGTGAGGAATGCGACGTAAAAATGGCTATCCACATGGACGATCCCCCCTGGGACATCTTCGGACTGCCCCGTCTGCTGGTCAATGAAGCCAACATCGACCGGTTCCTGAAAATGGTGGACAACCCCTACAACTGTCTGACCCTCTGCTCCGGCAGTCTGAATGCCGATCCCAACAATAATGTGGCCGATATCGTCCGCAAGCACTGCGACCGGATCGCCTTTGCCCACATCCGTAACGTCAAGCACTTCGAAAACGGCGACTTCTCTGAGGCCTCCCACCGTGACTGCGACGGCGATACCGGCATTCTGGAAATCCTGAAAGCCTACCACGACTGCGGCTTTGAAGGCTACATCCGTCCCGACCATGGCCGTCATCTGTGGGACGAAGGCCCCGGCAATGTACGTCCCGGTTACGGTTTGTATGACCGCGCTCTGGGCGTTATGTATATGCTGGGTGTCTGGGATATGCTGGATAAGGTGGCAGGTAAATAAGAACATTTTTTGGAGGTAACTTATTATGATGAATCTTCCCCTGAATATTGTTTTTTCCGGCAAAGTAGTTGTGGTCACCGGTGCAGGCGGCGTGCTGTGCGGTGATATGGCCCGGGCTTACGCACAGGCCGGTGCTAAGGTTGCCGCTCTGGATCTGAACGAAGAGGCCGTCAAGAAGCTGGCTGCGGAGCTGACTGCCGAGGGCTTTACCTGCATCGGCTACAAGGCCAATGTTCTGGACGCAGAGGCTCTGGAGGCTGTCCATCAGGCTGTTCTGGCTGACCTAGGCCCCTGTGACATTCTGGTCAACGGTGCTGGCGGCAACAATCCCCGTGCCACCACCGACAACGAGTATCAGCATGAGGCCAAAGAAGGCAGCAAGACCTTCTTTGATCTGGATGCCGGCGGCGTGGACTTCGTGTTTAAGCTGAACTTCCAGGGCACGCTGCTGCCCACTCAGGTGTTTGCCAAGGATATGGTAGCTCGTAAGAGCGGCAACATTCTGAACATCTCCTCCATGAACGCCTACACGCCCCTGACCAAGATTCCCGCTTACTCCGCCGCCAAGGCAGGTATCTCCAACTTCACCCAGTGGCTGGCTACCCACTTTGCCGGCACCGGCATCCGCTGCAACGCCATTGCCCCCGGCTTTCTGGTATCCAATCAGAACCGGGCACTGCTGTTCAACGAGGACGGCACGCCTACAGCCCGCAGCGCCAAGATTCTGAATGGCACTCCCATGGGCCGGTTT
>JAZNPV010000083.1:0-25414 GCA_045589835.1 Faecousia sp.
GATATACCAAAGAAGCAGATAAACTCCAGATTGGCAGCTGCCAGCACGTACAGGGGGATCTGCCAGGCATTCACAAAGCAGCTGCCCGCCATCAGGGGAACAGAAATCACCGCCATCACAAGGGTCGGCACCAGACTGAAGAGGATTCCGGATACCGCATTGGTAATCAGGAAGGCCTCCCTTCTGACGGGCATGGCGTGCAGCGCATAGCACATCCGGCTGTTGTACAGGTCTCCGAACAGAAGCTGGGCCACCACGGGTGCGTAGAACAGGTTGATGAGTCCCATAATGCTTGCCAGATCTGCAATATTGGCTGCAAAATGATAGGCTCTGCCGGTGCCGCCGTTGGAATACAGAAGCACCACACCCATAATCAGACACAGGGTATACAGTCCCCAGACCGGCGCAAACCGGGTGACATTCTTTTTCAGCAGGGTAGCATTAAAGCAGGATGTCTTTGACCGCATAGTTCACACCTCCCAGTTCATAAATAAAGATCTCCTCCAGAGAAAGAGGCAGTACATCGAAATAAGCAGGATTGACCGCCTGCGCCTTGGCTGTGATCTGCTCCGCAGAACCGCGAACCACCAGGGTTTTCATTCTGCCAGAACCGGATTCATGAAGAATCTCCAGTCCTTGCGGTATATCGCCCACGATCTGCAATTTAGCGATATTGCCCTGCATATCCGCAAGGCTCCGCTCCAAAAGCATTTTGCCGTGATCCATGATACCCACATGGTCGCAGATATCCTCCAATTCCCGCAGATTGTGGGAGGAGATCAGCACCGTAGTCTCCCGCTGGGCAACATCTGATAATATTAGGCTCCACACCTGCCGCCGCATTACCGGATCCAGGCCGTCCACCGGCTCATCCAGAATCAGCACCTCCGGACGGGTGCAGATGCTCAAATGAAACGCCGCCTGCTTCTGCATACCCTTGGAAAACCGGCGAATAGGAGATTTCTTCGGCAGTTCAAACACCTCGTACAGCCGGTCAAACAAAGCATCGTCAAACTGGGGATAGATCCCCCGGTAGTACTTACGCATATCCTCCAAAGATGCAGAGGGGAAATAGAAAATATCGTCCGGGATATAACCAATCCGCTCCTTGGTTATGGGATTCTCATAGACAGGCAGTCCCTCCATGGAGATACTGCCGCTGTCCGGCCGGTAAACGCCGGTCAGCAAACGGATCGCGGTGGACTTACCCGCTCCGTTAGGGCCTACCAAACCATATACGGCACCTTTCGGCACATGCATGGAAATATCGTCCAGTGCCCGGAAAGTCCCAAAGGTCTTGGTAACATTCAACATTTCAAGCATTTATTTTCCCTCCTTCTAAATGCTGCAGCAGCTCTTCTCTTGTGACGCCCAGCGCCATCAGCCCGGCAGCCGCCTGATCCAGCGCCTGCCACAAAGGCTGCTCCTGCGCCATACCGTTTACACCACATACAAAGCAGCCCTTCCCGGGGACGGTGGCAATATAGCCGCACATTTCCAGCTCCCGGTATGCCCGCTGAATGGTGTTGGGGTTAATGGCCAGTTCCGACGCCAGCTCCCGAACAGAGGGCAGCCTGTCTCCCTGCTGCAATACGCCTGCCGTGATCTGACTGCGGAAATTATCCACGATCTGACTGTAAATAGGCCGGGCATCCCGGTAATCCAGATGAACCATAGGCAAATCCCCTTTCTTGTGTGTATTAAGCGTACTAAGTGTACTAGTACAGTCAGTATACAGATATTTCCGCCCGTTGTCAATCCCCAATTTCTTTTCCTTTATGTCATTGCGAACCAGCGCGCACGCTGGTGTGGCAATCTCCCTCTTAAGATGGGGATTCCCACGCCGGTGTCCCACCGGCTCGGAATGACCAAATGACTTTGCTTGCATTTTCCCGAAAATTTGCTACAATGAAGAAAACCCTTTATAAAGAGGTATCCCATGAAATATCTGAAACAACTCCTAATCATCCTTGCCTTCTGCCTTATGGGAGAACTTCTGCAGGCACTGATCCCCCTGCCTGTTCCGGCAGCTATCTATGGCCTGGTTTTGCTGCTGGCAGCCCTGTGTACCGGCCTGCTGAAACCGGAAAAGATTGCTGATACAGCCAATTTTCTTGTGCAGAACATGGGCATTCTGTTCGTAGCCCCCACCGTGAACATTCTGCGCCACTGGGATATTATCAGTCCTTTCGCTGCCCAGATCATCATTATCATTGCTGTTTCTACGCTGGTTGTGTTTGCTGTCAGCGGTCTTGTGACCAAGCTGCTTTTGAAGAAAGGCGGTGAGAGAAATGGCTGAATTCTTGGAAAGCATCTCCCTGTTTGCGCTGGTGCTGACCGTCGGTGCATACCAGTTTGGCTTATGGTGCCGAAAGAAATGGAATTTCCCCATTTGTAATCCCATTCTGATCGCCACGGTACTTGTAGCAGGCGTTTTGCTGCTGACCGGCGTGGACACGGATACATACCAATCTGGCATGGGCACAATTTCATGGCTGCTGACCCCCGCCACCGTATGTCTTGCCTTGCCTCTTTATGAGCAGCTCAAGATACTGAAGAAACGCCTGCCTGCCATTCTGGCCGGCATTGCCGCAGGCACGGTTTCAAGCCTTGGCGTGGTTTTCCTGCTGTGCAGACTGTTCTGTCTGGACACCTCTATGACTGCATCCTTGCTGCCCAAGTCCATTACCACGGCCATGGGAATTGTTTTATCAGAACAGGCCGGCGGCATTCCGGCACTGACCACCGCTGCTATCATCATTACCGGTATTCTGGGCAGTCTGATCGGTTCCGTTCTGTGCAAGCTTTTCAAACTAACCGATCCCATCTCCCAGGGCGTTGCCTTCGGTACTGCCTCCCATGTGATCGGTACCTCCCGGGCTACGGAGCTGGGCTCGCTGCAGGGTGCTGTCAGCAGTCTTTCTCT
This sequence comes from Faecousia sp., assembly GCA_045589835.1. Taxonomy (GTDB): domain Bacteria; phylum Bacillota; class Clostridia; order Oscillospirales; family Oscillospiraceae; genus Faecousia. The sequence continues at coordinate 2,927 of JAZNPV010000083.1, forward strand.
GGCCGTGGCCGGCATTCTGACTGCGATTCTTTTCCCGCTTGTCTGTATGCTTCTGTAAACTACCCGGGTGCGCCCTTTGCGCACCCGGTTTTTATTTTGATCATTTATTGTAGGGGCCGACGCCCTCGGCGGCCCCTACATATACATATAAACAAGCGTAGCAAGCCGAAATACAGCAATTATTTTTCGTAAGATATTTGTGTCTTTTTGCTCCTTTATCAAAAGCACCAAAATCCCCCCTCGGGGGTTATAAAATTCGAGTCGAATTGTAGTTAATTCTACAATTGACTTTCTGGGGCAAAACGAGTAGAATAAGACTGATACACTAGGCGGTCTATGCGACCGTGTGTTATGAGAATCAAGTAATTACTTAAGTAGGAGGAAATCACATTGAAGGATTGGGCATTCACTACGACTGTCGAAGAGATGGAAGCTGCCACAAACCAGTTGCTGGAAACCGCAACTAAGGTTGGCGCTGACACCTGGCAGCAGAGAGTCAAGAATCAGACTCCCCACTGTGGATTCGGCGAGGCTGGTACCTGCTGCCGTATCTGCTCCATGGGTCCCTGCCGTATCACCCCCAAGGCTCCCCGGGGTATCTGCGGCTGCGACGTGCACGGTATCGTTGCACGTAACTATCTGATTTTCACCGCCGGCGGTGCTGCAACGCACTCTGACCATGGCCGTGAGATCATGCACACCCTGCACCAGACTAAGGAAGGTGGCAACTATCAGATCAAGGACCCCGAAAAGCTGATCCGCATTGCTAAGGAATGGGGTGTCGAGACCGAGGGCAAGGACATTTACGATCTGGCCCACGAGATGGCCGAGGTCGGCCTGCTGGAGTATGGCAAGCCCTTCGGAACACAGAAGTTTGCAGAGCGTCCCCCCCACCACACCAAGGATCTGTGGGCAGCCGCTGAAATCACCCCCCGCGCCATTGACCGGGAAGTTTCCCAGTCCATGCACATGACCCATATGGGTTGTTCCTCTCTGGCTGAGGCTCTGATCCGCCAGTCCCTGCGTGCCGGTCTGTCCGACGGCTGGGGCGGCTCCATGATGGGTACTGAGTTCTCCGACGTTATGTTCGGCACACCCCGCCCCATCGCTACCGAAGCCAATATCGGCGTTATGGAAAAGGACAATGTCAACATCGTTGTTCACGGCCATGACCCCTCCCTGTCCGAAATGGTCGTCCACTTTGCCAACGATCCCGAGATGATTGCTTATGCAAAGTCCATGGGCGCTAAGGGCATCACCGTTTCCGGTGTCTGCTGTACCTCCAACGAAGTTACCATGCGTCACGGCATCCCCATGGCAGGTAACTACCTGAACCAGGAGAACGTAGTTCTGACCGGTGCCTGCGAAGCCATCGTTGTTGACGTGCAGTGTATCTTCCCCGCACTGGGCCCCCTGTCCAAGTGCTTCCACACCAAGTTCATCACCACTTCTCCCATCGCCCGTATGCCTGACTCCGAGTTTATTCAGTTCCATGCTGAGACCGCTGACGTGAGCGCTAAGGCAATCGTGAAAATGGCTATCGAGAACTTCAAGAACCGCAAGCCCGAGCTGGTACATATTCCCAACCAGAAGCAGAAGGCAAGAGTCGGTTACTCCGTTGAAGCTATCAAGGGCGTTCTGGATACCGTTGCCAACTCCCAGCTGGACGAGTTCGGCACTACCAAGCCTCTGGTCGAGTGTGTCCACTCCGGCGTTATCCGCGGCGCTGTAGCTATGGTCGGCTGTAACAACCCCAAGGTCCGTCCCGACACCGCACACATCGGTCTGATGAAGAAGATGCTAGAGAACGATATCATCGTCATCACCACTGGCTGCTCCGCACAGGCCGCTGCCAAGGCAGGTCTGATGGATCCCGAGCAGGCTAAGGAATACTGCGGCGCAGGTCTGAAGCGTGTTTGCGAGCTGGCAAAGATTCCTCCCGTACTGCACATGGGCTCCTGCGTGGATATCTCCCGTATGATGGTTCTGGCTTCCGACATTGCCAAGGACTGGGGCATTAACATTTCCCAGGTTCCCGTTGTTGGCTGCGCTCCCGAGTGGATGTCCGAGAAGGCTGTCTCCATCGGTAACTACGTTGTTGCTACCGGTATCGAGACTTTCCTGGGCGTTGATCCCTACTCCAAGGGTTCCACCGAGGTCACCGAGCTGCTGCAGGGCGAAAACGGCATCACCAAGTGGGTCGAGGCTAAGTTCGTTGTGGATACCGACATTGAGTCCCTGGGTGACAAGATGATCGCCTGCATCGAGGCCAAGCGCGACGCTCTGGGCATTTAATATAAGATTGTTTGCCATTGTTCCCCTTACGTAATGTAGGGCGGGGGCTTGCTCCCGCCGTCAAGACGTAAAGCATGGGAACGGCGGGACCAAGGCCCCGCCCTACAATGACAATATATGAGGTTTTCTAAATGAAATTAGCGATTACCGGCAAGGGCGGCGTGGGTAAAACCACCCTGTCCTCCACCCTGGCAAGACTGTATGCCGACGAGGGCCGCACCGTTCTGGCGGCTGACGTGGACCCGGACGCAAATCTGGGTCTGGCATTGGGCCTGACCCAGGAGGAAGTCGATGCCATCGTCCCCATCTCCAAAATGCGCACTCTGGTAGAGGAGCGCACCGGTGCCACCGCGGCCAACAAGTTTTTCAAGCTGAATCCTTATGTGGCGGACATTCCCGACACCTTCAGCAAGGATATCAACGGCGTGAAGCTGCTGGTCATGGGCACTGTGGATGTGGGCGGCAGCGGCTGTGTCTGTCCCGAGCATGTGATGCTGAAATCCGTTCTGAGTACTTTGACCTACCGCAAAAACGATGTGGTCATCATGGACATGGAAGCCGGACTGGAGCATCTGGGCAGAGGCACCGCCATGAACATGGATCAGTTTATTGTAGTCATCGAACCCGGTGCCCGCAGCGTGCAGACCTACCGCAATGTTAAGCGGTTGGCCAGCGACTTGGGTATCAAGCAGGTTCGTGTGGTGGCCAACAAGATCCGGGACGAGAGCGATGAGGAATTTATCCGAAACGCTATTCCCGCCGAGGATCTGCTGGGCTTCATCCACTACAACACTGACATCATCGACGCAGACCGTCAGGGAAAATCCCCCTACGATTTCAGCCCCGCGGCAATCGAAGAAATCCGACAGATCAAAGAAATTTTGGATCGTGAATAGAGCATAATACAAATAAGGAGGAACAACACGTTGACACTTTTTGATAGAGTTTTCGGCGGCAACGACTACAACTATGAGCGTACCGTAGCCGCAATCGACGCAGCCATCGCCCAGTACGGCGAAGCTGAACCTGTCGCATTCCCCAACACCGCTTACAACCTGCCCTGCTACTACAGCATTACCGGCAAGAAGATCAACACTCTGGGCGAGCTGAAGGCCGCCATGGACAATGATATTAAGCCCATGATGACCCGCAACAAGCGCCTGCAGGACGCTTTCGACAGCGGTGTGGCTTCCGCTCTGTGCGCAGAGTTCCTGGAAGTTCTGAAGTACCTGCACGGTGCTGAGCCCTACGCTGAGCCCGAGATGGGCTTCCTGACCGACGCATTCGTCCGTAATCTGGGTCTGCCTCTGGTTATCTATGATATCCCCGGTGTCGCAGCCATCATCGGCGGCGCTGACGATCCGGCTGAGACTGTTGCTCTGGTCAAGTCCTATCAGGCACAGGGCATTCTGGTCTCCCTGACCGGTGAATGCATTAAGCATTGCCACGAGGCCGGCATGACTCTGGGCGAAGGCGTTCGCGTGGTGCCTCTGGGCTACGAGATGCAGTCCGTCATCCACATTGTTTCCGTCGCTCTGCGTGCAGCCCTGATCTTCGGTGCTATCCAGCCCGGCGACACCAAGGCTCTGTACGCTTACACCATGGAGCGTATCCGCGCTTTCGTTAACGCTTACAAGCCCCTGTCCGACGAGATCGTTTCCTACGGTGCCGGTGCTATCCAGCTAGGCTTCCCCGTTATCTCCAACGAGACCGAAAACATGTTCCGTGTCCCCAAGTCCCTGATCCAGCAGCTGGATACTTCCAAGTGGAACGCCACCTCTCTGGAAGCCCGCGACATCAAGCTGAAGATCACCAAGATCGACATTCCCGTTTCCTACGCTACCGCTTTCGAAGGCGAGATCATCCGCCGCGGCGATATGCAGGTGGAAGTGGACGGTTCCCGTGTGGACTGCTTCGAGCTGGTCCAGACCAGAACCGCTGCCGAAGTGGAAGACCATAAGATCACCGTTATCGGCCCGGAGATCGACGAAGTACCCGTAGGCTCCAAGATCTCCCTGTCCTACACCATCGAGGTTGCCGGCAAGTCCATGCAGGCTGACTTCGAGTCCGTTATGGAACGTAAGATCCACGCCTGGATCAACTGCAACGAAGGCGTTATGCACACCGGTCAGCGCGACATGATCCGTATCCGTATCAGCAAGGCCGACTTTGAGGCAGGCTTCAAGTTCCGTCATCTGGGCGAAGTTCTGTACGCCAAGATCATGAGCGACTTCGAGGCTGTTGTGGACAAGTGCCAGGTCACCATCGTTGTGGATCCCGATAAGAATGCTCAGCTGCGTGCCGAGGCTAACGAGATCTTCAACAAGCGTGATGCAAGACTGGCTTCCATGACCGACGAGTCTGTGGATACCTTCTATACCTGTATCATGTGCCAGGCCTTCTCCCCCAGCCATGTCTGTATCGTTACTCCTGAGCGTCTGGGTCTGTGCGGTGCTGTTTCCTGGCTGGATGCCAAGGCTACTCAGGAGTTGGATCCTGCCGGTCCCTGCCAGCCCATCCCCAAGAAGGGCTGCCAGGACGAAAGACTGGGCCGTTACGACTCCATGGACGAGGCTGTCTGCAAGTACTCTCAGGGTGCTGTTGAGCGCATCACTCTGTACTCCCTGTTCCAGGATCCCATGACCTCCTGCGGCTGCTTCGAATGTATCTGCGGTGTTGAGCCCTGCTCCATGGGCGTGGTCATCACCTGCCGTGAGCATGCAGGCGTCACGCCTCTGGGCATGAGCTTCTCCGAAATGGCTTCTATGACCGGCGGCGGTGTGCAGACTCCCGGCTTTATGGGCCACGGCAAGCACTTCATCTCCTCCAAGAAGTTCATCGCAGCCGAAGGCGGCCCCGGCCGTATCGTCTGGATGCCCAAGATGCTGAAGGATCAGATGCGTGAACGTCTGGATGCTACTATTCTGGAAATGTACGGTGTTGAGAACTTCACCGACATGGTTGCCGATGAGACCATCTGCGAGGAAGATCCCGAGCAGCTGCTGGCCTATCTGGCAGAAGTGGGCCACCCCGTTCTGGGCATGGAACCCTTCGATATGTAATTACTTATCTCATAAAAATCGCCAGTCCCAGTGGACAATGTCACTAAGTTAGCGACATTGTCCAACCGGACTGGCGATTTTTTGCATACTTTCTCGCCACTGAGAAAGTATGACACTTCCCTGTGAATGATCCGCCGAGAGCGTTGGCTCCTATAATTTATTCATCTGATACCCGTTGTGAAATACCATATTTTGTGGTATACTGTCGCTATAAAGGAAGTGATTTGGTTTGATCGCATTTCAAGCCTTAGATATTACCAAAAAGGCGGAATATGACAAATTCCTCGTTGGGGCTGCTGAGCGGGGCTGTGAATACAGCTTCGCAAACCTCTTTCTTTGGGGGCGGCAGCGGGCTGCCTTCCATGAGGGGAATCTGGCGGTTTTCTCCCAGTTCAACCGGAAAAGCGTGTATCTGTTCCCCATCGGTGATAATTTAAAACCGACTTTAGATGCCATTATCCACGACGCAAAGGTGCGGGATATTCCCTGTCGGCTGACCGGCATGAGCCAAGATAACTGCGCCCTGCTGGAGCGGTTATATCCGGGACAGTTCCGCTATCACTTTGACCGGGACGGCTTTGATTACGTCTATGCCATTGACGATCTTTCAGACCTGAAAGGCCGTAAATACCAGAAAAAGCGCAATCATATCAACCGTTTTTTGCAGGCGCATCCCAACTATACGCTGGAGTCCATCACCGCTGAGAATACCGCGCAGGTAGCCCAAATGCTCGCCCAGTGGTACTCCCAGCGCATGACTGCCGATCCTCTGGCAGACTTCCATATGGAGCGTTCCGCCATTCACAAAGCCCTTGTAAACCGAACCGCCTTAGGGCTGGATAGTTTGATTCTGAAAGACGGAGACCGGATCTTGGCGGTAACCATGGGCTGCATGCTGTCGGAAAATACGTTTGATGTGCAGTTTGAGAAGGCTGTGGAGGATGCGGACGGCGCATACCCCACCATCAACATGGAGTTTGCCCGGTACCTGCGGGATAAATATCCCCAGCTTCAGTGGCTGAACCGGGAGGATGATCTGGGTCTGGAGGGTCTGCGCAAAGCTAAGCTGTCCTACTGCCCGGATCACATGGTGGAAAAGAACTGGGCCTGCCTGCTGGAGGACGGCTATGATTATTAAAGCCCCCGATTCCGCCCAGATTCCCGCTTTGCGCCGTCTCTGGCAGCAAGCCTTCGGGGACACAGATCAGTTTCTGGATATCTTTTTCGAGACAGCTTTTGCACCGGAACGCTGCCGGTGCGCGTTTCTGGACGGGCAGGTTGCTGCCGCTCTTTACTGGTTTGACTGCCATCTGGGAAGCCACAGATATGCGTATCTGTACGCCGTGGCCACCAATCCTGCCCACCGGAATCAGGGGCTGTGCAAAGCATTGCTGGCAGATACCCACCGCTATTTATTTGAACTGGGCTATGCCGGTGCGGTCTTAGTGCCGGGAGAAGCATCTCTTTTCCAATTCTATGAAAAGGCAGGCTACCGCACTTTTGGATTTGTGGACGAATTTACCTGCAACGCAGCCAGTGATCCCATTGAACTGCATGTGGTAGATACAAAAACCTACGCGACTTTGCGCAGGAATCTGCTTCCCACCGGAGGCCTTCTGCAAGAAGCGGAAACCCTTGTTTTTTTGAATCGCTTTTGCAAATTCTACGCCGGTGACGGCTTTTTGCTGGCCGCCACATTGGAGGATAAGGCGCTGACTGTCCACGAGTATCTGGGTAACCCTGCCCTTGCCCCTGAAATTGTATCTGTCTTGGGTGCAGATTCCGGGCGCTTCCGCTGCCCCGGTACCCAAAAACCTTTTGCCATGTATTATCCCTTTGCCAGCCATGCACCTGCTCCCAGATATCTGGGCCTTGCGCTGGACTGACCCTCTGGCAGTATTTTTTCCAACCGCGAAAACAGATTTCCCTTTACTTCTGTAAAATTTTACAATCTTGTATTTTTTTCTTGCACACCGGAAAAACTGGGTGTATAATGTTATTCAGTAATTTATTTGATTTTCATTCGGAGGGATCCTATATGTCTAATAGTAATGTACGTCCGGAAACCATGGAGCGGATCACTACCCCCGCGCTGGCACAGGCCTTTATCGAGGAGCAGGTAGCAGAAGTTCGCAAGCAGGTTGGCGATAAGAAGGTTTTGCTGGCTCTTTCCGGCGGTGTTGACTCTTCTGTTGTGGCCGCTCTGCTGATCAAGGCCATCGGCAAGCAGCTGACCTGTGTCCATGTGAACCATGGTCTGATGCGTAAGGGCGAGAGTGAAGATGTTATCAAGGTTTTTGGCCAGGAGCTGGACGCAAATCTTGTTTATGTGGATGCCACCGACCGTTTTCTGGATCTGCTGGCCGGTGTTTCCGATCCCGAGCGTAAGCGCAAGATCATCGGCGCTGAATTTATCAATGTGTTTGTAGACGAAGCTAGAAAGCTGGAAGGCATCTCCTTCCTGGCACAGGGCACCATTTATCCCGACATTCTGGAATCCGTCAAGCAGGCAGAGGGCAAGAAGGCCGTCAAGTCCCACCATAACGTGGGCGGTCTGCCCGAGGATCTGCAGTTCGAGTTGGTAGAGCCTCTGAAGCTGCTGTGCAAGGACGAAGTCCGTGTTGTGGGCGAAGCACTGGGGCTGCCCCATGCTATGGTCTACCGTCAGCCCTTCCCCGGCCCCGGTCTGGGTGTGCGCTGCCTGGGTGCCATTACCCGTGACCGTCTACATGCTCTGCGTGAAGCTGATGCGATCCTCCGTGAGGAATTTGCCAACTGCGGTCTGAGCGAAAAGGTCTGGCAGTACTTCATCGCCATTCCTGACATCAAGAGCGTAGGTGTCCGTGACGAAAGCCGTTACGAGGGCTGGCCTGCCATCATCCGCGCCGTCAACACCAAAGACGCTATGACCGCCACCATCGAGGAGATCCCCTACGAGATCCTGCACAAGATCACCTACCGGATCACCAACGAAGTGGAAGGCATCAACCGTGTCCTTATGGATCTGACGCCGAAGCCCACCGGCACAATCGAGTGGGAATAATACCAAAACTGAACTTTTCCAAATCGAGGCTTGAGAAAGTTCCTGTTTCCTAACTAACTGGCAACGTTTTGGCTATATTTTTTAATTATTTAAATAAAAACGAGCTATCTGATTCACATTGGATCAGATGGCTCGTTTTTTATTTGTTGTACTTATTCAGAATGCAAATAACGCCTATCGTAGACAAAACTGCATTATACAGTAAAACTGATCTTTTGAAAAAATGAGGAACGAATCTTACATCAGAAAGTTTTTGATTTGGATATTCTCCTGCTGGAATGCCTCGCGGATTTTCTCCACAAAGAGCAGCGCACTGGGACCATCGCCGTGTACACAAAGGGTTTCTCCGTGGATTTCGATTTCCTTACCGGTGATGGCCGTCACTTTATGCTCCTTGATCATTTTGATACAGCGCTCTACCGCAAGATTCTCATCCGTGATCATCGCGCCGGACTGCTTTCTGGGAACCAGAGACAGGTCTTCCATATACGCACGGTCGGCGAAGATCTCACATACGGCAGTAAGACCAAGCTTTGCTGCCTCTTCGCCCAAAACGGCACCGGCGCAGTAGAAAATCCGGATGCTGGGATCGATCTCATAGACGGCTTCGCAGATCGCACGAGAAGTTTCCCGGTCATACTGACAGAAATTACCCAATGCGCCGTGGGGGCAGACATGCTGAAGGGGAAGACCGTAACTTTTTGCAAATGCCCACAACGCGCCAATTTGATATTTCATATAGTTCTTCACTTCGTCAGGAGAGAGTTTTATGAATCTGCGGCCAAATCCCATCAGATCGGGATAACCGGGGTGCGCACCCACAGCGACACCATGCTCTTTTGCCATGCGGACAACACGATCCATCACCATAGGATCGCCGGCATGGAAGCCGCAGGCAATGTTAGTGGAAGAAATGCAGCGAATAATGCCTGCGTCATTTCCTATACGGTAGGCGCCGAAGCTTTCGCCCATATCGCTGTTTAGGTCAATTGTATACATGTGTTAGCCTCCTTCTTTAGTCCATGGTTTCGATAATGATTTCGTAGGTTTTGCCGTTCAAAGTTTCCCGGCAGGTATGTATGGTAGGAACTTTGTTTAGATAGCAGACCAGTTCATCTATCCGGTCGTGCTGTTCTTTCAGCAAGCGGTGGGCTTCCTCCAGAGAAACTGCCTTAAAACGGATGATATCTCCCGGACAGCACTGGCCGATCACCGGCAGGTCCACAGAGATGACGGTAGCGATCTTGGTATAGCCGCCAGTGGACTGACGCTCTGCCAGCATGATGATGGGCTGGCCTGTGGTGGGGATCTGAATGGCACCATTGACAATTCCGTCGGAGATAATATTGCCGTCGGTCTTGTGACGAATGGGCTGACCTTCCAGTCGGCAGCCCATTCGGTCAAATTCCTTGGAAACGGTGTAGGATGTTTCCAGAAATGTTTCCAGGCCTTCGTCTGTAAAGTAGTCCTCCTGGGGGCCTAACAGAACTCTTATGATATTTTCGTGCTTCCGTCGTATCTGATGGGAAGCGGTTCGACGGGAGAGATTTTGCGGAACACTGGCCGCAGGACGAAGTGTGATTTCGTCTCCTTTTTCAAGCTTTCTGCCCTGAAAGCCGCCGGTGTGATTCTGAATACTGGTGGCTCTGCTGCCCATAACGGTTGGGACATCAAAGCCGCCGCAAAAGGCAATGTATGTACGGCTGCCGTTTTGAGCTGGCTGCAGCTTCACTTGACTGCCGGCAGGAACGGCGATCGCCTGATGCATAGGGATCGCTGCACCGTTCAGGGTGGGAGACATGTCCGCACCGGCGATCGCCATGACTATATCTTCGGTCACACGGAAGGTAGGGCCAAGGATGGTCGCCTCCAAGGCGCTTTCTCCGGGAGCGTTGCCTACCAGCAGATTTGCGATCTGAAAGGATTCCAGATCCATGGGGCCGGAGGGCGTTACACCAAACTGGCCGTATCCAAAACGGCCTTCATCCTGAATGGTGGTCAGAAGGCCGGGATTTTCAATGATAATTCCCATGTCAGACCTCCTTTTCGTAGGTTTTGCACTGGTAGCAGTCCAATTCAACCTGACGCTTGATCTCCATGAATTCGCAGCGATCAATGGGAACGTAGCGCACCCACTGACCGGTATGCAGAAGGAATGGTGTTTCGTGTTGATAATCGCACATCCGTAAAGGTGTGGAACCAATCACATTCCAGCCACAGGGCTGATCAAAGGGGGTGATGTTGCTCTGCTCCCGTTGGACAACAACGCTTCCTCCGGGGATGCGGATTCGTGGAGAGGATCTGCGTCCAAACGAAAAGGGGTTCTCGAAGCGGGCGGTATAAGGATGCCCCGGAGAAAAACCAAGCATATAGACATAGTAGTCACTCTGGCTGTGGATACGAATAATCTCTTCCACGGTTTTGTTTTCTAATTTGGCAATGTCCTCAAGATCCATGGCATATTCACCCTCATAGAGGACAGGGATTTCCGTAATGACGGTTTTTTCTGCCTGAAGGTTTCCCAGGTTACCGATACATTCGTCCACAGTTGTTTTTATGACTTGCCACGCTACCAGAAAAGGATCGTATAAAATCAGCAGGGATCGATAAGTGGGAATAAACTCCTGAATTCCGTAAATGGCCCGCTTTTCCAGCGCCAATTTTAGCGCGCACACTTTTTGGTTAGTGGAAAGGCTGATCTCATTGGCAAATTCAACGCAAAGCGCATAATCGCCAACATGGTGAAAGGTATAATCCAATGTAATCGTAACCCCCTTGCACTTTTTATCAAAGCACAAAATGCCCGAAAGCCCTGCAGTTCCAAGGGGTTTCGGGCACTTATAAGCCGGTGTATATGAATTCGGTTTAGACCGATTTCCCTAATGCCTGCATTGCCGCGGCAATGCGTTTTACTGCGGTTTCCAGTTCTTCTCTGGATGCGGCAAAGGAAAAACGGACACAGGGTTTGTCGGTGCCGTAGGCAATACCGGGCACGCCCACAACCCGCGCATATTTTAGAATGTAGTTGCAAATCTGTTCGGAGTCAAAACCCGGAAAGTCAAGTTTGACCCAGGCATAGAAAGCGCCCTCCGGAATCATGCATTGGACACCTTCTATGGCATAGTCGGGCATTTTGTGTATAAGTTGCCTCGTCATCCAAAGGATACGTGGGTTTCCCTGACAGAACTAATCAGGACTTACGGTTAACAGGATCTGGGCAACAGATTGCTTTTCCATCATATTTCCTTTTTTATCTTGCATGCATCTTGCATGCAAGATAAAAATATAGTAACACAAGGTACTCCCTGTGTCAAGAATTTCTTGCATGCAAGTTGTTTTTTTGATATACTAAAGAAAAGGATGGAGATGATACTATGGAGCGCAACAAAAATTTAAGCCAGATTGCTTATGAACAACTTAAGCAAATGATTCTCAGTGGTGAGCTGAAGCAGGGACAGGCCTTTAGTATCAATGCTATGACGGAGCATCTTCAGATCAGCCGCACCCCCATTACTAACGCCTGTCAGTGGTTAGAGCGTGAAAAACTGCTGACCATTCTGCCTAAGCAAGGCGCACTAGTCAATACAATCTCCATTGAAACCGCCTGTGGTATTTATGAACTTCGTGCTGCCATTGAATCCTATAATGCCAAGCGGGTCTTTGATCTTTTGACGCAAACAGACATTACCTTACTGGAAGCTTCCATCGAAAAGCAAAAGGTATATGTAGCCGCAGGTAGCATCAAAGATTTTATGGATGAGGATTCTGCCTTCCACCGGCATATTTTGGAGAAGAACCGCAACGAGGAGATCTTAAGCACCATAAATGGCCTATATGACCGTGCCTATATGCTGGGTATTACTAACTCAAAAGGCATGCGTCCTACCCGCTCTATTGAAGAGCATGTAAAGATCCTAGATGCGCTAAAACGCCAAGATATTCAATGCTTTGCCAATGCAATTGAAGAGAACATTCTAAACGGTTTCCGGAATCTAACAAATCAATGGTATTTATAGTTTGTATGCTGCACTATTTCTGAATTTACTGTATAACAAAGAAAAACAACCATCCCTGTACACAACATGACACAGATTGTTTGCTTTTTTGATTGCAGAAAGTCCCATAATCTATGGATCATTGGAAATTTGTATTAAATTCTCCCACATTAGAAAATTGAACTTAACGAAAATCCGTTAAATTTGGTTTTCATTTGGCGAATGGGAATAATAAAACACGCAAAAAAGCCGTTGCAAAGGCGGGGCTTCATAAGACAGTATCCGCTTCAAAAGCTATCTTTTTATCCAATACTGTAAAAAATCGCTATGGTAGGCGTCAGCCTTACCATAGCGATTTTTCTTGTCTTGGTGTAAAAATCTTTCCTTTTGAAGTGCTTTGCTGTTTTGCCGCTTGAATTTTTTCCTTTAACAAAGAATATCCACGCAGAAATACTTTGTGTATTTCAAGGGGGTATTCTGAAGTTACAGGGAAAAAGACTGGGGCAAAACCGGATAATGTTTTATGAAACCCCGCCTAATGCAACGGCTTTTTATTATCCTTTTTCCGGGAACAGGTTTTCGATCGCCGCTCTGGCGCTGTCCTGTTCTGCCCGCTTCTTGCTGGAACCGATACCCCGGCCCACCGCTTTGTCGTTGAGAGATACCTCTACGGTAAACTGCTTATCGTGATCCGGGCCGGATTCCCCCACTAGCCGGTAAGTTAAAACCTGATTTTTCCTCTGCTGCACCAGTTCCTGCAAGGCCGTCTTATAGTCCTTATTCTGCAGTTTGGTCACCGGCACATTGCACAGGATAAACCGTTGGATGATACTCTCTGCAGCCTCCATGCCGCCGTCCAGAAAGCTGGCTGCGATCACAGATTCCACCGCATCGGCCAGAATGGAGGGGCGGGCTCTGCCGCCGCCCTGTTCTTCTCCGTGGCCCAGCAGCAGATGCTTGCCCAGACCTACCTGATCGGCCACCCTTGCCAGACTGGTTTCGCAGACCATATCTGCCCGCATACGGGTCAGTTCGCCCTCGGGCCTGTCCGGGAAATTTTGGTACAGATGCTTGGCAACCACCATCCCCAGAATGGAGTCACCCAGAAATTCCAGCCGCTCATTGCTCATCAGGCTGTTATGCCAGCGCTCATTGGCATAGGAAGAATGGGCCAGTGCATTCTGCAGATAGGTAATATTCCGGAACCGGTAGCCAATAGCATCTTCCAAGTCCTTAATCATTGACAGTCTCCTTTACCGCAAGGGCAGCAAGCCCCTGTTCCAGTTCCTGCGTAATATCACTCTTTGCAGCGTCCATGGCCTGCTTGATGGCATTGCTGAAAGCCACCACATCGGAAGAGCCGTGGGCCTTAATCACCGGCTTGCGGATACCCAAAAACGGCGTTCCGCCAACTTCCCGGTAGTCCAGCATCTTCATCACTTCATCCACGCCGGGCTTGCAGAACAGATATCCGATCTTGGAAAACAGGCTGCGCTTGAAGATCTTATGCTTCATCAGGCTGCCCATAAACATAGCCGTGCCTTCGATAGACTTCAGCAGTACATTGCCGGAGAATCCGTCACAGACGATCACATCTACAGCGCCCAAAGGCACGTCTCTGGCTTCCACATTGCCCACAAAATTCAAAACACCCCGCTGGCTGGCGTCGGCCAGCATAGCATACGCTTCCTTCTGCAGCGGTGTACCCTTGGAATCCTCGGAACCGATATTCAGAAGGCCCACCTTGGGATCGGCTACGCCTAAGTACTTCTTTGCATACAGCGAGCCTACCAGACCGAACTGCAGCAAAAATTCCGGTGTACACTCGGCGTTGGCACCGCAGTCCAGAATTACCGTCTTACCACCAGCCTTATTAGGCATGGCAGGCCCCATAGCCGCCCGGCGGATTCCCTTGACCCGCTTGACAAGCAGTGTAGCACCGCTGAGCAGCGCACCGGTACTGCCGGCAGAAACGAAGGCATCGCCCTGTCCGTCAGCAAGCATCTTCAGTCCCAGCACCATGGAGGAATTCTTCTTTTTCCGGATCACATTGGCCGGATCGTCGTGCATATCCACCACTTCATCAGCGTTGGCGATCTCGATGCCGTCGGGCAGATCCGCGATCCCCTGCTCCTGCAAAACGCTCAGGATCTTCTGACCCTGTCCTACCAGTGTGATCTGTGCGCCGTAAAGCTTTGCCGCCTGCACAGCACCCATGACCGGTGCCATCGGGGCATGATCGCCGCCCATAGCATCCAGAATGATCTTCATAGCTGCACCCTCTTTCTGTTTAAATCCCCTGTTCGATCAACCGGTCGATCACCGTCAGGGCACGGTTTGCAATTGCCAGATTCTTTTCGGCTTTCTTGCGAATTCTCTGCTCCAGAGGAGAAATAATACTGAAATTCACGTTCATGGGCTGGAAGTTCTCAATGCGCTCGTCACTGATATACAGGCCCAAAGCGCCGATGGCCGTTTCCTTGGGGAAATCCGGTACTTCTTCTCCCTGCAGTCTGGCGGCCATGGCCACCGCTGCCAAAAAGCCCGAGGCAGCGCTTTCCACATACCCTTCCACGCCGGTCATCTGTCCGGCAAAGGCTACCATGGGATTTCTTCTGTCGGCGTAGTATCTGTCCAGCAGCTTGGGAGACTGGAGGAAAGTATTCTGGTGCATGACACCGTAGCGGACAAATTCCGCATTCTGCAGCGCCGGAATTATGGAAAAGACCCGCTTCTGCTCACCGAATTTCAGGTGAGTCTGGAATCCCACCAGATTAAATACGCTCTTTGCCGCGTTGTCCTGCCGTAACTGAACCACCGCATAGGGCTCTTTTCCGGTATTGGGATCGATCAGTCCCACAGGCTTCAGGGGGCCGTAGCGCAGAGTATCCTGTCCCCGGCGGGCCATGACCTCCACAGGCATACAGCCTTCAAACACGTTCTTATCTTCAAAGCCGTGTACCTCTGCCTCCTCGGCAGATACCAGCTCCCGGACAAATTCCTCATACTGTTCCTTGTTCATGGCGCAGTTGATATAATCCGGTGTGCCCCGGTCATACCGGGACTGCCACCAGGCCTTGTCCATGTCGATGGACTCCGCTGTTACCAAGGGGGCAGCCGCGTCAAAAAAGTGCAGGTACTCCTCCTGACCGAAATACTTACCGATGGCCTCAGACAACGCATCCGAGGTCAGCGGGCCAGTTGCAATAATCACAGGCCCTTCGGGAACTTCGGTAATCTCACCGGGAATGACTGTGATGTTGGGATGATTGCGGATCTTTTCCGTTACCAGATCCGAAAAACCCTGCCGGTCCACTGCCAGACAGCCGCCTGCCTCCACACGGGTGGCATCGGCACAGGCAAGGATCAGACTTCCCACCCGGCGCAGCTCTTCCTTCAAAAGGCCCACTGCATTTTCCAGCCGGTCACCCCGCAGGGAATTGGAGCAAACCAGCTCGGCAAAGGTGTCCACATGGTGGGCAGGAGTTTTTTTTACAGGCTTCATTTCATAAAGCTCCACACTGAGCCCCCGCTGTGCCAGCTGCCATGCAGCTTCCGAGCCTGCCAGACCGGCACCGATCACTTTAACGGTTGCCATCACTTACGCCTCCTTGCCTTTTGCCGTCTTTTTTGCGGTGGTTTTCTTTGTAGTTTTCTTTGCGGCTGTCTTTTTAGCCGACTTTTTCTCTTCTGCAGCTTCTCCGTCGGCTGGCTTCTTGTAGTAGCCCCGCTTATCCTCCGGCAGGAAGTTTTCGCAGCTTTCGTTAATACAGAAGGGCTTCATCCGGCCTCTGCCGGACTTCTTGAACAGGGTCTGTCCACACTTGGGGCAATCCTCCGCCGTGGGCACATCCCACGTCATAAAGCCGCAGTCCGCACCCCGCTCACAGCCGTAATAGGCAAAACCCCGTTTTGACTTTCTTTTCAAAATAGTACTGCCGCACTTGGGGCAGCGGCCGGGCATTTTCTCCACAATGGGACGGGTGGTCTTGCACTCCGGAAAACCGGGGCAGGCCAGGAACTTACCGAACCGGCCGATCTTAATGACCATGTTCCGTCCGCAGACTTCACAGATTTCGTCGGTAACTTCATCCGGCACCTTTACCCGCACACCCTCCAGTGCCGCTTCCGCATCTATCATCTCCTGATGGAATTGCTTGTAAAAGTCGGCCAGTACCGCCTGCCAGTTCTGGTTACCCGCTTCCACATCGTCCAGCCGGTTTTCCATATTGGCAGTAAACTCCACATCGATGATGTCCTGAAAACGCTCCAGCATCAATGTGGTTACTACCTCGCCCAAGGCGGTAGGTGCCAGCCGCTTATCCTGCTTGTTCACATATTCCCGATCCTGAATGGTAGATACAATGGTAGCGTAGGTAGAAGGACGGCCAACGCCCTTTTCTTCCATGGCTTTCACAAGGGTAGCCTCCGTATACCGGGCAGGGGGCTGGGTAAAATGCTGCTCCTTTTCCAGCTTGGTGCAAAGAGCCTTATCCCCCTCCAGCAAATCCGGCAAGGGAGAACCTGTATATTCCGCTTCATCGTCCCGGCCCTCTTCGTAAACCGCCAAAAAGCCGGAGAATTTCACGCTCTGGTGGCTGGAACGGAAGATGTGTCCTGCACACTGGGTATCGATAGAAACGGTGTCATAGACTGCGTTTGCCATCTGAGAGGCCAGAAAACGGCTCCAGATCAGCTTATACAGCCGATACTGCTCCCTTGTCAGTGAGGACTGGGTCCGCTCCGGATCCAGCTCCACATGGGTGGGGCGGATGGCTTCATGGGCATCCTGGGCCGCAGACTTTGTCTTAAAGGTGTGGAATTTGCCGTAATAGTAGTTTGCGCCATATCGGGATTTAATAAAATCCGCAGCGGCAGACATAGCTTCATTGCTCAGGCGCAGGGAGTCGGTACGCATATAGGTAATGAGACCCAATGTGCCCTCACCAGCCACATCTACACCCTCATACAGCTGCTGGGCAATGGCCATAGTACGCTTGGGTGTCATATTCAGCTTGCGGGATGCTTCCTGCTGCAAGGTTGAGGTGGTAAAGGGCGGTGCAGCGGTGCGCTTTTTATCTGAACGCTTCACGCTGGTGACTGTAAATTCTTTGCCGGTAATATCGTCAATGATACTCTGCACCTGTGCCTCGTTTTCCAGTTCCCGCTTTTTGTCCTCACCGTGGTACCGGGCCACAAAGGAACCGGGCTTGCCTACCCGATCCAGGGTTACGTCCAGCGACCAGTATTCCCGGGGCTGGAAAGCCCGGATCTCATTTTCCCTGTCCACTACCAGTCGGGTGGCCACAGACTGCACACGGCCTGCGCTGAGACCCCGGCGCACCTTTTTCCACAGCAGCGGAGACAGCTGATAGCCAACGATTCTGTCCAGAATCCGCCGTGCCTGCTGGGCATCTACAAGATTATAGTCAATTGATCTGGGATTGGCAATGGATTCCTGCACCACCCGTTGGGTGATCTCGTTAAAAGTGACACGGCAGGTTTTGTCAAGAGGCAGTTCCAGCAGCTCCATCAGATGCCAGGAGATGGCTTCGCCCTCCCGGTCAGGGTCCGTTGCCAGATATACGGTATCTGCCTTCTGTGCGGCCTTGCGCAGTTCTTCGATCAGGGCTTGCTTGGATTCCAGCGGTACATACTCCGGCTGAAAGCCCCGTTCGATATCCACACCCATGGTGCTTTTAGGCAGATCACGCAGGTGTCCCATACTTGCCTTGACCGTATAGTCCGGCCCCAGATATTTACCAATGGTCTTCGCCTTGGAGGGCGACTCCACAATTACTAAGTTGGATGATTTGCTCATAATTTTCAGCTCACGTTTCTTTCAAAGATACACGTCCGCCGGGATGGCTGACCACCAGACCTTTCAGTGCCAGTTTTGTCAGTGCAGACTTCACCGTACCGGCCGGCAGCTGTGTCCGGTCGATAATATCGTCCATGCAGCTCATTTCCCGGGTTATTTGAGACAAAACCGATGCCTCCGTTTCCGAAAGAGCAGGCTTTGCCGTATTTAAAACACTATAAGTGGATTTTTCTTCCTTGTCAATGCTTTTTTTGTCATTTAGGGTGCTTGAATTCTTTAAGATTTGCGGAATTGCCGGTTCCTGCGCAACCTTCGGCACAGGATCCGGCGTGCTGTAATTGCGGATCCTGTCGGGATACAGGGCTTCATATTGCCTGACCACGTCCCAGCCGGACAGAGCCGCAAGAGCCCGCTCCTGCAGCAGGGCATTGCTGCCCGCGCAGGCCGCCACATCCACATTTCCGGGCACGGCAAAAACATCCCGTCCCTGCTCCATGGCATGACGGGCCGTATTCAGCGCACCGCTTCTTTCCGGCGCTTCCACCACCAGCAGGCCGTTGGCCATGCCGCTGATGATCCGGTTCCGCTCCGGAAAATGCCAGCTGTACGCCTGCATGCCGGGGGGATATTCGGAAATCAGGCAGCCATTTTGCAAAACATTCTCAAACATCTGCCGGTTGGATTTGGGATATATCACATCCACGCCGCAGCCCAGCACGCCAACTACCGGCTGGCCGATGTCCATAGCGCCTTGCATGGCCATGGTATCAATACCACTGGCACCGCCGGAAACCACCATGGCACCGCAGGCCGCAATCTGACGGCCAAACCGCAGGGCCGTGTTCATACCGTAGGGTGTTGCCTTTCGTGTTCCCACAATACCGATTACCGGCATATTCTCCCAGTCCGGCAGATTTCCCCGGTAGTACAGCACCATGGGTGCATCTATAGTATTGCGCAGCTTCACGGGGTACGCATCATCCAGAAAGGTCAAAATCCCGATTCCCTTTTCTTCGCATTGGTTCAAGATTTTCCGGGCTTCGTCCAGATTCTTTTGCTCCAACGCCTGCAGGATCTCCTGTGTAATGCCATTTATCCCTTTATAACACTTAGGCTCGGAATGATAGATTTCCTCCGGGTCACGAAAATACTCCAAAAGCCATTGCTTCTGGGATTTTGACAGCTTTTTCAGCTGAGCAAACCATATCCAGTAGATCAGCATTCCCGTCACCTCTGTCTTTCAAATCTCAGTTTATCGGGCAGTTACACTGGCGCTTACGCGCCAAAGGCTTCCCCCGGGGGGAAGGCTTTTGGTTCTCTGCTTAACTAACTACCGTCCTTCTCAGCTCTGCTTCATCTGCCACATGACGATAGCTGCAGCAACGGCCGCATTCAGAGATTCACACCGGGCATCCATGGGGATGATCAGTTCCTGCTGCGCCGCTTCCAGAATTTCTTTCCGTACACCCTGTCCCTCGCTGCCGATGACCACCGCCATTTGGGTCAACTCCGCGCAGCGAATATCTTTTGCTCTGTCAGACAGCGCTGTCACCGCTACAGGGATGCCTGCCTGCGTGCAAGCGTCCTTAACCTGCTGCCATGTGGTCTGCACCACCTGTGTACGGAATACCGC
Source organism: Faecousia sp. (assembly GCA_045589835.1). Taxonomy (GTDB): domain Bacteria; phylum Bacillota; class Clostridia; order Oscillospirales; family Oscillospiraceae; genus Faecousia. The sequence goes on from JAZNPV010000083.1 coordinate 22,776, forward strand.
ACCCATGCTGGCGCGCACCACCTTGTGGCTGTAGGGATCCGCACAGCCCTCCAACAGCGCCACAGGCGTCTGCAGCGCATCGGCAGTCCGCAGGATCGTTCCCAGATTGCCCGGGTCCTGAATTCCGTCCAACAGCAGCATACCGCACTTGGCTGCAAAGGGCTGCTTTTCCGGCAGACGGCATACAAACAGCGCACCTTGGGGTGTCTGCATGGGAGAGATAGATTCCATCACATCCTCCGGCACCCGTATCATACGCACCTCTTCCGGTACATCCGCATCCACCCCGTCGGAAAGAATTACCGTTTCCAGTCCCGGCCACCATTTGACCGCTTCTGCCAGCAATTTTGTCCCATCTGCCACAAAAAGGCCCGATTCCTCCCGTGCTTTCCGGGAGGTCAGCAGACGGCGCACCTGTTGTAAAAGCGGATTCTTCCGGGCCGTAATCCGCTCTGTCATAGCTTCTGCACGGCCCTTAACGCAGCCGTGTCCCCCAACACCACCATAATATCTCCCTCCCGGATCAGATAACCTGCAGCAGGTGATACATTGATTTCCTTATCCCGCTTTATAGCAATGATGTTAACGCCCAGCTTTGCCCGCACATTCAGCTCCCGCAGGCTCTTCTCCTGCCAGCGCTTGGGGGCAGGCACTTCGATAATACCGTATTCATCAGAAAGTTCAATGTAATCCAGCACATTGGGAGAGGACAGGCTCTTGGCAAGCCGTACTGCCTGCTCCTGCTCCGGTATCACCACCCGGTCAGCACCCAGCTTCAAAAGTACCTGCCGGTGGGTCTCATCGTGGGCTTTGCAGACCAGATACGGAACACCCAACTCTTTCAAATTCATAGTTGCCAGCACAGAATCTGCCAAACTACCGCCGATTGCCACAATGGCACAGTCAAAATTGGCCGCGCCCAAGGCCCGCAGAACCTCTTTATCCCGGGCATCGCCCACCACTGCATGGGTCACTTCGTTGCTCAGCTGCTGCACCAGCTCACCTCTGGTGTCCATTGCCAGCACTTCGCAGCCAAGGGCATACAATTGCCGGGATGCTTCACTTCCGAAACGTCCCTGTCCGATAACAATATAGGATTTCATAGTTTTCCTCCTAACCGATCAGCAAATTGGTGTGGGCATACCGGAACCGATCCTCCGCCTTGTCCCCCATCAGGAAGCCAAGGCTGATCGTGAGAACGCCCACCCGTCCAAAGTACATAAACATAATAATCAAAAACTGTGCCGGGATACTGAGACTGCCCGTAACACCGGCTGTCAGTCCCACCGTAGCCAAAGCGGATACGGCCTCATACAGGCCATCAGTAAAACTGACCGGGGATGTGATGCAGATAAACACAGCACCAAACAACGCCAGCCCCACCATTACCGATGCAATAGTCATGGCATCCAGAACCTTATCATTGGGGATCGTCCGTTTGAAAACACTTACCGTATTCTTTCCTCTGATTCTGGACCAGATAAACAGCAGCAATACCACAAAGGTAACGGTTTTCAAACCGCCAGCAGTAGAACCGGAGGAACCGCCAATCAACATGATCATTAAAGACAACGCTTTACCCCCATCCGTCAACACAGCCTGATCCACAGACGCAAACCCCGCTGTGCGGAGGGTTACCGACTGGAAGAAAGCATTGAGTATCTTCTGTCCCGGGGTCATAGCACCCAGCGTTTGGGGATTATTCCACTCCATTGCCATGAACAGCGCCGCCCCGGCTACAATCAGCACAAATGTGGTGATCAGCACCAGCTTGGTATATACGCTGAACTTCTTAAAGCTGCGGACTCTGGCAATCTCCTCCCATACAAAAAAGCCCAGGCCGCCTACCACCACCAACGCCATCAGCGTAATACACACAACCGGATCATAGTTGAAAGTAATCAAACTGCCACCCGGATTGAGGGAGCCAAAAATATCAAAACCTGCATTGCAAAATGCGGAAACAGAATGAAATACGCCCCAGACCGCCGCCTGCCGGATGCCGTAATCCGGCAGAAAGCGGAGCATTAAAATCAGCGCGCCAAGCAACTGGATGGATAAACTTCCAAACAGCACCCATTTCTGGAGCCGTACAACGCCCTCCATCTCATTCAGGCTCAGTGCCTGAGCAATCACCATGCGCTGCCGCAGGCCGATTTTTTTTCTGAATATAAAAATCACAAGAGATGCCGCAGACATAAAGCCCAGACCACCGATCTCGATCAGTCCCAAAATCACGCACTGTCCAAAACCGCTCCACTGAGTCCATGTATCGTGCAGCACAAGCCCTGTTACGCAGGTAGCGGAAGTGGCCGTAAACAGCGCCGGCCGGAAACCGCAGCTAACACCGCTACGGGATGCGGCAGGCAGCATCAGCAGTCCTGTCCCCAGCAAAATGATACCCACGAACACCAGCGCAATAATTTTTGTGGGACTCAATTTCATGTGCCGTTTTTTCAAAAAAAGCCGCAGCAGCCTTCTGCCCTGTGACACACCCTCACTCCTCTCCAATATAATACTTCTTATTATACCTTATATTATAACATATCCAGCCGCTTTGCAAGTTACATTTCCGTTGCGAAGATTTGTGCAAAGCAAACAGCCGTCCGGACCCGGTTCCGGACGGCGAAATTTTAAAG
>JAZNPV010000084.1:0-4842 GCA_045589835.1 Faecousia sp.
CCTGCTGGCTCTCCTGCGGTGTCATTCTGGTAGATTTTAAGCTGGAATTTGGAAGACTTGCTGACGGTACGATCGTTCTGGCTGACGAGATCAGCCCGGATACCTGCCGCCTGTGGGACAGCAAAACACATGAAAAACTGGATAAGGACCGCTTTCGTCGTGATCTTGGTGGTGTGGAAGAAGCTTACGCCGAGATTATGAAGCGGCTGGAAACCAAGTTGGGAGGATAACAATGGGAAACTGTGCAATCGTAGGCATCAACTGGGGTGACGAAGGTAAGGGCAGAATGGTAGACCTGCTGACGGAAAGCTATGATATCGTCATCCGTTACCAGGGTGGCGGCAACGCAGGCCATACCGTGATCAATGAGTACGGCAAATTTGCTCTGCATCTGCTTCCCTCAGGCATTTTCCGCAAGGGTGTTGTAAACATCCTTGGAAACGGTGTTGCCCTTGACCCTGAAAATCTTTGGAAAGAAATTAAGGAAGTCACAGCCAAAGGCGTTCCGATTACACCCGAGAACCTAAAAATCAGCGACCGGGCATCGTTGTTGCTGCCTTGGCACCGGGAACTGGATGGATTGGAAGAAGCACGCCTTGCGGATAAGAAATACGGCTCCACCAAGCAGGGCATTGCCCCGTTCTATTCCGATAAATATCAGAAAAAGACCATCATGGCTGGCGAGCTGCTTTACCCGGAGCATTTTCAGGAGCATCTGAACGATCTGCTTGACTGGAAGGATCTGACACTCATCGGTGTCTACGGTGCGGAACCGGTAAAGGTTGAGGAACTTCGGGAGTGGATCGACACTTATTGTGAAAAAATCAAGCCCTTCATCTGTGACACAGGTGCGTTCCTGAGAAAGGCTCAGGCAGACGGGAAAGACATCCTTTTTGAAGCACAGTTGGGTGCCCTGCGGGATCTGGACTACGGTATCTATCCTTACACCACATCCTCCAATGCCATTGCCTCTTACGCGCCGGTAGGATCCGGGCTGCCCTCTGCCAAAATCGACGAGGTCATCGGCGTAGTGAAAGCCTATTCCACCTGTGTGGGAGAAGGTCCCTTCGTTTGCGAGATGTTCGGTGCGGAAGCAGAAGCGCTTCGGGAAGCCGGTTTTGAGTATGGCGCGAAAACCGGCCGTCCCCGCAGAGTTGGTCCTATCGACATTGTGGCTACCCGCTACGGTGTTCAGGTCCAGGCAGCTACCAATATCGCACTTACCAAGCTGGATGTGCTTAGTTATCTGGATAAGATCCCCGTTTGCACCCATTACACGGTGGACGGTAAGGAAACGGACGAATTCCCATTCCCCTCTGTGCTGGATAGTGCCAAGCCGGTGATCGAGTATATGGACGGCTGGAAGTGTGATATTTCCGGTATCCGCAAGTGGGAAGACTTGCCTGTCGCCGCACAGCGGTATGTAGAATTCATTGAAAAAGAAATCGGCTGTCATGTAGGCTTCATTTCCGTTGGTCCGGAGCGAGACAGTATCATTATTCGTTAAGGAGAATCATCATGACAGAAAAATACGAATCCCCCCTGAGCTCCCGCTACGCATCCGACTATATGCTGCGCCTGTTCTCGGCTGATCACCGTATTCAAACATGGCGTAAGCTGTGGGTATCTTTAGCAAAGGCAGAGAGTGCTTTGGGTCTGCCCATTACAAAACAGCAGGTTGCCGAACTGGAGGAACACATTGCAGATATTGACTTTGCCTGTGCCGCTCAGCGTGAAAAGGAAGTTCGGCACGATGTAATGGCCCATGTATATGCCTATGGCAAAGCAGCCCCGTCCGCTGCGGGTATCATTCACCTGGGCGCAACCAGCTGCTATGTGACAGACAATGCAGATCTTATCATCTACCGGGATGCCCTAAAGTATCTTCGCACGGAGCTGCTGAAGGTAATTGCCAACCTGTCTTCCTTTGCGGATCAATACAAAGCCGTGCCTACTTTGGGGTATACGCACTATCAGCCTGCTCAACTGGTGACGGTGGGTAAGCGGGCCACACTTTGGATGCAGGATCTTTGGTCCGATCTGGAAGAACTGGATTTTGTGATCGGAACAATGAAATTCCTCGGGTGCCGTGGTACTACCGGCACGGAAGCGAGCTTCCTGGAACTGTTTGGCGGAGACACAGCAAAGATCGATGAAATGAATCGCATGATCTGCGCAGACTTCGGCTTTGACGGCTGTTTCGATGTTTGCGGTCAAACCTACCCCAGAAAGGTCGACAGCCGTATTTTGAATGTACTTTCTTCCATCGCTCAGAGCTGCTACCGAATGACAAATGATATCCGGCTTCTGCAACACGACCGGCAGGTGGAGGAACCCTTTGAAAAGAATCAGATTGGGTCTTCCGCAATGGCCTATAAGCGCAATCCTATGCGAAGTGAGCGGATCTGCAGCCTTGCCCGTTACCTGATGTGCGATGCTATGAATGCGCCGATGACTGCAGCAACCCAGTGGCTGGAGCGGACATTGGACGATTCTGCCAACCGACGTATCTCCATGCCGGAGGGCTTCCTCTGTGCCGATGCGGTGCTGCGGCTTGCCCAAAATGTAACAGACGGTCTGCATGTCAATGAGAAAATTGTAGAAAAGACTGTAAAGGAATACCTTCCCTTCATTGCTACAGAAAATCTGATGATGGAAGCCGTCAAGCGGGGCGGTGACCGGCAGCAGCTGCACGAGATCATCCGCTCCTGCTCTATGGAAGCCACCGCCAAAATGAAAAACGGTGAGGAATGCGATTTGCTTTCCCGTTTGGCTGCCCAAAAGGAGTTCGGCCTAACAGAAACGGAAATGGATGCACTGCTGACTCCGAGCCTTTACATTGGTCGATGCGAGCAGCAGGTGGAAGCATTCTTGGCAAAGGTCAAGCCGCTGATTGCCGGTGTCTGTACAGACAGCGCCCAGATCAATTTGTGAGGAAATGTCAGATGGAAGAAAAAATCCTTGTTTTGGACTTTGGCGGTCAGTATAACCAGCTGATTGCCCGCAGAGTCCGGGAACATCATGTCTATGCCCAAATCAAACCCTATAACAAGATTACGCCGCAGGAAATCCAGGCTGCAGGCTATCAGGGAATCATTTTTACCGGTGGACCCAACAGCGTGTACGACGAACGCTCTCCCCATTATGACCCGGCAATTCTAAATCTGGGGATCCCGATTCTTGGTATCTGCTATGGCGCGCAGCTGATGGCATATATGGCCGGCGGCGTTGTCAGCGGTGCGGAGTCTTCCAGTGAGTACGGCAAAACGGAAGTGTTTACCGACCACAGCGTCCTTTTCCGTGGGTTTTCCAATCACAGCATCTGCTGGATGAGTCATACGGATTACATCAGCCAGGTGCCGGAGGGCTTCCGTGTAATCGCCCGTACCGGCAAATGTCCCTGTGCAGCAATGGCGGACGAAAGCAGAAAACTCTATGCGGTACAGTTCCACCCGGAGGTAACCCATACGGAGTTTGGAAAGCAAATACTTTATAACTTCCTCTTCGGTGTCTGCGGCTGCAAGGGGCAGTGGAAGATGGAAGATTTTGTACAGCAATCCATCGAAAAATACCGGGAAAAGCTTTCCGGTAAAAAGGTTTTGCTGGCACTGTCCGGCGGAGTGGATTCCTCTGTGGCAGCGGTGCTGCTGCATAAGGCGATTGGCAGGAATCTGACCTGTGTGTTTGTAGATCACGGCTTGCTGCGAAAAGACGAGGGCGACTTCGTGGAAAAGACCTTCCGGGACGGATTTGATATGAACCTGATCCGGGTCAACGCAGAAGACCGTTTTCTGAAGAAGCTGGCTGGGGTTACAGAACCAGAAGAAAAGCGGAAGATTATCGGCGAAGAATTCATCCGGGTATTCGAGGACGAAGCCAAAAAACTGGGAAAAATCAATGTACTGGTACAAGGCACGATTTACCCGGATGTGATCGAAAGCGGTGCAGGAGATGCTTCCACCATTAAGAGCCATCACAATGTAGGCGGTCTGCCGGACGTGATCGCTTTTGATGAAATATTGGAGCCATTGCGTGACCTCTTTAAGGACGAAGTTCGGGAGGTCGGCACCAAACTGGGAATTCCCAAAGAATTGGTCTGGCGGCAACCGTTTCCCGGCCCCGGTCTCGCTGTACGGGTCGTTGGTGATATTACCAAAGAAAAGCTGGACCTGCTGCGCTCTGCGGATGCCATCTTCCGTCAGGAACTGGAAGCGGCAGGCGCAGAATCCAACCAGTATTTTGCGGTACTGACGAATCTAAGAAGCGTTGGTGTGATGGGCGATGCCAGAACTTATGGCCGCACCATCGTGCTTCGTGCGGTGACAACGGATGATTTTATGACAGCAGAATGGACACGGCTTCCCTACGAAGTACTGGAAAGAGCAAGCAACCGGATCACAAATGAGGTGCCCGGCATCAGCCGTGTTGTATATGATATTACGAGTAAACCCCCGGCTACTGTGGAGTGGGAATAAGGAGGTATCTTTATGTGTGGAATCGTTGGATACACAGGCCAGCAGCAAGCGGCTCCGGTGCTGTTGGAAGGACTGAAAAAACTGGAATACCGGGGATATGACTCGGCCGGAATTGCAGTTATGCAGCAGAAAAAGATTGCCATCAGCAAGGTAACCGGAAGAATTGCGGGTCTGGCACAAAAGACGGATGACGGAAATCTTCTTCCGGGCACCACCGGTATCGGTCATACCCGCTGGGCTACCCACGGTGCACCCACGGATACCAATGCCCATCCCCATGCCAGTAATGACGGACGGTTTGCGGTGGTTCATAACGGAATCATTGAAAACTATCTGGAACTGCGGCAGGAACTGATCGGTAAGGGGT
>JAZNPV010000085.1:0-17646 GCA_045589835.1 Faecousia sp.
AGGCATCTAAGCGTGAAACTCTCCCTAAGATAAGATCTCCACTGAGGCTCGACGTAGACTATGTCGTTGATAGGTCAGAGGTGGAAGCGCAGTAATGTGTGTAGCTGACTGATACTAATAAGCCGAAAGCTTGACCAAAGCGCAGGCTCAGTGGCTGACTCAAAAGCGGAAATAAGAGAATAATGTTCAGTTTTCAGGGTATATCCTGAAAAGTCAAAGGATCTGCACCTTTAGCTCAGTTGGTAGAGCAACTGACTCTTAATCAGTGGGTCCCGGGTTCGAGTCCCTGAAGGTGCACCATGGCCCATTGGTCAAGTGGTTAAGACAGCGGCCTCTCACGCCGTTAACATCGGTTCGAATCCGGTACGGGTCACCAAGTTTTTTATTACATAACATTTTTCGCCAAAAAGCGATTGACAAGCAGGCGACAGAGTGTTATAATCCTAATGCTATCACAGAGCGCAAGCTCTTTGATATAAAAAGATGGTTAAACTCCATCCATAAAGTTCGTGTTGATTGTCATGAGGGTCCACCTGTTCCCATCCCGAACACAGAAGTTAAGCTCATGTACGCCGACAATACTTGGCGGGTGACTGCCCGGGAAGATAGGTAACGCGAACACTCACATTCCTCTTTAGCTCAGTCGGTAGAGCGACGGACTGTTAATCCGCAGGTCGTTGGTTCGAGTCCAACAAGGGGAGCCAAAAAGAACACCACCCTATTGGGTGGTGTTCTTTTTGGCTTTCTTTGGAAATAGAGCAAATGACTTTCGATTACAGCCGTCGCTTTACCGACTGAGCGTAGCGAAGGAGGTAGGGAGCGATGGGAGCGCTGCCAGTGGCAGATAAAGCGACCTGAGCGAGTGGCAGCGGTCGGTGTGCAACGCTGCCGCACCGTCGGCAAGGCGCACGCCGGGCACCGCAACAGTAAGACGGACTGTTACTGGTTGATATTTTCAGGATTCAAGTCCAATGGGCTGGGAAATGTGAAAAGCAGAGGGGAGAACCTCTGCTTTTCTTCTCGACAAAAAAGTAATCGGGCTGGATTTTTACTTTCCTACAGTCTCGGCTCTTGCGTCCTAGTTGCGAATTTGCTATAATGCAACAAAACACAGGGTGAAAGAGCAGGTGACCCGGAATGTACGATGTAGAAAATTATATGAAAAGTCTGGAGGGAGCCTTAAAAGCAAGTTTTGCCGACAGACTCTTGTATGTGGGTCTGCAGGGCAGTTACCTGCGGGGCGAAGCCACGGAAAGCAGCGATCTGGATACGGTGGTGGTTCTTGAAGGACTGACAGTTGAGGATGTGGCAGCCTATAAGTCCGTTGTGGATAGCCTTCCCAATCCGGAAAAGGCCTGCGGCTTTATTTGCGGCAGGCAGGAGCTGGCTAAGTGGAATCCGCTGGAGGTGTGCAATTTTATCCACGGTACCAAGGATTACTACGGAAAGCTCTCCGATTTTCTTCCTGCCTACACGCAGTCCGATGTGGTGAGTTTTATTAAGCTGAGCGTAGGAAATCTGTACCATGCCCTATGTCACGGGTATATACACAGCGATCCGGAGCGCAACAAAAAGAATTTGCAGGGGCTGTATAAGCAAGTCTTTTTCGTTTTGCAAACCTTGTATTACATAAGGCGTGGCGTGTTTTATCCTACGAGAGCGGCATTGGCGGAGCATCTGGACGAGAGAGACCTGACAGTGTTGCAGATGGGAGAGCAGTATGCGCCGGAGGCCTTTGACAGGGCCTTTGAGCTGCTGCTTATATGGTGTCAGAGTGTGCTGGCAGAGTTATAATCAAAAAATATATTTTAAGGAGACCTATATCAACTTAGAAGATTGCCACGTCGGTTTGAGAACTTTCTGCTGCGTTGGTATTTATAACAACAATACGTCTGCAGTATGCGGTTGCATGCAGCAGGCGTGTTTTTACATGGTTTTGCTTTTAAGAAAATTCAGAAAGTGGGCCACATTGCCATAGGCAGAGGCTTGTCTGCAATAGATACAGATGGTCTGGGTTTCGTCAAAGTCGGAAATGTGTAAAATTTCCGTATTTGTCGGATGGTTGGCCCGGGGGTACTCCCGTGACAGGTAGATACCGATACCGGCCGCCGCGAATTTTCTGAGACAGCTTAAATCATTGCTCAAGGCCACAATATTTGGGGTGAAGCCTGCTTTCCTGCATACCTGCAGCAGCAGCCGGTGGAGGCAGTTGTGCTCACCGATGGCGATAAACGGCGCATTGCGAAGCTGCTGCAGTGTCAGTTTTTTGCTGCACAAGGGGTGGTTTGATGCAGCCCTGATGGAAATCCGGGTGTGACAGTAGGGGAAACGGTCGTAACCGGGGTATAGGTCCGCATCTTCGTCGATGATAATATCATAATTTTCATAGTTCGACTCTCCGAAATCAAAACAGGTCTTAAATTTAATATGGGGATGTTTTGCTTTATATTCGATGATATGATCCGTGATCTCCCCACGCATGGCCCGTACTAACAGCTTGATCTCCCGGGTATCCGTATTCAGATTGGACAGGTTAAATACGGTCCGATCCAGTTCCTCAAAAATCACACTTAAAGATTGCTGCAGCTTTCTGCCGCTGTCATTTAGTATAATCCGGTTGCAGGTGCGGTCAAATAATTGGCAGCCCAACTCTTTTTCCAGCCGCTTCACGGAGGCGGAAACAGAGGTGGCCGGTACCATATAGTTTTCCGCGGTTTTTGCAAAGCTACCGGTTTTGGCGGTGTCAAAAAAATAGCGAAGCTGCAGCATTTCCATGGTATAGACCTCCCATATGTGTGTTTGCTCAATTTTACCACACTTTTAAAAGTGTGGCAAGGCACATGCAGCATATTGTTTACAAATGCGTAAAAGCCAGTTATAATGCAAGCAAACGGGAAAGGAATGACAGGGATGGATATTCAGAAATTTATTGCAGAAAATACGGATTTAATGTACCGGACGCTAAAGGAGCTTTGCCTCATACCGGCACCGTCCCACTTTGAACACAAGCGGGCAACGTATTGCAAAAAGTGGCTGGAAGATGCGGGCGCTGAGGGCGTGTACATCGACGAGGCGCTGAATGTGGTGTTTCCGTTAAATGCGGCAGACAGCAAGGAGCTTACGGTTTTTGTGGCCCATACGGACACGGTGTTCCCGGATATGGAGCCCATGCCTTATACCGACGACGGGGAGAAGATCCACTGCCCCGGTGTGGGCGACGATACGGCCAGTCTGGTGCATTTGCTGCTGGTGGTCAAATATTTGCTGGAGAATCAAATAAAACCTGCCAAGGGCATGCTGTTTGTGTGCAATTCCTGCGAGGAGGGTCTGGGCAATCTGAAAGGCACCCGGCAGATTTTTAAGGATTATGCAGGCCGCATCGCCCGGTTTGTCAGCTTTGACGGTGCCGATCTGCGTAAGATCGCCAATGATTGCGCCGGTTCTCACCGGTTTGAGTTGGAGGTGCTGACGGAGGGCGGCCATTCTTTCGGTAAATTCGGAAATGCCAATGCCATCAATGAACTGGCAAAGATCATTAACCGGATTTACAGCATTCAAGTGCCAAAAAAAGAGGGAACTCGTACTACCTACAATGTAGGTACAATCACCGGCGGAACATCGGTCAATACCATTGCCCAGAGCGCCAAAATGCTGTGCGAATACCGATCCGATGATAAGGACTGCCTTGCAATCATGCAGGAAAAATTTAAAGCGATTTTTGAAGAAGCCCGGACAGAAAAGGTGCAGGTGAAGGTAACACAGGTGGGTGACCGGCCTTGCAGCGATGTGGATAAGGAAGAACAGGAAGCGTTGACGGCAAAAATTGAAACCGTATTCAAAGATGTGTTCGGCTGGTCACTGACCAGAAAGACCTCTTCTACGGATTGCAATATCCCCCTGTCCATGGGAATTCCAGCGGTCTGCATGGCAACTTACTCCGGCAGCGGTGCCCACACCCGGGAAGAGTGGGTAGAAAAAGCTTCCATGGTACCGGGATTGGAAGTTGCGATCAGGACAGTAAAGTTACTGATGGAGGACTAAGCTATGAAGTTTACAGCGGCGGGCGATATGATTATCCAGAAGCGGGTGCCCCGGGATTATGCGGGCTTTGCAGAGCTTGCTCCCTTTATTGCGCAGGGAGATGCCCGGTTTTTCAATCTGGAAACTACTTTGAACCGGGAAGGGGAAGCCTGTGCAGCCCAGCTCAGCGGCGGCACATATCTGCGAGCAGATCCCCGGATTCTGGAGGATATCAAGCCCTTCGGCTTTAACATGACCAGTGCCAACAACAATCATGCCTTCGACTTCTCTTACGAGGGTTTTCAAGGTACGCTGGACGCACTGAATGAGAGCGGCATGGTCCATGCGGGTCTTGGCAACAATCTGGCGGAAGCGGCAGCGCCCCGGTATTTGCAGACAAAGAACGGCTGCGTGGCGCTGATCGCGGTGAATACCAACTTTGACGAGTCTATGCTGGCAGGGCAGCAGTCTGCCCGGGTACCCGGCAGACCGGGTATCAACGGCCTGCGCATCGAATCCCACATAGAACTGCCGGAACAGGAACTGGCATTGATTCGCAGTATAGCTGACGAAACGGGTATCAATGCGTCCAAAGAGATCACCCGCAGGGAGGGCTACTATCCTTTCCTGAAGGACGATGAGGCGGAACTTGGCGCCATGAAATTCAAGCAGGGGGAAAAGCCCCGGTATGTTATGCAGATTAACAAGGCAGATATGGCCCGGGTGGAGAAGGCAATTTTTGAGGCCCAGCTGCAGGCAGACTATATCATTGTGTCCATCCACTCCCACCAGATTGCCGGGGACAAGAAGGAAAATCCTGCGGAATTTCTGAAGGAATTTGCCCACCGGTGTATTGATCTGGGCGCTCATGCCATCGTAGGCCACGGCCCCCATTTGCTGCGGCCCATTGAGGTCTACAAGGATTGTCCCATTTTTTACTCGTTGGGTGACTTTGTGCTGCAGCTGTATGATCTGGAACTGGCCCCGGAGGAGTTTTACAATAAGCATGGGCTGACTTCTGAAGCCACCGTCCATGAACTGCTGAAAAAGCGTTCCCAGAACTTCACGGTGGGACTGATGTCCGACTGGCGTATGTACCACACGGTGGTGCCCTACTGGGAGACCGATGGCACCAGACTGACAAAAATCAAGCTGATGCCCGTTGAAATGGTGATGGACGGAAACAAGGCAGAACGTGGTCTGCCCAGAAAATGCAGTGACCCCAAGCTGAGGGAGTATTTGGCGGATATGTGTGTACCTTACGGCACAACGATCACTGCCGAAGCAGATGGCACATATAGCTGTACATGGTAACAAAAAACACCGCTGCAGAACTTGCAGCGGTGTTTGCTTGTAAGATTACAGGTACTTCTTGATTTCCTCGGAAGCGTTTGCCGGATCGTCGGAAACAGTGACGGTGATGTTCATGTTGTTTGCCTCGGCAAACGCAGCGCACCACACAATGAACGCCTCACCGGCGGCACGGTCAGTGCCGATGGTCTTATATAAGTTGTCGATGTACACATTGGTAATATCAAAATTACCGGCATGCAGGCCGCTCAGGAAACCCTTCAGCATATCCAGACTGTTGATGCCGTATTCCTTGGAGTCAACCAGACGCACACGGTAGTTGATGTCATAAGTCAGCTTTTTGCCATACTCGATGCAAACCACATCACCGCTGGCCTGAGCCACTGCTTCGTTGATGGAATCAATCAGTTTCTTGGTCTTACCGGAGCCCTTCAGGCCCATAATAACATGAATCATAGGAAATTCCTCCTTTGCTGTGCAGCAATAATAGCTGTATGGTAATTCTACCAGTTCGGGGCCAATTTTGCAACACCTATTTTGGATATTTATTAAAAGTTTTTACACTTCGTAACCGGGCTTGCCCAAAAGCTGGAACATGTTGCGCTTATAGAACTCCACACCGGGCTGGTTAAAGGGATTCACGCCCAGCATGTAAGCGGAGACACCGCAGGCCAGCTCGAAGAAGTAGAACATTTCGCCCAGCTTTTCGTTATTCAGCTCACCCATGTCCATGGTGATGACAGGTACGCCACCGTCCACGTGGGCTGCCAGCGTGCCCAGGAAGGCCTTTTCATCCACAAAGTCCAGCGTCTTGCCCTCCAGATAATTCAGGCCGTCCAAATTCTTGTAGTCGCCGCCAATGGTCATCTTGCTTTCCGGTGCATCGAAACGAACCATGGTTTCAAACAGGTTCCGCTCACCCTGCTGGATCATCTGTCCCAGAGAATGCAGGTCGGCGGTGAATTCGGCGGTAACGGGGAAGATACCCTTGCCGTCCTTGCCTTCGGACTCGCCGTACAGCTGCTGCCACCAGCCGCCCATCATGCGGAAGCCGGGCTCGAAGGATTCCAGAATCTCGATACACTTGCCATGGCGGTACAGCAGGTTCCGGGTGGCAGCGTACAGCCAGACGGGGTTTTCAAAGGAGCGGACATCGTATTCCTCTTTTGCCTGTGCGGCACCGCGCATCACTTCCATAGGATCAATGCCGGCAACAGCCATGGGCAGCAGACCCACTGCGGCCAGAACGGAATAACGGCCGCCAACATTTGGGGGGATTACAAAGGTTTCCCAGCCCTCTTCCGTAGCCATCTGCCGCAGAGCACCCTTGCAGGGATCGGTGATGGCGTAGGTGCGCCTGCGGGCACCGTCGGTGCCGTACTTGCGCTCCAGCATCCAACGAAGGGCGCGGGTAGCGATGGCAGGCTCGGTGGTAGTACCGGATTTGGAGATGATGGCGATGGAGAAATCCTTGCCTTCCAGCAGCCGCTGCAGCTCGTTCCATCCCCGGGTGGACAGACCGTTGCCTGCGTAGTAGATCTGGGGGTTGCCTTTGCCCTTGCCGATGTTATGGTTGCAGCCCTGCATCAGTTCAATAGCTGCACGAGGGCCCAGATAGCTGCCGCCGATACCGATGACCACGAATACATCGGAGGATTCCCGGATACGGGCTGCAGCGGCACGGATTCTGCGGATCTCGTCGGTTTCTTCGGTTATGGGCAGGTTCAGCCAGCCCAGAAAATCACTGCCTTCACCGCTGGCCTCGGTCAGGGTCTGGTGGGCGGCAAAAACTTCTTTTTCAGTTGCGAGCAAGTCGGGAAGGGACAGTTGTCCCCAGACATTGGAAATATCTACTTTGATCATTTAAATCAGTCCATCCTTTCATCTGTTCTTGATGTTACTATGTTACAGCAAAAACACGTCAAACGCAAGGGTTATAGGGAAAGTTTCCCAAAAATAAAAAAATATTTCCTGCTGCTATGGTGTTTTTTGCTGATATATATTATAATAAATAACGTAAAACTTTGGTTTCCGGGAGGAAAAGGAATGAAATTTGGCTTTGGTGTGGATCTGGGCGGAACTACAGTCAAGATCGCCTATTTCGATCAGGAAGGTAATCTGCTGGACAAATGGGAGATTCCCACGGTTATTGAAAATGAGGGTGCGCAGATATTACCGGATATTGCAGCATCCATTGGCGGCTATCTGGAAAAGAATAAGATATCCAATGACATGATTCTGGGTATCGGCATCGGCGTACCCGGCCCGGTGGATAAAGAGGGAGTTGTCAACCAGTGTGAGAATTTGGGATGGGGCGTTTTTAATGTAGAGAAGGTGCTCACAGACCTGACGGGCTTTCCCGTAAAGGCCGGTAACGATGCAACGGTAGCTGCGCTGGGTGAATGCTGGAAGGGCGGCGGTAAAAGCTATGACAATATGATCCTTGTGACATTGGGCACCGGCGTGGGCGGCGGCATCATCATTAACGGACAGCCCCTCCACGGCAGAACCGGCGCGGCCGGTGAGATCGGCCATATGGTGCTGAATGCGAATGAATCCCAGAGATGCAACTGCGGTAAGTACGGCTGCGCGGAGCAGTACTGCTCTGCTACCGGCATTGTGCGCACAGCCAAGCGGTGTCTTGACCGCGAGGCGCGGGATTCCGTGCTGCGGCAGGTGGAAAACCTGACATGTAAGGACATTTTTGATGCAGCAGCAGCGGGAGATTCGGTGGCTGCGGACATTTTGGAGCAGATTTACGATAAGCTGGCAGAGTATCTGGCGGATATCTGCTGCGTGCTGGATCCGGATGCGGTGGTCATCGGCGGCGGTGTCAGCAAGGCAGGAAACGTTCTGCTGGAGGGTATCCGGCGGCATTTCCACAAGTATATCTTCCATGCCATTGCCGGGGTGGAGTTTGCGCTGGCAAAGCTGGGCAATGACGCAGGGGCATACGGTGCCTTTAAGCTGGCATTGATGGAATACGAAGGATAATAAAAATTCACGGCAGGTTTTTAACCTGCCGTGTTTTAGTCTGTCGAAAAACCGCGTCATTGCGAGCCAGTTCGCAAACTGGCGTGGCAATCTCCTGAAATAGAGTTTTTCCTAAAAGCGATAGAGTTATCTGCTGTTATGGGGATCGCCACACCAGCCTGAGGGCTGGTTCGCGATGACACCGTGACATTACAGTTTTTTATTTTGAAGCTTTTTCTGAAGCCAGTCCTTGCCGTCTGTAAAGCGGGAGACGATGTAGCTGACTACATAGTCACCGGCAGCGTTGATCATGGTGGCCGGAGGATCAATCAGATTGGCCAGCGCAATGGAAATGGGGTAAGCAATGGCCAGCTGATCTGGGAAGAACATAGTACACAGCACCAGATCGCCGGTGCCGCCGCCACCGGGAATGCCGGACATGGCAACAGAGGAAAATACAGCCACAATAATCGCCAGAATGGCTTCACCAGTGGTAAAGTCCTTGCCGAAAATGCCAAACAGGAAAGCAACCTTGATGATTGCGCCCATGGAAGAGCCGTCCATGTGCATGGTGGCACCCAGCGGCATCACAATATCCGAAACATCCTTGCTGATGCCGGTCTCTTCAGCGGCTTCCATATTGGTGGGGATGGTTGCTACAGAAGAGCAGGTACCGAAGGATACGGCTGCAGGCTTAAAGAGCTTGCTGAACATGACCTTTGCTGCACCCTTGCCACCGCCAAAACGGGCATAGATGGGGAAGAAAATAAACATATAGGCAAAGCACAGTACGTAGTAAATAACCAGAGTGCGGCTATAGTCGCCGATCAGCTCCGGGCCGTAGGTGGCCACCAGATAAGCAAAGAAGCCAAAAAAGCCAATGGGTGCATAGTAGCTGATGATCTTAACCACCTTCATAATGCAGCCCGTGATATCAGCCAGCAGCTTTGCGGTCATGGTTTCCTTGCCGCCGGCCATCTGGATGCCGAAGCCGCACAGGATGGCGAAAACGATCAGGGGCAGGATGGCTTTGCGGCTCCACAGCTCCAGAAAATCGGGCTTGGTGAAGAAGTTGATAATCATATCCGCAATGCCAAGCGTGCTGCCCACTTCACCTTCCACGGTTTGGTATTGGCCATGCACCAGCGGGAAAAGACGGCAGATCACATAGGTGATAACGGCACCGATAGCGGCGGTGATCAGGAAGGTGGCCACGGTGATGCCCATGATCTTGCCGGCTTTTTTTGCGCTGTCCATATTGGCGATAGCGGAGCAGATAGAGCAGAATACCATGGGAACCACAATGCAGAACATCAAGTTGATGAATACAGTGCCAAGAGGCTCCAGAACCCGGGCACCTGTGTATACAATCTCACCGCTGGCATCCTTCACAGCAGGCCAGAAGGCACCGGTGATACAGCCAGCGACAATACCGACCAGCATACACATGATAAAACCGTAATTTTTGAGAAATTTTTTCATGGCGGTATTCCTTTCTTTATGTAATATGACAAATATATTATAGAGGATCGGTACTGTTATTGCAAGCAGGATTTACCGGATATCTTTTCCTTTGCGGCAGTCCTGAGGATTCAGGGAATAAAACCGCTTAAATACCTTGCATAAATGGGGTGCGTCACAAAGCCCTGCCTGCACAGCAATATCGGAAAATTTCATATCCGTTTGCTCGATCAGCCTTTTTGCCATCTGTACCCGCTGTTCCATAATATACCGCTGGGGTGTGGTACCTGTTTTCTTTTTGAAAAAACGCACAAAGTGATTGGGATGCAGATAGCATAATTCGCTCAACTCCCCGTTGGATATGTGCCGTCCCAGATTCTGATTGATGTAAGCAAGCACATTGGAGATGGGTTCCTCCCCCGGGGCAGTGGGGACCTTTGTTTCCATGTGGGAGGCAGCAATGAACGAAGAAAGAATCCTGATTGCCAGACTTTTTACGTCCAGCTTATCGGTCAGTTTTTCACTGTTATATTTGCTGAAAAGCTCTGCAAACAGGTTCAGAAGGGAATCATCTTCCGGTTTAATGCAGTAATCCAGGTCCAGCAGCTTAAAAATGGAGTTGTTTGGGTACAGGTCAAAATGAAACCAGTATTTTTCAAAAACAGCCCCATTCACATTCCGGTAATCGTGCCTTGTGTTGGCGGGGATAAAAAAGCAATCCCCTTCCTTGCCGTAATAGTCCTTGTCGTTGATCCGGATGACGCAGTTACCCTTGGTGATGTAATAAAACTTATTCTGCTCAAACTCTACTTTTTCCGCGGCCCAAACTTCAGTTTCCTTGCAGGAGAAAAAATCCGCGATCCGGACCACCGCATTTAAATTGGCAAAGAACGCATCCAGATACAACATAAAACATCACCTGCTATGCTAATTTGGTACAAGAAGAGGGTTGCACCGTACATTTACAATTTATTTTACCAAATGTATAGTATAAATGCAATCTGCAATCAATACTTAAGGAGCGGAATTTTATGGATATATTTTTGAAATCAGACCTTTATAACGTATTGTGTGCCTTATACTCCCATGAACGTATTATGAACAACATGGATACGCTTAAGGAATTGGAAAAGCCCCGTCAGTATTCTGCATTTGACGGTTCTACCGCCTGGTGTGAGAACATCTTGCAAAAAGAGGGCTTTTCTGATGTGCGCAGGATTTCCCATAGGGCAGACGGCGAGACCGCATCCTATGACTTCATTATGCCGCAGGCATGGGATCTGCTTGGGCGCTCTACGCTTCAGATCGTTGAGCCGGTAAGCAAGATGATCGCGGATACCGATATTACCACGATCCATGTATCGGAATATTCTGCGCCTACCCCTGCAGGCGGTGTGACCGCGGAGCTTGTAGATTATGCGGGTTTGGATCCTGAGAATCCTGATTGCAAGGGTAAGTTCGTGTTCTACCGGGGCTATCTGCCTGCCCAGCATCCGCTTTATCACACTTTGGCTGCCGCGGGCTGTGCCGGTATTGTATTTGCCGCATTTGGAACCACCAAACACGAACCGGACGTGCCCTCCTGGACGAACGGTCACGGTCATATCGGCTGGTATCACTTAAAAGAAGATCCTGTTGTGCCGGTTTTCTGCGTTTCACCCAAGATGGGTATTGAGCTGTATCAGTTGTTATCCAAAGGCAAGGTCGTTCTTCACGGCGAAATGAACACCAAGCTCTACGACGGTGAGATTTACACGGTAACCGCTACGATCCCGGGCAAATCTGAGGATGAATTCGCACTTTTAGCCCACTTATATGAACCCTTCTGCTCTGATGACACGCAGGGCTTTGGCGTGGGGGTGGAAGTGGCAATCATGCTCAAAAAACTGATTGACGACGGCGTTCTGCCCCAGCCCGAAAAAACCTTAAGATTGGTTTTTTCTATGGAACGCTATGGCTTTGCCGCATTCTTTGCAAATCATGATAAGAAGACTTTAGCTGCCCTGAGCATCGACACCTTGACCTGCCAGGCATCCAAGACCTTAAATATGGGCTTCGTGATCAACGAATCTCCTCTGTCGCTTCCCTTCTTCGGCGATATGCTGATCAGTGAAGCTATGGAGGCCTTCTGCTCCGATGTTAAATGGAGACTTGTGCCGGGCAACCTGTCTGATGACTGCTGGGCAAGCGAAAAAACTGTAGATATTCCCACCATGTGGTGTTATAGCACTTCCTATGACGGTCGAAACGATTATCACCATTGTGACGCGCCGATCTTTGATGCTGTTGAGCCTGAAAAATTAGCCAAGCTGGTTCCTATGGTCGCAGCTTATACTGCGGTCTTGATCTGCGGAGACAGGGAGCATTTTGCCCAAATGGCAAAGGAGCTTGAAAAGACTGCCGCTTACTGGTTAGAAACGAAAAAGAACCTGAATGCGGGAAGAATAGCAGTAGGAAGCTTGTCGAAGCATGACGCTTTGTGGCGCAATAAAGCCGCAGAATTACTTTACCTTGGAAGAATGGACTCCTTTAACCGTTTCTATCCGGGCGTCGTAACGCCTGTACTCCCGTCCCATTGGGCAGATGACTTCTATAACATGTTCCCTGATCGGGAATTGACACCTACAGAACAGCAGGCAGACAGCATCCGCTACCGCATCACATCTGCAGGCGTGCCCTTCTCCCAAGCGCGTGTTCCGGTAGGCGAGCGTGTATCCTGGCCGGATATCCCTGAGCTTATTTGGGCGCTTTTGTCACCGGAGCGCAGCGTTTTGGAAGCGATCCGTTTGCATGACGGAGCTTTCTCCCGCACGACAAAAGACGAAACGATCCAATATTATTTATCCTATTTTAGCTTTTTGACAAAATATGGATATTTAGAGGAAGTAAAGTAACATCTGTTACGAAAGGTTAGGATTCTATTATGCAATTTGAACTGCCAAAATTAGGAAAAGCACCGGTAGAATGTTCCCATTTTCCCACCAGAGAAGCGGCTTTTGTATTTCGGGCACTGGAATTTTTCAACTACGAAAAGATCGCGGAGATTCTGAATACCACGCCGGAAAATATTGCGGCTCTGGGTGCGGCCATGGGTATTTATGAGGACCAGAAAAGCGATATCTGGCTGAAAAAGGGCTATATCACCATTATCCGGGCTATGTGGCATCTTCTGCCCTATGAGCAGCTGCTGCAGCTTCTTGAGGTGGATGCGCAGGAGCTGGCGGTGTTGCTGCGGGAAGAGGATTTTCTGGACTACAAGCTTTCTAAAAAGCCCATCTGCGAAAAACTCCAGTGGAAGCCTCTTTCCAAGCAGGATCAGGCGGCCTTGCAGCGGGTGAAGGAAACCATGGATACCCTGTCGCTGAAGGGAAAGCAGCCTTTCGAATTTGAATACATTCTGCCGGAAGTGGAATTTTCCGGAAAAGAGAACTTCGGCACCAGAATGATCTACCTGTTCTCCGGCCTGTATCAAAAGAGCTTTGATGTGGACAGCCGGGAGTACTGCCCGGATTCCCTGCTGGAAAGCTACAGCCGTGTGGGCATCAACGGTATCTACACCCAAGGCGTACTATACATGCTTTCGGAGTTTCCCTTTGAAAAATCTCTGTCTGAGGGCTATGAAAAGCGCCTTGCCAATTTAAAAGACCTGACCGAACGGTGTGCCAAATACGGCATCAAGGTGTATCTGTACTTAAACGAGCCCCGTTCTATGAACAAGGCGTTTTTTGACAAGCACCCCCACCTGAAAGGCCATGAGGAAAACGAGGACCATATTTGCCTTTGCACTTCTACAAAGGAAGTACAGGACTACATCAAAAACGCGGTAGAAACGATTTGCAAAAGCGCACCGCTGTTGGGCGGCTTCTTCTGCATGGCCATGAGCGAAAATCTGTCCAATTGTTACTCCCATGTGCTGGATCCTAAGAAGTGCAACTGCCCCAGATGCAGCAAAAAGAGCGTGGGCGAAGTGGTGGGCGAATTCTTCGCAGCGGTGCGGGAAGGCGCTGACCGGGTCAATCCCCAGATCAAAGTGTTCGACTACTCTTGGGACGGGGACGACCTTTCTGTCAGATATGATATTATCGACCACCTGCCCCAGCGTGTGGGCGTGGAGAGCATTTGTGAGTCCCGGGTTCCTTATGAGATCGGCGGCGTAAAGTCTGTGGTGGAGGACTATTCTTTGAATGTAATCGGACCCGGTGAGCGGTCGCTGAAGATGTGGAAAAGAGCAAAAAAACGGGGCTTGGAAACCATTGCCAAGCTGCAGATCAACACCACTTGGGAATGCTCCACCGTTCCTGCTCTGCCGGTTTTGGATAAAGTGGATCAGTTTATGTCCAAACTGGTGGAGGAGGGTGTGGATCACCTGCAGCTAAGCTGGACGCTGGGTGGGTATCCATCCACCAACTTGCTGTACGCCTGCAAATACTTCTTTGAAAATGCCAAGATACCGGCCATCAGCGAGAATATGCAGAAGGCTACAAAAATATTCTCCGACGCTTTCAGTGAGTTCCCCTCTTATATTCAAGTGGCGTATTTAGGCCCTCAGAATGCCGGCCCGGCCACCCTGTTTTACGAAAAGCCTACCGGCTACCATGCCACCATGACCTGTTTTGCTTACGATGATCTGCAGCGCTGGCGCAGCATCTATCCGGAAGATGTGTTTGTGCAGCAGCTGGAAAAGCTTTGCGCAAAATGGATTGAGGGCTTGAAGCTCATTGAAAATGACGCGGATACGGAAACCGTACTGATGGCTCAGGCGGGCTACAGCCTGTTCAGGGCATCCTTAAATCTTGCAAAATTTATACAGCTGCGGGATAACGGCGGTACCAACAGGGAGCTGTATGAAATCGTTGCGGATGAAAAAGAGAACGCAAAGACCATGCTGCAGCTTATGAATCGGAATCCTGCCATCGGCTTTGAAGCGGCAAACCACTACTATTTCAGCCGCTTTGGTATTTGTGAAAAGGTGGTCAACTGTGATTACCTGCTGGAAAAGTATAGCCAATAAACAAAACAGGGCGTGCATCAGCACGCCCTGTTTGCGCACAAATTTCAGTTTGTCGAGCAGTCCAAGCCTCCCCTAGAGGGGAGGTGCCCCAAAGGGGCGGAGGGGTGAAAAGTCAATAATTGCGCGAATTCTCACCCCTCAGTCAGCTTCGCTGACAGCTCCCCTAGAGGGGAGCCTTGAGGGCGACAAATACAAATTAAAAGCGGCAATGTGCATAAAAACAGGCATGACCGAAGTCATGCCTGTTTTGCAACACGGTTTACCGGGCTGGAATTACAGCAGCTCAGCGAAGTACTTGATGGTGCGGACCATCTGAGAAACGTAGGAGTTCTCGTTGTCGTACCAGGAAACGACCTGAACCTGGCACTTGCCGTCGGGCAGCTTGCAGACCATGGTCTGGGTAGCATCGAACAGAGAACCGAAACGCATGCCAATGATATCGGAGGAAACGATCTCGTCTTCGTTGTAGCCGTAGGACTCGGTAGCGGCAGCCTTCATGGCAGCGTTGATCTCTTCCACGGTAACAGCCTTAGCGCAGACAGCGTTCAGGATGGTGGTGGAACCGGTGGGAGTGGGGATTCTCTGAGCAGCGCCGATCAGCTTGCCGTTCAGCTCGGGGATAACCAGGCCGATAGCCTTGGCAGCGCCGGTGGAGTTGGGAACGATGTTGATAGCACCAGCGCGGGAGCGGCGCAGGTCGCCCTTTCTCTGGGGGCCGTCCAGAATCATCTGGTCGCCGGTGTAAGCGTGGATGGTGCACATAATGCCGGACTCGATAGCAGCCAGATCGTTCAGAGCCTTGGCCATGGGAGCCAGGCAGTTGGTGGTGCAGGAAGCAGCGGAGATGATGTTGTCTTCCTTGGTCAGGGTCTCGTGGTTGACATTGTAAACGATGGTGGGCAGGTCATTGCCAGCGGGAGCGGAGATAACGACCTTCTTGGCACCGGCGTCGATGTGAGCCTGAGCCTTGGCCTTGGAGGTGTAGAAGCCGGTGCACTCCAGCACGACATCAACACCCAGCTCGCCCCAGGGCAGCTCGGCGGCGTTAGCCTTAGCGTAAATGGTGATCTTCTTGCCGTCGACAACGATGTTGTCCTCACCAGCCTCGACAGTGTGAGCACCGAAGGGAGCAGCGTAAGCGCCCTGGGTGGAGTCATACTTCAGCAGGTGAGCCAGCATCTTGGGGGAGGTCAGGTCGTTGATAGCGACAACCTCAAAGCCCTCAGCGCCGAACATCTGACGGAAAGCCAGACGACCGATACGGCCAAAACCATTGATAGCAACTTTAACAGACATGGTATATTCCTCCATTTGTATTGCTGCTTTCGCAGCATATTTTACTGATTTGCTGTGGGCATTCGATATGCCCGTACGGATTCATTATACAATACGGCAAAGACCTTGTAAAGTATGAAATTCGGAAAAATACCAAATTTTTTACAAATTGAATTGTGCTGAATTTACAAAAAATCCTGACCGCAGTCCCGGAAAAATTCCCGGATCCGGGTCTCGGAAGCATGAACGCTGCCCTGGAAGAAGCCGGGCTTGCCACCGCCCCGGCCCTGCAGAGCCTGGTTCATGGCATTTCCCAAAGCTTTCACATCGCCGCCGTGACACACCATGCACAGCTGGTAGCTTTCCTGCTCCCCGGAGAACACTGCCGCGATGCCGCCGCTTTCTTTCGCGATTCTGTCTGCCAACTCCCGGACCTCCGCAGGGGCAAGGCCCTGGGCAAAATGCAGCACATTGCCCTTATCCCGATAGCCTTGGGCGATCTGGCCGAACAGCTGCCACTGCAGCCCCGTGGCGCGGAATTTTTCCGCGTTTAAAGCTTCGTTCATTCTGCGGGCGGCTTCGCCGGTCTCCATGATTTTGGCAGAGAAGGCCTGGCTTACCTGCCGGTTCTGCTCGTAGGCCTGGCGCAAATATTGGAATGCTCTGGCGCCGCTGACCATTTCCATGCGCACGCCATGGCGGAATTTTACGCAGCTGAGGATCTTCACAAGGCCCACCTCGCCGGTGCGCTTTACATGGGGGCCGCAGCAGGCGCAGATATCGGTGCCGGGGAATTCCACAATCCGCACCGGGCCTTCCAAAGCTTTTTTGAAACGGTAGGGGATTGCGGGCAATTCCTCTGCATCCGGGTACCAGGCTTTGACTGCCTTGTTTTCCCAGATTGCGGCGTTGGTGCGGTCTTCAATCTCCTGCAGCACCTCCACCGGCACAGGCCCCGCCACATCCACCGTCACCAGATCGCTGCCGATGTGAAAGCCCATGTTCTGATAGCCGTACATGCTGTGGATAATGCCCGAGACCATATGCTCGCCGCTGTGCTGCTGCATCAGGTCGAACCGCCGCGTCCAATCGATGGTGCCCTGCACCGTTTCCCCCGCATTCAGGGGGCCATCGCACAGATGCACCACAGCAGCGCCGGCTTCGCGCACATCCAGCACCTTTCTTCCCCCAAGGACGCCCAGATCGCAGTCCTGGCCGCCTCCTTCCGGGTAGAATGCCGTAGCGTCCAGAATGATCTTCCAGCCGCCGGTTGCCTCCCGGCAGTCCAGCACCCGGGCAGAAAAGGTTTGAATGTGCGAATCCTCGTAATAAAGCTTTCGGGTCTCCATAGCGCTTCTCCTTGTGTGTTCTTTTCCCGATTGTAACACAGGAAAGGCATGAATGCGATACATTTAATTTTTAATTTTTTGTAACTGGGGTAGAACTTGAAACTTCTTTGTGATATAATGCGTTTAAGTATACCATAATGGAGAAGTATTGGAGAAAGAGCGTTATGATTGAATTACTGGCACCTGCCGGCTCTATGGACGCCCTGAAAGCGGCGGTTCAGAACGGAGCCAATGCGGTCTACCTGG
>JAZNPV010000086.1:0-12843 GCA_045589835.1 Faecousia sp.
GTGTTATGGTATGCGCAACTTCAATAATTTTAGAAAGCGAATTCTGTTCTGTAATACATAAAATCGTGCCGGAGCTAAAGCTCCGACACGATCCGAAAAATTATTCTATTTTGGCTCTACCCCAACTATTGACATAGAACCGGAATTACTTCAGGATCTTCAGTGCGCCGGTGGGACAAGCATTGGCACACTTCAGGCAGTCCTTACATACCTGAATCTTCTCAGAATCCCGGAACTCGGGCTTGATGACGGTGGTAAAGCCACGGCCAACCAGACCCAGCAGACCCTGCTTTGCCTCTTCTTCGCAGACGCGGACGCAGAGGTTGCACAGGATGCACTTGCCTTCGTTGCGCTCGATAACGACCAGCTTCTTCTCGCTGCCGCTCTGGCGCTTAGCACCGGCGAAACGGCCGGGATTGACTTCGTACAGGTTGGTGTGATGTACCAGCTTGCAGTCATGGAAGTCATGGCAGCCACATTCCAGGCAGCGCTCAGCTTCCTTGCGGGCCTGCTCGTCGGTAAAGCCGTTGATGACAGCGTCGAAGTTGCCCTTGCGGTAGGCAGGATCCTTGCAGGACATCTCAGCGCGGGGCAGCTTTTCACGGTCGGCAAACTCCTCGGCAGTCACATTGCGCTCGGAGTAGTAGGGAGCGGGAACCTTCATATCACGGCCTGCCAGGTAAGCATCGATGGCGTAAGCGGCATCGTTAGCCTCACCGATGGCACGGACAGCGATGGAAGGACCGCGGTTGGTAGCATCGCCCACAGCGAATACGCCTTCCAGATTGGTAGCGCCGTTGTTTTCGCTGGCCTCGATGGTACCCTTGCGGGTCTGGGTCAGGGCTTCAAAGCCTGCCAGATTGCAGCGCTGGCCGATAGCGGAGATAACAGTGTCCACATCCAGAATCTCGAACTTGCCCTCAACAGGCACAGGAGAGCGGCGGCCGGAAGCATCGGGCTCGCCCAGTTCCATGACCTGCAGCTTGATCTGGGTGACCTTGCCGTTCTCGCCGATGATCTGGGCGGGATTGGTCAGCCACTTAAACTCCACGCCCTCTTCCAGAGCCTCTTCGATCTCCAGATCCTCAGCGGGAGCCTCAGCCCGGGTACGGCGGTAGATAACGTAAACGTTCTCAGCGCCCAGACGGACTGCGGTACGGCATGCGTCCATAGCAACGTTACCGCCGCCGACGACAGCCACATTCTTGCCCAGACCGGGACGCTCGCCCAGATTGACCTTCTGCAGCATATCAATGCCGCCTACAACGCCTTCCAGCTTGTCGCCTTCGCAGCCCACGGAGGTGGACTTCCAAGCGCCAACAGCAACCAGAACGGCATCGTACGCATCACGCAGGCTCTCCAGAGTCACATCGGTGCCGACCTTCACGTTGTTCTTCATCTCAACGCCCAGAGCGGCGATGGAGGCCACTTCAGCAGCCAGAACAGCCTTGGGCAGACGGTACTCAGGAATACCGTAGCGGAGCATACCGCCCATCTCGGGCATCATGTCCAGCACGGTAACAGCGTGGCCCTTCACAGCCAGCTGGTATGCAGCCGACAGACCGGCAGGGCCGCCACCGACGATAGCAACCTTCTTGCCGGTAGCTGCAGCGATCTCGGGCTTAAAGGGAGCATCGGACTTCATATCGTTGTCGGCAGCGAATGCCTTCAGGTAAGCAATGGACAGGGGCTGCTCCACCAGACCGCGGCGGCACTTGTCCTCACAGGGGTGGGGGCAGACACGGCCGATGGATGCGGGCAGGGGGATCTTCTCCTTGATGATCTTGACAGCTTCGGTGTCATTGCCCAGAGCGATCTGCTTCACATAGCCCTGCACATCGGTGTGGGCGGGGCAGTTCAGGCCGCAGGGGCCCTTGCAGTCGCCGTCGTGGTCACTCATCAGCAGGTCCAGCGCTACCTTACGGGCCTGCACGACGCGCTTAGACTCGGTGTTGATCTTCCAGCCGTCAGCAGCAACGGTAGAGCAGGCGCGCATCAGCTTGGGCAGGCCTTCGCCTTCCACAACACAGACACCGCAGGCACCGTAGTGCTTTACGCTTGCCAGATGGCACAGGGTGGGGATGAAAATACCGTTGGCTTCGGCGATCTCCAGAATGGTCTGACCCTTCTGGCCGATGCACTCCTTGCCATTGATAATCAGCTTAATTTCACTCATAAGTAAGCCCTCCTTATTCCACTACGACTGCGCCCTTACGGCAGCTATGGATACACTGGCCGCAACGGATACAGACGTTGGGATCGATGGCGTAGGTCTTCTTCAGCTCGCCGGTGATAGCACCCACAGGGCACTTCTTGGAGCACAGGCTGCAGCCGATACACTTCTCAGGATCGATGGAGTAAGTCAGCAGAGCAGGGCACTCCTTGGCAGGACACTTCTTGTCGTTGATATGTGCCTCGTACTCGTTGCGGAAGTAACGGATGGTGGTCAGAACAGGGTTGGGAGCAGTCTGGCCCAGACCGCACAGTGCGCCGTCCTTAATGGTGGTGCACAGCTCTTCCAGCATCTCGATATCGCCTTCGCGGCCTTCGCCCTTGACGATCCGCTCCAGAGTTTCGCTCAGGCGCTTGGTACCGATACGGCAGTGGACACACTTACCGCAGGACTCCTTGGTGGTGAACTCCAGGAAGAACTTGGCGATACCCACCATGCAGGTGGTCTCGTCCATAACGACCATACCGCCGGAACCCATGATAGCGCCGGTAGCGCCCAGAGCGCGGTAGTCGATAACGGTATCCAGCAGGTGTGCGGGGATACAGCCGCCGGAGGGGCCGCCCATCTGTACGGCCTTGAACTCATGGCCGTCACGGATGCCGCCTGCGATGCCGAAGATAACGTCACGCAGGGTCTTGCCCATGGGGATCTCCACCAGACCGGAACGCTTTACCTTACCGGTAACAGCGAACACCTTGGTGCCCTTGGAATTCTCGGTACCCATAGCGGAGAAAGCTTCGCCTCCGTTGTTGATGATCCAAGCAACGTTTGCAAAGGTCTCAACGTTATTGATATTGGAGGGCTTCAGCCAGTAACCCTTCTGTGCGGGGAAGGGAGGCTTCAGTCTGGGCATACCGCGGTTGCCTTCCAGAGACTCAATCAGAGCGGTTTCTTCGCCGCAGACGAATGCACCGGCGCCGGCCTTAATGCGCATATGGCAGCTAAAGCCGGTACCCAGAATGTTGTTGCCCAAATAACCCTTTTCCTCAGCCTGCTTGATGGCGTTGGTCAGACGGACGATAGCCAGAGGATACTCGGCACGTACGTAGACAACCGCTTCCTTGGCACCGATGGCGTAAGCGCCGATCAGCATACCTTCGATCAGGTTGTGGGGGTCGGACTCGATAACAGCACGGTCCATGAACGCACCGGGGTCGCCCTCGTCAGCGTTACAGATCATGTACTTCTCTTCGCCTTCGCTCTGACGGGCAGCATTCCACTTGAACCAAGTGGGGAAGCCTGCGCCGCCGCGGCCGCACAGACCGGACAGCTTGATCTCCTCGATGACCTGCTCAGGGGTCATGGTCTTGAGCACCTTGGTCAGTGCCTGATAACCGTCATCAGCGGTGTAAGCGTCGATCTCATCAGGGTTGATGATACCGCAGTGCCGCAGAGCAATACGGGTCTGCTTGGACAGGAACTGGGCATCATCCTCGCTGATGACCAGATCGGCCAGCAGGGAGTAATCGTTCCTGGCGACTGCCTCTACGATGGCTTCCGCGTTTTCGGGCTTGACCTGCACGCAGCGGTACAGCTTGCCGTCCTCGGCATACACATCCACAATGGGCTCCAAGTAGCAAATACCGATACAGCCGGTAATGGACAGGGTGGCGGGAACATTGGCACCCAGCTTTGCCTCAATGGCGGAATAAACGGCACCGGCACCGGCGGCAAGACCGCAGCTGCCCTGGCCTACTACGATTCTGGCACTCATTACACGCCCTCCTTTTCACGGATATCCCGCAGGATCTTCTTGACCTTATCAGGGGTCAGAGAACCGTAGGTATCCTCGTCGATCATCATAACGGGAGCCAGAGAGCAGCAGCCCAGACAGGCAACGATGCTCAGGCTGAACAGACCGTCAGCGGTGGTCTCGTTGTTGCCGATACCCAGTTCTTCCTGAATGGCATCGATAATGCGCTCCGCGCCGTTAACATAGCATGCAGTACCCTTGCACACCATGATCAGGTGCTTGCCCATAGCCTGGAAACGGAACTGGGAATAGAAGGTAGCAACACCCAGTACCTTTGCCGGGGTAGAGCCGGTACGCTCAGCGATGTGGTAGACTGCATCGATGGGGATGTAGCCGTAGATCTCCTGCGTCTTTTGCAGTATGGAAATGAGACTGCCCTTAACGCTTGCATATTTTTCCAGAACGTCATTGAGCAGGGACAGATCCACACTTTCATGATTGCAGCACATCAGATTCACTCCTTGTTGTTTATGTAGTATTATTTCAGGTCGTTATACGCCCAATATAACTCACCTTATATTCTATACAAAAGTACCGGAAATTTCAATATCCTTTTTCAACAATTCCTGCGCGTCTTTTTCGTTTTCTTTGCACCTGCTTGCAAATTGCGGCTCTCCGCTATCAAGGCTCCCCTTGAGGGGAGCTGTCGCCATAGGCGACTGAGGGGTGCAACATGCCGTGCTTATTGGTTTTTCACCCTTCCGCCCCTTCGGGGCACCTCCCCTCCAGGGGAGGCTTGCTTGGTGCTGTAAAACAAACCCGTTTTCTCACATTTTCATTTACAGGCGCACTTCTGCATTTTGTTCACAAAATTGTCTATTATTTTCCTTCCATGTGTGCTATAATGATTTAAATTATGCCCGAAGGAGAACTGAAATGGGACTTTTTACCAAGCTGTTCGGCACCCGTTCCGAGCGGGAGATCAAAAAAATTCAGCCCACCGTGGACAAGATCCTTGCGTTGGAAGAAGAATATAAGACGCTGTCCGAGGAAGAGTTGAAGGGCAAGACTGCCCTTTTCAAAGAACGTCTGGCACAGGGCGAGACTTTGAACGACCTGCTGCCCGAAGCTTTCGCCGCCATCCGGGAGGCTGCATGGCGGGTACTGGGTATGCGTCCCTATCCCGTGCAGCTGATCGGCGGCATTATTCTGCATCAGGGCCGTATCGCGGAAATGAAGACTGGCGAAGGCAAAACGCTGGTGGCGATCCTGCCCTGCTATCTGAACGCGTTGACCGGACGGGGTGTCCATGTGGTCACCGTCAACGATTACCTTGCCAAGCGCGACTCCGAGTGGATGGGCAAGGTCCACCGCTACATGGGTCTGACCGTGGGTCTGGTAATTCCGGGTATGACCCCTGCGGAGCGCCGGGAATCCTACAAGGCCGACATCACCTACTGCACCAACAACGAATTGGGCTTTGACTACCTGCGTGACAATATGGCCATCTACAAGTCTGAGCTTGTCCAGCGGGGACATGCCTTTGCCATTGTGGACGAGGTGGACTCCATTCTGATCGACGAGGCCCGAACCCCGCTGATCATCTCCGGCAAGGGTGAGGAATCCTCCAAGCTCTACGAAATGGCCGACTACTTTGTCTCCTCCCTGCGCAAGCAGGTGTTTGCCAAGACTGACGAAAAAGAAATTCAGGATGATTACGACTGCGACTACTTCGTGGACGAAAAATCCCGTACCGTGTCCCTGACCGCCTCCGGTATCGAAAAGGCAGAGAAATACTTCGGCGTGGAAAATCTGGCAGACCCGGAAAATACCACTCTGTCCCACCATCTGAATCAGGCTATGAAAGCCCGGGGTCTGATGAAAAAGGACATCGACTATGTGGTCAAGGACGGCCAGATCATCATTGTAGACGAGTTCACCGGCCGGTTGATGTACGGCAGACGCTATAATGAGGGTCTGCATCAGGCCATTGAAGCCAAAGAGAAGGTCACCGTGGCGGACGAAAGCAAGACGCTGGCCACCATCACCTTCCAGAACTTCTTCCGGCTCTACGACAAGCTCTCCGGCATGACCGGTACGGCCCTGACTGAGGAAGAGG
Source organism: Faecousia sp. (assembly GCA_045589835.1). Lineage (GTDB taxonomy): Bacteria > Bacillota > Clostridia > Oscillospirales > Oscillospiraceae > Faecousia. The sequence goes on from JAZNPV010000086.1 coordinate 6,046, forward strand.
AATTCGGTTCTATCTATATGCTGGATGTGGTGGAGATCCCCACCAACAAGCCAGTGATCCGCAAGGATCAGCCCGATGTGGTCTATAAAACTGAAGCAGGCAAGTTCCGGGCCATTATCGCACAGGTACAGACCTGCCATGAAAAGGGTCAGCCCGTTCTGGTTGGTACCATTTCCATTGAAAAAAGTGAAATTCTCAGTAAGCTTTTGAAGCGGGCCGGGATCCCCCATAATGTGCTGAACGCCAAGTACCACGAGCAGGAAGCCCAGATCGTGGCACAGGCGGGCAAATTCGGTGCCGTTACCATCGCCACCAACATGGCAGGCCGCGGTACGGATATTATGCTGGGCGGCAATCCGGAATTCATGGCTATGAACGAGCTGCGCAAGGCGGACACCCCCGAGGAACTGCTGGCCGAGGCCAACTCCTACGCGGAAACCGAGGATCCTCAAATTCTGGAGATCCGCAGCCGTTACGAAAGTCTGCTGGCAAAATTCAAGAATGAGATGGCGGAGGAGGCCCAGAGAGTCCGGCAGGCCGGTGGTCTGTTCATCATCGGTACCGAGCGCCACGAATCCCGCCGGATCGACAATCAGCTCCGGGGCCGTTCCGGCCGTCAGGGCGATCCGGGCGAAAGCCGGTTCTATCTGAGCCTGCAGGACGATCTGATGCGCCTGTTCTCCTCTGACCGGATCATGAGCATGATGGATACTCTTGGCTTGGACGAGGATACGCCCATAGATGCCAAGATCCTGTCCGGCGCGGTGGAAAACGCTCAGAAAAGCGTGGAAAGCCGCCACTTCCGTTCCAGAAAGAATGTTCTGGAATACGATAATGTTATGAACACCCAGCGTGAGGTGATCTACGCCCAGCGCCAGAAGGTACTGGACGGCGAGGATCTGCGGGAGAATATGCTGAGCATGCTGCGGGGTGTGATCTCCTCCACCGTTACCGATGCCCTGAGCCAGACCGGCGGCGTGGCAGACGGAGCAAGCCTGCGGGCAGTGCTGAGCAAGCTGCAGGGCATCTATTTCCCCAGAGGCGCTTATGAAATGCCCGGTGACTCTGTTACTGCCGAAGAAATGACCGAAAGCCTGTACGCATTGGCGGTGGAAACCTATGAGCGGAAGGAAAAGTCCTATACCCCCGCCATTATGCGGGAACTGGAACGGGTCATTATGCTCCGTGTGGTAGACGAATACTGGATGGACAACATCGATGCCATGGACGATCTGAAGCAAGGCATCACCCTGCGGGCCTACGGCCAGCATGATCCGGTCATCGCCTATAAAGAGGAAGGCTATGAAATGTTCCAGGCCATGATCACCGCCATCCGAGAAGAAACCATACGCCGGCTCTCTCTTGTGGAACCCAGACCCACTCAGGAGGTCAAGCGGGAGAAGGTGGCAAAGGAAACCGCCACCTCTGGAACCGCCGACAAGACTGTAAAGAAGCAGCCCGTGCGGGCCGCCAAGAAGGCAGGCCCCAACGATCCCTGTCCCTGCGGCAGCGGCAAGAAGTACAAGAAGTGCTGCATGCAGAAGGACAAAGCTGCCGGTAAGGAATAATTTTTACGCAAGGCTCCCCTCAAGGGGAGCTGTCAGCGAAGCTGACTGAGGGGTGATGCACCCTTCCGCCCCTTCGGGGCACCTATTTTTTAATGTTGGATTGCCACCGGCAATCGTCTATTTAGTGTCGCTTCGCGACTGTCCTCAAGGGGAGGCTTGAACGCGCAGCAAATACAACCAACACGGAGTGTCTATGGGTATTGTAGCCAAGCAAAAGGACACAATTGAATATCTGCAGGCGCAAGGGATCTGCGTGCCCCATTGCTTTACCACCCGGCTGGGCGGTGTCAGCACCGGGCATCTTGCCTCACTGAACATCGGCATCCACCGGGGAGACGATCCGGAAAATGTGGCTGAAAACTACCGGATTCTTGCAGCTTTGCTGGGTATCCGGACGGAGGATTTCGTAGTTACCCGGCAGACCCATTCGGATATTGTCCGAATGGTGAACCGGGCTGACCGGGGAAACGCACTGATTGACGGAGCTTCCCCGGAATGTGACGGACTGATTACCAACGAACCGGGAGTTGCGCTGGTGGTTTTCACCGCCGACTGCACCCCCATCCTGCTGCACGATCCTGTAACCGGTGCTGTAGGTGCGGTTCACGCCGGTTGGCGGGGAACTGCCGCCGGCATTGCTGCCAGAGCTGTGGAAGCCATGATGGAAAACTACGGCTGCGGGCCGGAGGATATCCGGGCGGCCATCGGCCCCAACATCGGTCAGTGCTGCTTTGAAACGGATGAAGACGTGCCCCAGGCCATGGTTGCCGCACTGGGAACCGACGCACAGGCCAGCATCCGCAAAGCCGGCAGCAAATATTATGTAAACCTAAAGGAGTTGAATGCCCTGTGGCTGCGCCGCATGGGTGTTGCCCACATAGAGATCTCATCGGATTGCACCGCCTGTCAGCCCCAACGCTTCTGGTCCCACCGGGTCACTGGCGGGCAGCGGGGATCTCAAGGCGCGGTAATCGTATGCAAAGGAGGCTGCCTGTGAAACGGATTCTCTCGCTGCTTGTCAGCTGTGCATTGCTTTTAAGCTTTTCTTCCGGCTGCAACGCAGAAAAAAAGCCCTATGTCCCCACCGGCGACGGTCTTACCTGGGACGAAAACTACACCGGCCCAGTGGCCACACGTCCGCAGGAGGAGCAGGAACAATCACTGACACTGGCCTACTACCCGGACCGCTCCATGAATCCCATCTTATCCACAGACTATACAAACCGGGCCCTGTTCAGCCTGTTGTACCAAAGCCTGTTTGTGGTAGACTGGGACTATAATGTGGAGCCCATGCTGTGCAAGCAGTTTTCCGTAAATACGGAGCTGACCCATTATACCTTTTATATCGAGCAGAATGTGACCTTTTCTGACGGAGCATTACTGACCGCACAGGATGTTGTGGAATCTCTGAAGGCCGCCTGGCAGAGCGAATACTACAGGGGCCGGTTCCTGCATGTGACGGATATTTCCCTGTCTGGGGACGGCGGCATCTCCATTCGTCTGGAAACCCCCTGTGAGAATCTTCCGCTGCTTCTGGATATCCCCATTATCCGCAGCACCCAGCTGACGGATGCCCAGCCCGCCGGAACAGGCCCCTATTATCTGGAACGCAACACCATGGGTGCCTGCCTGCGCAGACGGACAGACTGGTGGTGCAAAGCAGACATGGTAGTCACCGCTTCCACCATTGCCCTGCTGGAGGCTGAATCCATCACCCAGCTGCGTGATGAATTCCAGTTTTCCGATCTGAGCGTGGTCTGTGCCGACCCCGGCTCTGACCGGTATGCGGACTACCGCTGTGACTATGAGCTGTGGGACTGCGAAAACGGCATTTTCCTGTATCTTGCGGTTTGCGAGGACAGCGAAGTCTTTTCCGATCCGGAGGTGCGTCAGGCCCTGACCTACGCCATTGACCGGGATATGCTGGTGGAAAAGTATTACCGGGGCTTTGCCCGCAGCGCCACGCTGCCCGCATCTCCTTTGTCTCCCTATTATAATCAGGCGCTGGCAGCCCGATACACCTATGACAGCAGCAAGTTTGCGCAGGTCATCACCGACAAAAACATGCTGGGCCAAACTGTTACCATGCTGGTCAACAAGGACGACAGCCTGCGGCTTCGGGTGGCCCGTGAGATTGCGGGAATGCTGAAGGAAGCCGGTCTGGATGTAAAAATGTCGGAACTGTCCACACAGGCTTATGAGGAAGCCCTCCGGGCCTGGCGGTTTGACATTTATCTGGGACAGACCCGCCTGTCTGCCAACATGGACCTGTCTGCCTTCTTCCACACCACCGGTGTGCTGAGCTGGGGTGAAGTTAATGATGTCGCCGCCTATACCCTGACTCTGCAGGCGCTGGAAAACCACGGCAACTATTACACCCTGCACCAGACTGTTATGGAAAACGGTCTTTTGTGCCCGGTGCTGTTCCGCAGCTATGCCATATACGCCACCAGAGGTGCGGTGACCGGCCTGACCCCCTCCCGTGATAATGTTTTCTACTATTCTCTGGGAAAGAACATGGAACATGCGCTGATTCGGGATTGATAAGCAGGGTCTGTTGCTTATTTTGCAACAGACCCCTTTAAAATTATAATTCCTCTATGCCCATCATGGGCTTAAACAAATTGCTTATCGGAATCCTAAAACGGTTATGGATAGCAAAAAGCACATCTGCCCCAAGTCTCGGCGGTATTTCCCCAGCTTCAATCTTTTGCAGGCTTTTTACGCCAATGCCCAGAGCCTGCGCCATTTCCTTCTGCGACAGCTTATGTAATAACCGCAAAGAACGCACATTCATGCAAAAGTTCTGCTCTTCATTGGATTGTTCCATGCACGCACCTCCTTCCCCATGAATTGTAGCATAGCAATCCCATTTTGTGTGGAAAGCAGGATATAGTAGTATAAAATATTACTAATATAGTTGTTATTAAGCCAAAAAAACACATGCAGAAACGGCATCCCTATGAATTCTAATGAGGGGTGTGCGACAAACTGAAAATAACGGTTTTTTGGGCGGCAGGGGGATTTACAAAAATTTCATAAAAAAAACGCAAATAGTGCTTGCTTTTTCCTCAGCAATGCGCTATGATAATGCCGTTAGCACTCAAAGCAAAAGAGTGCTAACAAAATATGTAGATACATGCAGATAAAAACTGCGATCTAAATAATCCGTGATGGAGGCAATGTTATGAAACTCAGACCCTTGGCAGACAACATTCTGCTGAAGCAGACCGAAGCAGAGGAGACCACCTCTTTCGGCATCATTCTGGCTACCACCAACAAGGAAAAGCCCATGATCTACGAAGTCGTCGCCGCAGGCGAGGGCACCAAAGACGTGACCGTTACCGTTAAGCCCGGTGACAAGGTCGTGGTCAGCAAATTCTCCGGCAACGAAGTGAAGCTGGACGGCGAAGACTATAAGTTCGTGAAGCAGGAGGACATCCTGGCTGTCGTGATCGACTAATTAGGAGGAATTTATCATGGCAAAGATGATTATTTACGGCGAGGAAGCTCGCAAGAAGCTGCAGTCCGGTATCGACCAGCTGGCCGATACCGTTAAGGTCACTCTGGGCCCCAAGGGCCGTAACGTGGTGCTGGGCAAGAAGTTCGGCGCACCCCTGGTCACCAATGACGGTGTTACCATCGCCAAGGAAGTGGAGCTGGAGGACGCTTTTGAGAACATGGGCGCACAGCTGATCCGCGAGGTGGCCACCAAGACCAACGATGTTGCCGGTGACGGCACCACCACCGCTACCGTTCTGGCACAGGCCATTACCCGCGAGGGTCTGAAGAACCTGTCCGCCGGTGCCAATCCCATGGTCATGCGCAAGGGCATTGAGAAGGCCGTTGCCGCCGCTGTGGATGCCATCAAGGCCAACTCCGTTCCCGTGAACGGCTCCGACGATATCGCCCGTGTAGGTACCGTTTCCTCCGGCGACGAAGCAATCGGCAAGCTGATCGCCGAGGCTATGGAGAAGGTGGGCACCGAGGGTGTTATCACCATCGAGGAATCCAAGACCGCCGAGACCGGTCTGGACGTAGTGGAAGGCATGCAGTTCGACCGGGGCTACATCTCCCCCTACATGGTCACCGATACCGACAAGATGGAGGCTGTTCTGGACGACGCCTACATTCTGATCACCGATAAGAAGATCTCCTCCATTCAGGAGATCCTGCCCATCCTGGAGCCTGTTGTCAAGGCCGGCAAGAAGATGATGATCATTGCTGAGGATGTGGAAGGCGACGCACTGGCCACCCTGCTGGTGAACCGCCTGCGCGGCAACTTCAACTGCGTCTGCGTCAAGGCTCCCGGCTTTGGCGACCGCCGCAAGGAGATGCTGCAGGATATCGCCGTGCTGACCGGCGGTACCGTGATCTCCAGCCAGCTGAACATGGAGCTGACTGAGACACAGTTGACCGATCTGGGCCGCTGCCGTCAGATCGTTGTTACCAAGGACTACACCACTATCGTGGACGGCGCAGGCAGCCCCGAGGACATCAAGGCCCGCGCTCACCAGATCCGTTCTTCCATCGCTACCACCACTTCCGATTACGACCGGGAGAAGCTGCAGGAGCGTCTGGCCAAGCTGAGCGGCGGCGTTGCCGTCATCAAGGTCGGTGCCCAGACCGAAGTGGCTATGAAGGAGCAGAAGCTGCGGGTTGAGGATGCTCTGAACGCTACCCGCGCTGCTGTGGAAGAAGGCATCGTGGCCGGCGGCGGTACCGCACAGGTCAATGCCATCGACGCTGTTGACGCTCTGGTTGAGACCCTGAGCGGCGACGAGAAGACCGGTGCCAAGATCATTGCTACCGCTCTGCAGGCTCCCATCCGTCAGATCGCCCAGAACGCCGGCGTGGACGGAAGCGTTGTCTACGAGAAGATCCGTACCTCTGGCAAGATCGGCTATGGCTACAACGCCTACACCGAGGAGTATGTGGACATGATCGCCTCCGGCATTGTGGATCCCACCAAGGTTACCCGTTCCTCTCTGGAGAACGCAGCTTCCATCGCTGCCTGCGTGCTGACCACCGAGAGCCTGGTTGCCGACAAGCCCGATCCCGCCGGTGACGCAGCCGCTGCCGCTGCTGCCGCACAGGCTGGCGGAATGTACTAAGATTCCCAAACTCCCCGGCCACCCGGCCGGGGGGATTTATTGCTGGGATCCTTTTCAAAAAGCCAATGTAGGGGCCGACGCCCCCCGCGGCCCCCACGGGTTCTAATAAAAACAGG
>JAZNPV010000087.1:0-23069 GCA_045589835.1 Faecousia sp.
CTGGTCGAATAGGAGTAACATGCTTGCAAATGAGAGCTTCAACATCTGGTGGAGATACATTACCAAGAAAGAATTGTCTGCAAACATGTACCGCGACAGAGAAGTTTGCTTTATAGGCATACTTAGCATCGGCTTTCTGAATGATTACGGGCGAGGTAACCAACTCAGTAAAGTTGTACATGATGAGTCTGGCAAAGACCTCCTGGTATATGTACTCCACCTTTTTTGCGTGAAAGTGGAGCAAGCCCACTGAGTATTTCAGCGCACGAAAAGATGTTTCGATTCCCCAGCGCATATTGTAGAGTTTCTTCAATTCCTCTGGAGGAAAGTCGCATGTATCCAGATTGGTCACGACGGTTTCGAACACACCGTCTGCAATTTGGAAGCGCACTATGCGAAATGGAAGGTTATAAAAAACAGTGGGATCAAACTTTCTGTTTTTTGACGGTAGAAAATCGAAATCGCGACAAGTCTTTAAGATTTTATATCGGTTTCTGTCTTGGGTAAGTTTCTTGACATCGTTAGTGTTCTTTGTTGTCAGAGAAAGATCAATAAATAGATCAAACTCCTTTGTGTTCGGCAAGTCCAAACCGGCGGCGATTCCTCTTGAATTTAAGACATCCTGAATTCGAATCAGAAAGCGCCAGCCTTTTTCTTGAATATGTGCCATAAGATTGAACCCTTCATATCCTCTATCTGCAATAACCAAGACATCCTTTAATGTGGATCTGTCAACCATATCGCAAAGAGCATGTCGTTCGTTTGCTTTTCTTTGACCAAGTAAAACAGCATCAGTATAGGTGCGCTGCAGCAAATCATACATCGCATCCAAATGGAGTAGGTTGTATGAGGATCGCCCCTCAACAGATGGAAAGTAGGAATATGGGTCACTTGGATTGGTTGGTATTTGAATATCTGACCCGTCAGCAGCGATTATACGAAACCCCTTGTAACGTTGCTCTTTGTCTGTTCTTTGGACAAATAAATCAAAAAGTGAGGAAAATGCAGCCGGATCAATTTTTCCTCTTTGCTGAACAAAAGCGGACGTGGAAGCAACATTGACAGAACAGCCAAAGTACCGCAGCAACTCTGTCGTAAGACTACCACCTTCCATTGCTAAAAGGAACGAGATAACCTTGTCAAAAGGTAGCTTTCTTTCTCTCGAAAAATCCCGCCCAGGATTTTTTACAAACATCCAAGAGACTTCGCAAAGCTGAGATATAGCTGCTGCAAGTTTCTTTTTGGTGATAGCTATTTTGTCTAACATCAGAAAAACCTCCTTGTAACTATCGGTGGGAACACCTCTAATTACAAAGGCCTTTTTGCTAATCGCAATTAGCAAAAAGGCCGCACATTTTTCTGCATTTGTCAAGCTTTATTTTGAAAAATAGTAACAAAAAAGCTGAACTCCACATTTCTGTGAAGTCCAGCTTTTCTTAACTTAATGCCATTGGGCGGTTTTTCCGCCGGGGTTTTGCTGCTTTATGGGGGTAAATTTCAGTTTATCGCTCTCAAGGCTCCCCTAGAGGGGAGCTGTCAGCGAAGCTGACTGAGGGGTGAAAATGCTTGCAACAACTGCTTTTCACCCTTCCGCCCCTTCGGGGCACCCATTTTTTAATGTTGGATTGCCACTGGCAATCATCTATTTAGTGTCGCTTCGCGACTGTCCTCAAGGGGAGGCTTCGGCAGTACGATAAATATAAATTTGAAAGGCTGGCGGCGGCAGACTTCCTTTGTTTTCCTACTAGGCAAGCGGGGGATAGCGTGGTATAATAGCTGCAAATGATCCATTGGGAGGATACTGTGATGATCGCCGGACTGCAAAAAATGACATTGCTGGACTTTCCCGGCAAGGTGGCCTGCACTGTATTTCTGCAGGGCTGCAATTTCCGCTGCCCCTTTTGCCACAACAGTGATCTTTTGGGCAAGGAAGGCCCGGAGGGCCTGTCCGTAGAGGAACTGCTGGAATTTTTGAAAAAGCGGCAAGGGCTGCTGGACGGGGTATGCATCACCGGCGGCGAGCCCACCTTGCAGCGGGGACTGGAAGATTTGCTGGTCAAGATCCGGGCGCTGGGCTTTGCTATTAAGCTGGATACCAACGGCGGACGGCCGGAGGTGCTGATGGACTTGGCACAAAAGGGGCTTCTTGACTATGTGGCTATGGATATCAAGAACAGCCCGGAGCTGTACGGTAAGACAGTCGGTGTGCCGGCCATGGGGCTTGAACGGATTGAGCAAAGCATGCGCTTTTTGCTGACAGGGGAGCTGGATTATGAGTTCCGTACTACGGTGGTGGCGGAACTTCATGATGGGCAGGCCATAGAAAATATTGGTAAATGGCTTACACAGCTCAGTCCGAAAAAGAAGGCAAAGCGCTTTTTTCTCCAGTCCTATGTGGACCGGGACTCGGTGCTGCAGGCCGGTCTGCACGCGCCGGAGAAGGTGGAGTTAGAGTGCTATGCGGAGATCCTGGCTCCCTTTGTTGCGTCCGTGCAAGTGCGCGGTGTGGGGTAAACCACAATATATTGTGTTTCGGAAAAAATATTTCCTACAACATATTGACATTTGAGAATCACAGCGTTATAATACAGGCACTGTCGCATTTTAGACGGATGTCTGTATTATTTTTTAGGAGGAGAACTTATGTATCGTGTATTAAAAAGAGATGGCGGTACTGTAGAATTTGACGTTTCCAAGATCAGCGCTGCCATGATTAAGGCTTTCGAAGCCCAGAACCGCAACTACCACACCAGCATCATCAACATGCTGGCCCTGCAGGTCACTTCCGACTTTGAACCCAAGATCAAGAACGAGCTGATCGCAGTGGAAGACATTCAGGACAGCGTGGAAAAGGTCCTGTCCGCTGCCGGTTACGCTGACGTAGCCAAGGCCTACATCCTGTACCGTAAGCAGCGTGAGAAGGTTCGTAATGTCAACTCCGCTCTGCTTAACTACAAGGATCTGGTGGATAACTACCTGCAGATCAACGACTGGCGCGTGAAGGAGAACTCCACCGTTACCTATTCCGTTGGTGGTCTGATCCTGTCTAACTCCGGTGCTATCACCGCCAACTACTGGCTGACCGAGATCTACGACGAAGAAGTGGCTGAGGCACACCGCAGCGCGGCTCTGCACCTGCACGATCTGAGCATGCTTACCGGCTACTGCGCAGGCTGGAGCCTGAAGCAGCTGATTCAGGAAGGTCTGGGCGGCGTTCCCGGCAAGATCACCTCCAGCCCCGCCGGCCACCTTTCCACCCTGTGCAACCAGATGGTCAACTTCCTGGGCATTATGCAGAACGAGTGGGCCGGCGCGCAGGCGTTCTCTTCCTTTGATACTTATCTGGCTCCCTTTGTTAAGGTGGACAACCTGACCCAGAAGGAAGTCAAGCAGTGCATCCAGTCCTTCATCTACGGCGTGAACACCCCCTCCCGGTGGGGCACGCAGGCACCCTTCTCCAACATCACGCTGGACTGGGTCTGCCCTGCTGACCTGAAGGATCTGCCCGCTATCGTAGGCGGCAAGGAGATGGACTTCACCTACGGCGACTGCAAGAAGGAAATGGACATGGTCAACAAGGCCTTCATCGAGATCATGATCGAAGGCGACGCAAACGGCCGCGGCTTCCAGTACCCCATCCCCACCTACTCCATCACCCGCAACTTCGACTGGAGCGAGACTGAGAACAACAAGCTGCTGTTTGAGATGACCGCCAAGTACGGCACGCCCTACTTCTCCAACTACATCAACTCCGATATGGAGCCCTCCGACGTGCGGTCCATGTGCTGCCGTCTGCGTCTTGACCTGCGTGAGCTGCGTAAGAAGTCCGGCGGCTTCTTCGGTTCCGGCGAGTCCACCGGTTCTATCGGTGTTGTTACCATCAACCTGCCCCGGATCGCTTACCTTGCCGAGAATGAGGCTGACTTCTATGCCCGTCTGGACAAGCTGATGGACATTGCTGCCCGCTCTCTTAAGACCAAGCGTACCGTCATCACCAAGCTGATGGAAAACGGCCTGTATCCCTACACCAAGCGTTACTTGGGCACCTTCGCCAACCACTTCTCCACCATTGGTCTGATCGGTATGAACGAAGTGGGTCTGAACGCCAAGTGGATCCGTGCAGATCTGACCAACAAGAAGACGCAGGAGTTTGCAAAGCAGGTTCTGGACCATATGCGCGAGCGTCTGTCCGATTACCAGGAAGCTTACGGCGACCTGTACAATCTGGAAGCGACCCCCGCCGAGTCCACCACCTACCGCTTCGCAAAGCACGACAAGGAACAGTACCCCGACATCATCACTGCCAACGAAAACGGCACTCCCTACTACACCAACTCCTCCCACCTGCCTGTGGGCTACACCGAGGATATTTTCTCCGCACTGGAGATTCAGGACGAGCTGCAGACCCGTTACACCTCCGGCACCGTCTTCCACGCCTTCCTGGGCGAGAAGCTGCCTGACTGGAAGGCTGCCGCTGATCTGGTCCGGAAGATCGCTGAGAACCACAAGCTGCCCTACTACACCATGAGCCCCACTTACTCCGTCTGTGCTGACCACGGTTACATCACCGGTGAGCAGTACACCTGCCCCACCTGCGGTAAGAAGACCGAGGTCTACAGCCGTATCACCGGTTACTACCGTCCCATCCAGAACTGGAACGACGGCAAGAGCCAGGAGTACAAGGACCGCAAGGTGTACAATATCGGCTCCTCCGTGCTGAAGCCTCTGGCTGAGCGGGAAGCAGCTGCCCCCGCTGCGGAATGTGTCTGCGAGGCACCCAAGGCTGAAGTAGCCGAAGGCGCAAAGGCAATCCTGTTCTCCCGTGTGACCTGCCCCAACTGCCGTGTGGCAGAGGGTCTGCTGAACAAGGCCGGTGTGGCTTACGAAAAGCTGATTGCTGATGAGAATGTGGAGCTGTGCAAGCAGTACGGCGTCAAGGGCGCTCCCACGCTGGTCATCACCGACGGCACTAATTTCGATAGCCACTACAGCGTACCGGAGATCAAGAAGTATCTGGCAACCCTGTAAAAATGTAACATCAGCCGGGCAAACGCCCGGCTGATTTGCCACGAAAACAGATAATTGAGAGGAAGAGATAGACATGTACGATATCATTGTTGTAGGCGGCGGCCCTGCGGGCCTGACTGCTGCCGTGTATGCCCTACGGGCAGGCAAAAATGTGCTGGTGATCGAGAAAAACGGCTTCGGCGGCCAGATCGCCTACTCTCCCAAGGTGGAGAACATCCCCGGCACTATCCAGATCAGCGGCACGGAGTTTGCCGATCAGCTGACCGAGCAGGCCATGCATCTGGGGGCGGAAATGGAGCTGGAGACCGTTATTTCTGTGGAAAAGGAAAACGGCACCTTCAAGGTCAAGACCGAAGAGGGCAGCACCTTTGAAGCCGGCGCGGTGATTCTGGCGGTGGGTGTTAAGCACCGGATGCTGGGTCTGCCCAACGAGCAGGAGCTGGTGGGCAAGGGCATTTCCTTCTGCGCAGTCTGCGACGGCGCGTTCTACACAGGACAGGAGACTGTCATGGTAGGCGGCGGCAACTCTGCTTTGCAGGAAGCCCTGCTGCTCAGCGAGGTCTGTTCCAAGGTAACCGTCGTACAGAATCTGGCTTTCTTCACAGGCGAGAAAAAGCTGGCCGATGCTTTGCAGGCCAAGGAAAATGTGCAGGTCTATTTCAGCACAGTGGTGGATGCTTATCTGTCCGAAAACGGCAATCTGACCGGCCTGCAGGTGCGCAATACAGAGACCGGCCAGCAGCATACCATTCCCGCCGACGGCGTATTTCTGGCGGTTGGCCTTGTGCCGGAAAACAGCGCGTTTGCGTCCCTTGCCAAACTGGATGAGCGGGGCTATTTTGCCTCTGCCGAGGACTGCATGACCGCCACCGAGGGCCTGTTTGTGGCCGGCGACTGCCGCAATAAGGCTATCCGGCAGGTGGTGACAGCCGCCGGTGACGGCGCTGTGGCAGCCATGGCAGCCTGCAGATATTTGGACTGATTTGTTGACAAATACAAAATCCGGTGTTAGAATGTTGGGAAGTCTAACTGGGAGGAAATGATATGCAGCGAATTATTTTTCCGAAGGATATTGAAATTCAAAAAAAGGACCCCAGCGAAAAGGTCTGGCTGCTGCCCCCGGAGGGTCAGCTTTACAAGATCAATATGCACTCCCACTCTACAGTTTCCGACGGAAAGTTCACGCCGGAGCAGCTGAAAGCACTGTATATGGAGCAGGGCTATCACGCGGTGGCCTACACGGATCATAATAAGTGTGTGCCGCATCCGGAGCTGACCGATGAGAGCTTTGTGGCGCTGACCGGCGTAGAGGTGGCCTTCTCCAATAAAGATGCCAGCGGCTACACTCACAAGACCGTCCATATCAATGCCATTGCCCGGGAGCCGGGGAAGGAAATGGTCATCAAGCCCATGGCGCTGGACTATGATCTCATAAACCGTACCGTTGAAGAACTGAATCGGGAAAACTGCATCGTCACCGTGAACCACCCGGTATTTTCCGTTATGTCCACCGACGATCTGCTGCGGATCCACGGCATGCACGGCATGGAGGTCTATAACTCCGTAGGCACCATGTTCAATAACTACTCCGATGACTCGGCGTTTTACGAGTACTTCCTGCGCTCTGACGGCCGGGCCGTACCCATCGGCGGTGACGACTGCCACATGAAGTGCGAGGATGATACACCCGCACAGGAGTATTTCCAGGGCTTTACTGTGGTTAAAGCACCGGAGCTTACTTATGATGCGCTTATTAAGGGTATTGACGAAAGCGCCCTGTTTGCATCCACCGGCCCCATGTTCCACAACCTGTGGCTGGAAGGTGACATGCTGCATGTGGAGTGTTCTCCGGTCTGCGGTGTGTTTGTCCACGGTAAGTATCTGTCCTTTAAGGCTGCGGAAATGGAGAAGACCGACTGCCTGACCCATGTGGAGATCGATATTTCCGGCCTGCGGGCCATCTCCCCCTATATCTGGGTACAGCTGCGGGATACCAGCGGCAAAAAGGCATGGGCAACGCCCTATTGGTTCAAATAACTGAAACCCCGGCAGAGAATCGCGGTTCTCTGCCGGAGTTTTTGTTTGTGCGGTAAATTTCAGTTTGTCGCACAGTCTACGCCTCCCCTTGAGGACAGTCGCGAAGCGACACTAAATAGATGATTGCCAGTGGCAATCCAACATTAAAAAATGGGTGCCCCGAAGGGGCGAAGGGGTGAAAAGTCAATAATTATGCAAATTCTCACCCCTCAGTCAGCTTCGCTGACAGCTCCCCTAGAGGGGAGCCTTGAGAGCGATAAATATAAATTTGGAAGCGTCTTTTTTGGAAGGCGCTTTCTTTTTTTGATGGTGAAATTGCACACAATCTGGAACAACTAGAGTTTCTTACTAACGAACTAGAGTTTCTTACTATTCCTTTTATGTATTTTGCCATAAAATATGAAGCATAAGGAGGGCGAGTCCCATGAAACTAAGCACCAAACCGCAACAAACCACAATCAAGAACGCAAACAAAACATGGAGAGATCTCTGGAAGGACCGGGAATTTTACCTGCTCCTGATCCCCGGCATCCTGCTGACCATCCTGTTTATGTATGTGCCTATGTACGGCGTACTCATGGCCTTTAAAAAGACCCGGCTGGGTCAGGGCTTTAGTGGCGAATGGATCGGCTGGAAGAACTTTCAGCGTCTGTTTAATTCCGGCCAGTTTTCCAATGTTTTGAAAAACACGCTGGTGCTGAACATAACGACCATGTTCCTCACCTTACCCATACCCATCGTGTTCGCGCTGGTCCTGCATAACGCTTCTTCTCCGAGACTGAAGAAGTTTGCCCAGACATCTACATATTTGCCTCACCTGCTGTCTGTGGTGGTTATGATCGAGGTCCTCAATATTTTCTGCAACGGTGAATACGGCCTTATCAACATTATCTTAAGAAGCATGGGCAAGGAACCGATCTCGTTCTTCGGTGATACCAAGTACTTTATGCCCATGTATATTATCACCGCCATTTGGAAGAGTACAGGCTACAGCGCCATCATCTACCTGTCCGCCCTTACCTCCATTGACAAATCCGTTATCGAGGCTGCTACCATTGACGGCGCCTCCAAACTGCAGCGGATGTGGCACATCGACCTGAAGCTGATCCTGCCCACCATTATTACCCTGCTGATTCTGAATATGGGTAAGGTTATGTCTTTCGCCCAGATGGACAAGGTGCTGCTGATGCAGACACAACTGAATCTGGATGTTTCCGAGATCCTCTCCACCTATGTTTACAAGGTGGGCGTTGCCGGTGCCCAGTACGGCTTCGGTGCCGCTGTGGGCCTGTTCAACAATATCTGTAATATTGTCCTGCTGTTTATGGCCAACTGGATCTCCAAGAAGGTTGCCAAGGTTTCTATGTTCTAGTCTGCCTCCCGGCTGCTGGATCCGTTATGAAAAGAAAGGGAGGAAAACGCAATGATAGCACTTACCAAAACCAAGAACAAAAATCATATTAAGCCCACCAGCAGTGACCGCGTGCTGGATGTGGTGGTAAACATTATTCTGTTTGTTTTCGCGGTTGTCTGCCTGTATCCGCTGTGGTACACGCTGATCGCTTCCTTCAGTAATCCCGCCTATACTTACAGCGGCCAGATCTGGCTGCTGCCTAAGGGTGTCACGCTCCTGGCTTATGAAGCCCTCTATGAAGAAATAGACATCTGGATCGGTTACCGGAACTCTCTGGTCTACACGGTAGTCTACAGTGTGTTCCAGTTAATGCTGCTGATCCCCACAAGCTGGGTCATGTCCCGGCCCCGGCTTAAGGGCAGCAAGACCCTGTTTATCTTCTTCCTGATCCCCATGTACTTCTCCGGCGGCATGGTGCCCTCTTATGTGCTGATGAGCCAGCTGGGTCTGGTAAACAACTGGTGGGTCATGGTGATCCCTCAGGGTGTCGCCGCCTACTATCTGATCATCACCCGGAACTATTTTATGGGCAACATTCCCGAATCCGTCTTTGAGTCTGCCCGTATGGACGGCGCCAGCGTGATCCAGTTTTTGACCCGGTTCGTGGTGCCTCTGTCCAAGCCCATTGTTTCCGTTCTGGTGCTGTATTTCGGTATCGGCAAGTGGAACGACTACACCGAGCCTATGATCTACATTCAGGATGTGAAGAAGCAGAGCCTGCAGGTTATTATCCGCAATATCACCAAGGGCCTGTCCGAAGAGCAGATGAATATGATGACGCCGGAAGAGGTGGCAGAGGCTACCATGCGCACAAATCTGCTGAAATACGCAGTGCTGGTGGTGGCAGCCATCCCCCTGCTGCTGCTGTATCCTGTGGTGCAGCGCTACCTGATCGGCGGCGTCATGATCGGCTCCGTGAAGGAGTAAATGTATATTGCTTGCCTTCCAATGACTGTCCCCGGGGGAAGGCATTGCCGCTATTCCCATTCCCTGATGATAACCCGATTTGGGTAATCATATATAAAAAATCTTTTGAGGAGGAAAACAATTATGAACACTCGCATTTCCAAGCTGCTGGTTCTGGTTCTGGCTCTGGTTATGGTTCTGTCTGTCTTCGCAGGTTGCGATACCACGAAGCCCACTGATCCTAACACCGAGACTAAGCCCAACAATCAGGAAACCACCGGCAATCAGGAAACCACCCCCCCTGAGGACGAAGGCATTACCTTCCCCCTGGCTGAGCCCTACTACATCGACATCATGTTCGCAGGCTCTACCGATGTTGCTGGCCAGCTGGCCAAGTCCAGCTACTACAAGAAGCTGTGCCAGGACACCAATGTATTCATCAACCCCATTATGCTGGGTGATGACCCCGTTGGTTCTCTGAACGCCAAGCTGGTTGCCAAGGAATACGGCCATGCTATCATGGGCGGCGTTCTGAGCGACACCAATGTTGGTGATCTGGCTTACGGTGGCTGGCTGCTGCCTCTGGAAGGCTACCTGACTGACGAAGACCTGATGCCCAACTATGTGACTCGCGGTCTGTCCGATGTTCCCGGCGCTGTTGGCTTCGCTACCATTCCTGACGGCCACTGCTACGGCATTCCCCGTATCGACAACAACATGGTTACCTACATGTCCATGCCTCTGATCGTCAACACCAACTGGATGGAGCAGGCTGGCCTGTCCGATGTTGCTACCATCGAGAAGTTCGAGCAGTACCTGAAGTACGTCAAGGAAAATGACGTGAACGGCAACGGCAACCCCAATGACGAGATCCCCCTGCTGGTAGTCGGTAACTCCAAGCTGGACTCCAACTCCAACATTCAGGCTCTGTTCCAGTGGTGGGGCATGCCCACTAAGGATGCCACCAACGACTCCTATGCCTACGTTAAGGACGGCAAGGTTGAGCTGGTTCCCGTGACCCAGGGCTACAAGGATGCTATCTCCACCATCGCAAAGTGGTACAAGGAAGGCTGGCTGTGGTCTGAGTGCTACACCACCAACAAGGAGACCTACTCTGCCCGTCTGAACAGCGAGACCCCCATCTGGGGCGCTGCCCTGACCCGTAAGATGCCCACTCAGCACGCCTACGCTACTGAGCAGCTGGCTTACGTTGCTCCTCCTGCCATCAAAGGCTACGAGGCTCGCATCTATGTTAACCCCGGCGTATTCGGCTACAAGAATACCTTCCACCTGACCAACAAGTGTACCGAAGAGGATGCCCGCATCATCATGGCCTGGGTTGATACCTTCTACTCTGAAGAAGGCACCCAGAACGCTATGGAAAATCTGGAGACCGATACCAATGCCACCTATAAGTGGGAAAACGGCAAGGTCGTGAACCTGACCGGTGAGTGGACTGAGGAGCAGTTCAATCAGGTTCGTGAAGAGAATCCCACCATGCTGGATACCATGGGCTCTTACCTGTACCTGCGTAACTCCGACTGGTATGAGAATGTGATCACTCCCAGCAAGACCGATCAGGTCCTGTGGGATACCTACAACAACATCTACAAGGATTACTGGAACGACGAGATCTGGCCCCGTCCCACCTTTACTGAGGAAGCTACCGAGGATGTGGCTTTCTACCAGACCGACGTTTACGCTATCATCAATCAGTACGAGGCTAAGTGGGTCACCGGTGCTTCCGACATCAATGCTGACTGGGATACCTATATCAGCAAGATGGAAAGAGCCGGCTCCAAGGAGCTGACCGCCCTGCTGCAGGAAGCCTACGATATCTATCTGCAGAACTACAAGGCTGCTGAATAATTAACGGCGCTGATTCAAACGCCCAAAAACGGACCGGAGGGGCGCAAGCCCCTCCGGTTTAGAAATTCCTGTTCGATGCGCCGAAATAAAGGCTCCCCTTGAGGGGAGCTGTCAGCGAAGCTGACTGAGGGGTGAAAGTGATTGCAAAACTGTTTTCACCCTTCCGCCCCTTCGGGGCACCCATTTTTTAATGTTGGATTGCCACCGGCAATCGTCTATTTAGTGTCGCTTCGCGACTGTCCTCAAGGGAAGGCATGACTGCGGCAGAAAATACAAAATTCACCATGTAAACCTGACTTGGCAATTGACCCACTCCATGGTAAAATTGAAACAGAAACAAATGGAGAGGTTCTGTGTATGAAATTTCTGGATCGGATCTTACTGAGTAAAAAGCTGCATATTTATCTGGCTGTGTTTCTGGCTGTGTCGGTCATGTTCTGTGTGATCTTTTTTATGTTCCAGTTTCAGAGCTTCAATACACTGGAGCGGAATCAGATGCTGCAGGACGGTGCCAGTGCGTCCTCCCGGCTGTTGTCAGAGATAAAGGGGGCCCAAAGCTGGCTGGTTCAGCTTGCGGCCAATGAGGAGCTGCGCGGCTTTATCCATAAAAAGCACACAGATCCGGATAAAGATTATCCTCAAACCTCTGAAGATGTATTGCGGGAATTGCAGCGGCCGGAACTGATGCTGGATAACGCCATTACCGCAGTGGCTCACAGCAATGATACCATCAAGGTCTACAATTATTTTTCTGAGGATCTGCAGACCTTTCTGGCTCAGTCCTGGGTGGATCAGCAGGTCCTTAATATCAATGACAATAAAGTGTTCTGGGCCAGGGGAAAGATCCGCAAAATTGATGCGCTGATCTGCTACACAGGAATTTACAGCAGCGTCAGACCCTATGCACTGGAGGCTGTGGTTATGGTGGGCATACCCATCATGCAGCTGGATTCCCTGCTGTATCAGCACAATGACAACAGGGAAATGATCCTGCTTTCGGCGGATGATACCCTACTGGCAGGCAATAGGAATCTGCAGCTTTCCCCTGAGGAGATGGAAAAGCTGCGGTCGTCACGGGACAGCGACTGGATAAAGCTGGATGAAAAGCTGCAAATGATCAGCGTCACCGGCATAAACAGCACTGATATCGGCGTGAAGGACTGGAGCATTCTGGTGGTCAGAAGCTCTCAGAGCTTCAATGAGAATTTCTTTTCTGTATTTCTGGTCTGGTTTGCTATTTTGCTGGCGGTCTTTGGCGGCTTAAGCATGCTGAACCGAGTCCTTACCAAGCATATTGTATCCAGATGTAATACAGTTCTGGAGCATATCAGCCAGATCGCCTCGGAGAATTTTGACGTGAATGACGATCTGGAGGGAAGCGATGAGTTTTTCATTATCAACGAGAAATTAAACGGCCTGTCGATTCGGTTGAAACGGCAGATCGTAGATGAATATAATCACAATCTGGAATTGCATCAGGCGCAGATTAAAAGTCAGAAAATGCAGCTTTTGTACCAGAAAGAGCAGATCGCCGCATTGCACAACCAGATCAATCCCCATTATATCGTGAATACTCTGGAGTCCATCCGCATGAAACTGCTGCTGCAGGGGGATGATAACAACGCGGAAATGCTGCTGGTGCTGGCGGAGAGTTTGCAGACCTACCGCAGAGCGCCATACAGTCTGGTTACCATTGCGGACGAGCTGGAATTTATAAAAAGATATCTGATGCTGCAAAATTACCGGTTTATTCACCCTATTACCTATCACATCGAGGTAGAGGAGGCGCTGTATCAGGAGAAAATTCCCCAGTTTGTTTTGCAGCCCTTGATTGAAAATGCTATCATACACGGTTTCCGGCATAAGATAAAGGAGCCGCATCTGGACATTTCCTTTGTACGCTCTGCTGATGCGTTGTATATCAAGGTGTCTGATAACGGCTTTGGCATGGACGCGAAAACGTTACGGAAGCTGCAGGACAGAATGCAGGCCTCGGAACCGGATCTGCACTCCGGAGAAGACTCTATCGGACTGATGAATGTATACTGGCGGCTGAAGCTGCTTTATGGAAGAGACTGTGATCTGCGGATCATCAGTAAACCTGATTACGGTACAGAAGTGGAAATGATGCTGAATTTGCGGAAGGTGAAGGCAAATGAGCTACAGCGTATTGATCATTGACGATGAGCCCATGATCTGCATGGGAATTCACGGTATGATCGACTGGCGAAAGTATGGTTTTGAGAAAACCGATATCCGCTTTGATTACGAGGACGGACTGGAGGCCGCGCTGGCATATCCATACTCGCTGGTCATTACGGATATCCGGCTCCACAATGCCAGCGGACTGGATGTTGTGCGGAAAGTTAAGGAAGTAAATAAGGACTGCATGTTTGTACTCATCAGTGCCCATGCGGAATTTGAGTATGCCCAAAAGGCGCTGGAGCTGTCTGTTTGTCAGTATCTGCTGAAACCGATCCGCAAGGAGACACTGCAAGCCTGCGTGGAACGGGTGGCGGGCCTGCTGGCCCAGAAAAGTCCGGCTGAAGAGTCTGTCCATCCCCAGCCGGAGGAAGGAACAACCACACCCCGCCGGGGTGTGAAGAATCCCCGGCTGACCAATGTGAATCTGGTGCAGGATTATATCCATGCCAACTATCAGGATCACACCCTGTCCCTGACCAAGGTGGCTGATGTGTTCTTTATGAACGCATCCTATCTGGGACAATGTTTCCGTCAGCACACTGGTGTAAAGTTTACGGACTATTTAAATCAGTACCGGATCGTAAAAGCCTGTGAGCTGCTGATGAAGGATCAGTTCCTGACCTACGAGATCCGGGAAAAGGTAGGCTTTAAAAATCAGAATTATTTCCATACCGTGTTCCGGAAAGTCATGGGAATGGGAACCGAAGAATTTCGCAAGAAGATCCGTACCGGCGCGGTGAAAATGCCTGTTATGCTGACGCAGCCGGAGAACAAACCAAAAGAACAGTAACCATACAGGGCACATCCTTACTTCCGGTTAAAATGATCCTTATTTTAACAACTGTGCCTTGTGGATACCTCATACCGGGCAGCGGGCGTGACACCCGCTGCCCCCCGCTTTACCCCAAAAAGAGAAAAGGTGTTGCTATGAATGAATTCCTGCAATTAAGAGAGCTTACCCTTCTGTCCGTGCTGCTGCGGCCCCTGACGGCAATTTTGCTGGGCGGTGTCATCGGTATGGAGCGGGGCCTGAAGAACCGGGCGGCCGGTTTCCGCACCTATATGCTGGTGTGTCTGGGTGCCTGCGTGGTGATGATGACCAACCAGTATGTGTATCAGGTTATGGGAACCGGGGATCCGGTGCGCATGGGCGCGCAGGTCATCAGCGGCATCGGTTTTCTGGGAGCCGGTACGATCATCGTTACCAGCCGCAGCCAGATCAAGGGTCTGACCACGGCGGCGGGTCTTTGGTGCGCAGCCTGCGTAGGTCTGGCTGCAGGCATGGGCTTTTACGAGATCGTGCTGTCCGGCGGTGTGTGTATCGTGCTGGTATTGACCCTGTTCCATAGCTGGGAAGATTTTATGCGCAGAAAGACCAAGGTGCTGACCCTTTACATAGAACTTGTGCCCGGTCAGCATATGCGGGAATTTCTGCAGGGCATCAGAGAGTTTGAGATCGCTGTCAGCAATGTGCAGATGGAAGCCGGAGAAGCCGCAGAAGAGGGCAGTGTCTGCTTTGTGGCTACGGTCAAAAGCAAACGGAAAATGAAAAAGGATGCACTGCTGCAGGATCTGAAAAGGATTTCCGCTGTGCAGTATCTGGAGGAACTGTAAGGGCAGGAATTAATGCTTGCTTATTTCCGGATTATATACTATGATGTTTCTGTATTAACTGTGTACAGGAGAGATCGTATGACGGATACAAAGAAAGAATTGCTTCGCTCTGCTAAATTTATCTTGTTTTCTATCAGTGCGGGTCTTATTCAGATAGTCAGTTTTACGCTGATGGAAGAAGTGCTGCATCTGGAGCATTGGGTGTCCTATCTGGTGGCGCTGGTGCTGTCGGTGCTGTGGAATTTTACGCTGAACCGGAAGTTTACTTTCTGCTCTGCCAATAACATACCTGTTGCCATGCTGCAGGTTGCCGGATTCTATCTGGTGTTTACGCCCCTGTCCACATGGTGGACGGCTGTACTGACCGGACCACAGGCGGGCTGGAATGAATATCTGGTGCTGGTGCTGACCATGTTGGTGAATTTTGTTACGGAGTATCTGTTTGACCGTTTTGTGGTGTTCGGCAAAAGCATCGATACTGCAAAAAAGGAATAAAATAATCCGGCCTGCCAAACGGCAGGCCGGGCTTTGGTTTTAGCACATAAACACAACTGGATGTCGTCGGCCACTACAGTTAGAGATGTATGGTTTATGCGAAGCGGTACAGGATGGCTTTCTGGTAGGGCTGGCCGGCCTTGAAAACGCACTGGGGGAAATGGGGATTGTGAATGGAATCCGGATAGTACTGGGGATCCAGACAGATGCCGCAGCGGGGCTGATAGACAGCGCCGCCCTTTCCCGGCTCGTTGACAATGTCATTGCAGGAGAAAATCTGCAGACCCGGCAGGTCGGTATACACTTCCATAATAATGCCGCTAACATCAGATTGCAGTACGGCTGCTTTGGCAAATGCTTGCCGGTTATTCAGGCACCAGCAATGGTCATAGCCCTGTGTTTGCTTCACAGCCGGGTGATCCGAGTCCACATCCCGGCCTACTTCATTGGGCGTGCGGAAATCCATGGGCGTATCCGCCACACTTTCCAGATGTCCTGTGGTGGGTGGGATTGATCAGGGTATTCTGATCGGCCACACCGTAAAAATCAATGCGGATTCCATCCTCGGTCAGTGTGTAGGTGGTGCTGATGTCCAAAGCGCCGGGGAAGCCCTGATCCCCGTCGGGGCTATGCAGGAAGAAGGTGATGCTGTTTTCTGTGACTTCTTTTACCTGCCAGACGCGGAAGGCATAGGAATCCGGGCCGCTGTGCAGATTGTTGCGGCCGTCGCATTGGGACATGGTATAGGTTTTGCCATTCAGCATAAAGGCTGCGCCGGCGATCCGGTTGGCATATCTGCCAACGGTGGAGCCGATATAGGTCATGCTGGGGCCTTCGTAGCCTGCAGGATCATCATAGCCCAGAATCACATCCACAGTACCCTATTTGCCGGGGACTGTGGCCGATTGCAAAGTAGCACCCAGATCGGTGACGGACATGGTAATGCCCTTTGCGTTTTGAAAGGTATAGAGAAAGGCGTCCTGACCCTGTTTTGTTTTGCCGAAAAATCTTTTTTTCATAGATGTATTCCTTATCCTATCTCTGCGATTGCCTTGGAGGCGTCGTACAGGGCGCAGAAACGGCGGTATTTTTTCTCCAGTTCAGCGGAGGGGGCGGGGGTATAGCGGGTAGTGAAAGCTACGCAGGCATCAACAGCTTGCTGCATATCGGCATAGCGGCCGTCGCTGACAGCGGCGATCATGGCAGCGCCCAGACAGGCGGCTTCCTTCTCTGCGGGGATCTGCACCGGCAGGCCGGTAATATCCGCCTGAAGCTGACACCAGATGGCACTCTTGGCACCGCCGCCGGTGGCGATAATGGAGCAGGGAGCCATACCCTTGGAGGCAATGTGGTCGCAATTCTTGCGCAGCACAAAGGAAACGCCTTCCATAACGGCATGTGCCATGTCGTAGGCGTCATGCTCTTGACGCAGGCCCCAGAAAACACCGCTCATATCGGAGTCGAACTCCGGTGCGTTGGTGCCTACCAGATAGGGCAGGAACAGAAGTTGATTGCTGCCACGCTGGGCAAGAACAGCATTCATCTGATCGTAGTCGATACCGGTCATGCAGCTTCTGCGGAACCACTCCAGACTGACCCCGCCGCTTTCCGCTACGGGCAGCATCACATGGGTATCCGGGACAAAACCGTAGTGCATGGCAATGCCGCTGCTTCTGGGGGCAGGAACAGCGCACATGGTGGCCATGGCCATTACAGTGCCGGTGGACAGGGTAATGCCGCCGGGCCGGATATTGCCGGTGCCGATCATACCGGCAAAGTGGTCAAGCGTACCTACGTTGACCTTGGTTTCGCCCACCAGACCCATTTGCTCAGCCACTTGGGGAAGCAGGCTGCCGGCTACGGAGCAAGGCTCGCACAGGGGAGGCAGCTGTCTTTCGGAAATGCCGATGGCATCCAGCATATCCTGCCAGTACACCTTGTTGTAAATGTCAAAGTAGAAAGAGAAAGTGGAGATGGACATATCCGCAGCCTTCTGGCCGGTCAGGCAGAACACGATATAGTCCTTCAGCAGCATGTAGGTGGCTGCGTTGTTATAGACCTCTGGACGGTGCTGCTTCAGCCACAGGATCTTAGTGGCGGGCCATGTGGGCAGTACCGCCATCTGGCCGGTGATTGCCTCACAGGTGGCGGCATCAAACCGTTGGGAAAGGACTTTACACTCCTCCACGGAACGCTCGTCCATCCAGGAAATGGCGTTCATCAGCGGCTCACCGGCGGCATCAATAACCACCAGAGATTCGGCCTGTCCGGTAAAAGCGATCTGCTTGACGGAAGTAATGTTGTTCTTGCGCAGCATCTGCCCCAGCAGGGCGGTCAGATCCAGAAAATAGGCCTTCGCATCGAACTCTACAAAGCCGTTGTCCCGGATGTAGCTGACAGGAATGCTCTGCCGGTCCAGCAGCTGCATATTTTCATTATAAATGGCAGCTTTGATATTGGTACTGCCCAGATCCACACCGATATACATATGTTTTCCTCCGTTTCGGAGAAAGGCTATCCTTGCGGATAGCCTTTCTGGCTTACATCATAACTTCAATGTCCATCATTTTGCAGAAGTCCTTCAGAGCTTCCACGTAGTTGCCATAGGCCAGAATCACGTGCTGGCCGGATACCATCTGGGCGAATTCTTCCACGGTGCAGGAGTCGGGGAATACTTCCAGGCTGGGCAGCTGGGGAGCGGGATCGTCCCAGCCGAACTCATTCCATGCGGGAGGCTCCTTGGCTTCGGCGGTGTAGATGTGCATTTTGTACTTGCCGTTCAGGTACACAAGACGGGCGCAGGTCACATAGCCGGTCCTGACCTTGGATACGTTCAGCAGGCTGGCGTTCAGCAGGCCGAAGGCAGCTGGCAGCACAGTCACATCGCCGTCAGTGACGTTATAGGGAACAAAGTCAGGTACACCGATGAGCATGCTGTTCTCAAAGAACTCGTAGTACTCCATGTAATGGACGGTCTGGCCGGAGATGTACTTCATAATCAGCTGGGTAACTGCGCCCATCACGTCGTTTTCGGGGATGGTCAGAATGTCGCAGAAGTGGGCCAGCAGCATGAATACCATGGCAGGGGGGAAGCCCTCCAGCTTCTTCATGCCGTCCACGTCGATCAGGGTGATGGCCTCCCAGCCCCGCTCCTGAATCTTCTTCAGAATGGCCAGCGCGTACTTGACACCCTGCTCGATGACGGAATCGTCACATTCCTTCTTGAATACCCAGTTCTGCTTCACAAAGGCAACGCCCTCAGCGATCTTGGCAGCGTCCAGCGTATCGATGGCACGAACCATCTCCAGCATTTCGTAGGTCTCCACTTCCACACCGATCTGGCCGCGCATGGAGTTACCCTCAAACTGGGTGCCGTACAGCAGCATATCCCGATAGCCCATGGAGCCCACACGAGCGCTGCGCAGGGACTTCTTTGCCCGGCAGGCAGAGAGGAAGGCGTCGATTTTGCTCATGGGCCAGGGCTTGCCAATGGTATTGTAAACGAACTTAAAGGTGTAGCCCAGTGCTTCAAAAGCGGGACGAAGGGCAGTGGTACCGGCCTGCTCGGCAGTGGTGATGATCCGGCCGTTTTCCTTCCAGCCGCACAGACCCCACAGCAGCATGGGAACATGGCGGAAATGATCGGTAACACGGATTACTGCGTGGGTGGGGACCCAGCCGGCAACGCAGACGATCAGGCAGCTCAGATCCAGACCGGCCAGCTTGGCAACGGCGGCATCAGCAGTTTCATAGGCAGGATCGTCGATGACGATACCGCCGTCTACGATGTTCGCGTAGTTTGCCTGCAGCGCCTGCAGAGCTTCATCATGCTTCAGCTGGATCCGCTCAAAGGGCGTGTTGACCTCGCCACAGCAAATAAATCCGATGGTAGTGTTCTTGTTCATAATAATACTCCTTATTTAGCATTTGTTTTTAATCGACTGTTCAAAACGGACAAAAAATAAAATAAATGTCCGAAATGGCCATTGTTAGAAAGAAGAACCGTTGGTATACTGTAGATATAAACAGCGGCAGGGAGGAGGGACGTATGTGAAAAGAGATATGGATACCGTTCCGGTCTCGTTAAACAACGAAACGCTGCATCTGCAGATTCTGCGAACCTTCCATGAGGATATGCAGAAGTGGCATCAATGGCGGCAGGTACCCCATAGCCACACGGTATATGAGCTGCATTTTGTGCTGCGGGGATATTGTCAGCTAACCATTGAGGGACAGGCTATGGGCATTTCTGCCGGTCAGGCAGTGCTGATCGCGCCGGGACAGTACCATGAGCCTTTCTCCCGGGACGGAGAGTTTGAACGTCTTTCTTTCTTTTTCTCTCCGGATACGCGGGCCAGATCCATACAAAGCGTGTTGGCTTCCCGGGTCCGGGATTACATGATCTTTCCGGCAACCACACCCATGCTGGATATGGGAAGGGTAATCCTGCGGGACTGGAATGAAGGGGGACCCTTCCGAAAGGAAATGCGGCAGGCGCTGCTCACATCACTGATGATTCTGGTATTTCGCCATTTGGGAATTGCCAATAAAATGGCGGAGGATGTGAGCCGGGAGCCGCCCCGTATGTTCCTTTGCGATGACTATTTTACCGAAAAAAAGGATAAGAAAAGCATCACAGAGCTGGCAGGATATCTGCAGATGTCGGAACGGCAGGTGAACCGGTGCCTGATGGAATTTTACGGCATGAGCTTTCAGCAGAAGCTGGCTCAGACCCGGATGGAGCAGGCAGCGTGGCTGCTGTGTACCACAGATAAAAGCGTCAATGAAATTGCCGGTGAAGTGGGGTATGATTCCGAAAGCGGTTTTTATAAGGTGTTCCGCAGACATTACCAGATGACACCCCAGCAATACCGGAAAAAGTACTGTCAGCAGGACAAATAATTCACAGCTACAGTATATCAGCAGTCAGCGGTTTCAACAATGGCCGTTCAAGACAAATTTTTATGTTCATGTCCGAAACGGAAAGTCCCTTTCGGATTACACACAAAGCATTCAGAAAGAAGGAAAACAATATGTCAAATTGCACTATCAAGCCTCCCTTTTTTGAGATCGGACCCAAGTCCTACCTGTACGGCGACGATATTCTGGCGCTGGCGCAGGCAGCAGACAAGGCAGCGGAAAAATATGATGTGGACATCATTTTTACCTGTCCTGTGATCGATATCCGCCGGGTTGCGGAGGCGACCAAGCGGATTCAGGTGTTTGCACCTCACATGGATCCCATCTATCCCGGCCGGGGACTGGCTGATACGCTGCCTGAGTCTCTGGTAGCTGCCGGTGCCAAGGGTGTTATGCTGAACCATGTGGAAAAGCCCCTGACTTCCGAAGTCCTGGCGGAGACCATCAAGCGTGCTGATGAAGTGGGTCTGACCACCATCGTCTGCGCCGATTCCATGGCGGATGCCAGCCGGATCGCTGCCATGAAGCCCGATATCATCGTGGCTGAGCCCTCCGAGCTGATCGGTACCGGTGTCAGCGTTGGACCCGAGTATGTAGAAGCGGCCATGCAGTCCGTGAAGGGCGTGGATCCCAAGATTCTGGTGCTGACCGCTGCGGGTATCGCCAACGGCACCGATGTGTACAACACCATTATCGCCGGCGCAGATGCCACTGGCTCCTCCTCCGGTGTTGCCAAGGCTGCCGACCGGGCTGCCATGGTGGACGAGATGATCGCCGCAGTTCGTAAGGCCTGGGACGAGCGTCACGCATAAAGCAGTAAATAGAAAAACCGTGCATGCCACCATAGCGGCATGCACGGTTTTTGCACCCAATTTCAGTTTGTTATTCCATGAATAGCTGCAACGATCAGCCGTTCTTTTTGAAGAAAGCGGCTGCGATGGCACCGGGACCGGCATGGGTGCCGATTACGCTGCCGATGGCAGTATAGCGAAGAATGTCTGTTCCCGCTTCCCACAGCGCCTTACTGTCTTCCATATACTTTTTCAGCAGCACGTCGGAAAGCCCTGTGTAGCCCAGCAGCACCGGTTTTGCAAAGTCCACGCCGCCGGTCTTTTGGATCTCAGTCACCAGCAGGTTGTTGCCCTGTTTGGATCCCCGGGCTTTACCCAGCATACTGATTTCCCCATCGGCGATAGCCAGCACCGGCTTGATGTTCAATACACCTCCGGCAAAAGCCACCGTCCTGGAGATCCGTCCGCCCTTTTTTAAATATTCCAATGTATCTACCATGGCAATGACCCGGACATGTTTTTTCTCCTGCTCCAGCCGTTGGGCAATGCTGCAGGCATCCATGCCGCTGTCTGCCAGCGTCAGCGCCAGCTCTGCCAGAATGCCTGAGCCGATGGCGGTTGTTCCGGTATCCACAACATAGATATTCTCAAAATCCTGGGCCGCAATCATGGCGCTCTGAAAGGTACCGGACAGGGCAGAGGAGAGGGTCAGCACCACCGCGCTGTCACCGGCGGCCTGCACCTGCTCAAACACCTGCGCAAAGGCTGCCGGTGTTGCCTGACTGGTGGTGGGCATCACATCCGTTTCCACCAGCTTCTCATAAAATTCCTTATGGGTAATGGTTACTCCGTCAATATACTCTTCGTCTCCGAAATGCACCGTCAGCGGTACTACCGTCAGCCGGTCTTTCACAGCCGGAATCTGGTCTGTTGTAGAATCTGTAATGATCTTTACTCCCATGGCACTTACTCCCTGATCCCATTTTCGCTGAGCTGCCGCAGATTGGCTGCGATCAGCTCCAATGTTTCATAAAACTGCGCACGCTTTTCTTCAGACAGGTCTTTTCCTGCCTGCTCCACCACCAGCGCAGCCCGGCGGCAAACATGCTCTGCTGCAGTTTTCCCCAGTTCGGTCAACTTCAGCCGGGCCCGGTAGGTATTTTCATTGACTGTCTGCCGTGTTAACAGACCCTTTTTCTCCATGGCGGATATGGCTCTGGAAACATCCGACTTGTCTTTTCCGCAAAGTATGCCAAGTTCAGCGGCTGTAATACCGGCTTCATGCCGGTACAATGTAGTCAGATAGGTGGCGTAGGGGCCTTTCAGATCATACTGCGCCATTTCATCCGCCGCTATTTTGTGCCAGTATCGGGATATTTCAAAGATACTGTAAGAAAACCGTTCAAAGCGATCCAGCATAACAATCTCCCGGATGTTGTATTTTCAACATCTGGGATTATAGCACACGAATGTTGAAATGTCAACATCTATTCCGGTTATTCCGCGCTTCAACCGCCACGGCCCCATGAACAAACACAAATTTGTATTTATCGTGCTGTCTAGCGGCGAAGCCGCAATGCCTTCCCCCGGGGGGAAGGTGGATTTTCACTGCTCATAAATGAGCGGTGAAAAGACGGATGAGAAACGGCGAGCATTGGCAGAAGGGAAAAAGCCTGCAATCAGAAGCAAAATCCAACATTTCTGCCCGCATTCCTCATCAGTCTCGCTTCGCTCGACAGCTTCTCCCCGGGAGAAGCCATTGACGCGTAAACGCCAGTGCAACAGCTCGA